>CAMWWZ010000018.1 GCA_947178095.1 uncultured Treponema sp.
TTGTAGGGCTAGAATGAAAACATCAAGTGTACACCTTATCGCATATTGACGACAGGGAGCGGAAAAAAATTGAACGGATTTTGCGACGATCAAAGTGCGCCAAACTTTTTTTCAAAAATTTCGCGCTTTGCTATTGACAAAATTATGCGTTTTCTGATAGAATATCTTTTATCGATAACTTGGTGCCTGTAGTTCAGCGGTAGAGCGCCAGATTGTGGATCTGGTTGTCGTGGGTTCGATCCCCATCAGGCACCCGATTTTTCGCAAGAAAAATGTCCACGATTCGCGTTCGTAGCTCATCTGGATAGAGTCCCGGACTTCGAATCCGGTGGTAGCAGGTTCGAATCCTGTCGGACGCAAAGCAAAGTGATTCGCTTGCCGACACGATGCAATTTTTTACGGGCCATTAGCTCAGCTGGTAGAGCAACAGACTCTTAATCTGTGGGTCGCTGGTTCGAAGCCGGCATGGCTCAAAGCCTTTCGCAAAATGCGAAAGGCTTTTTTTGTGTAAAATTGTTTGACTCGAATTAAAATTGATGTGCGGATTTCGCGGTTTTTCCAAAAACTAGTCATTAAAAGTTGTCGCGATATTTTAGCGACAATTTTTAATATTAATTATTTTCGCGAATTCTGCCGATAAATAAAAAGTATGAAAATCGGAAAATTTTTCAAGAAAACAGCGTTCGCGCTTTCTGCGGCATTGTGCCTGTCCGCCTTTGCCGACACCGTTCATTTGGTGCAGAAGGGCGAGACGTTGTATTCGATAGGACGAAAATATCAAATCACATTGAGCGAATTGCGCGCGGCGAACAACCTTTCCGAAAACGATGTCCTCAAGTTCGGGCAAAAACTCAACATTCCAAGCCCCGACATCGAGAACGCCGCGATCCTCAATTCGAACGCTGGCAAAGGCTCGCAAAGCTACAGTTCCTCGTCGCTCGACGTTTATGCCGTTCAAAAAGGAGACACTTTCTACGGAATCGCGCGAAAATACAATATCAAGGTCGCGGAACTTTTCGCGATGAACGATTTGGGCGAGAACGATGTTCTGAAAGCCGGACAAAAATTGAAAGTCCCTTCAAGAAGCTCGCCTGGCGCGGAAAATCTTCCCGACTTGAAAGAAGCCGACCCGCGAAAATATTCCGGCGCGAAAGGCTCGGACGGCCTTGTGTGGCCTGTGAAAAGTCCGCGCGTGACTTATGTAAACGGCAAGGTTTCCGGAGTGCAGCTTTCGGCTTCCAACAAGGAAAAAGTCATGAATATCATGGCGGGAACAGTGATGTATTGCGGCACGTATCGCGGATTCGGCGAAGTCGTGTTCGTGCAGTCAAAGACCGGGCTTGTTTATGCGTACACTGGAATGTGCGAAATCAAAGTGAAGAAAGGCGACTATGTTGTGTACGGCGACACCATCGGGCTTGCGGGCGTGGACGCAATCTCAAAAGAGCCGCGCCTTACGCTCATGGTTTTCAGCAACGGAAGCCCGATAGATCCCGCAAAAGCGCCGAGAGGCTGAGATAGTTTAGAGTTAATAATGAATAGTTATTAGTTAATAGTTGAGGGGAATATTAGTTGCGAGTTTTTTTGCTAGCACATCAAACAAAAAACTTGGTAAGCAGCGCAGTGCGCTGCGACCTAGCCCCAGCGGAAGCGAATCTTTCAAGTGCCTCGTCGAAACTTATCTTCTGCGAGTTTCTCTTACGAACGGCAAGTTTTCATTAAACAATTATTAACTATTCACTAACAACTATTAACTATAATTTCCTTGCCGCAAAGATTGCATCGAACAACCAATAAATATTCACTAATCACCATTCACTATTAACTATTTTTGTATCGAGTCCGTGTCGCGCAGAATCCGCAAGAAAATTTCCATGCAGACTCGCGCGTCGTCATAGGCGCGGTGCGCTTCTTCCACTTTGATTTTCATTCCGGCGGCGAGATATTGCAGCGAATGTTTTTTGTTGAGAGGATACGCCCACCGCGCGGCTTCGAGCGTGTCGATTATTTTGTTCTTGATTCGCGGAAACGAAATCCGCGCCAATTCCTGCTCCAAAAAATTCCAGTCGAACATCGCGTTGTGCGCCACCAAAATCGTGCCGCGCGAAAACTCGCAAAAGTCCGCCATCACCTTTTCGATTTCAGGAGCTTCGCAAAGCATTTCGTTTGAAATTCCCGTGATTTTCGTAATCAGCGCGGGCAGGGGAAACGGGATTTTCACAAAAGAATCGAATTGGGAAATAGTTCCGCTCTTGTCGAATTTGACCGCGCCTATTTCTATGATGTTGTCGCGCGAAGAGGAAAGGCCTGTGGTTTCAGTGTCGAACGCGCAGAAAACTTCGCCGCTTTCGAAAAGCCTGCGAAGTTTCCTGTAGTCGCGGAATACGCGCGCGCTATTTTGCGCCATCGAGCACGGAATTTATTTCCTCCGAAATCGCGTCGCAGAGCGCGGCGGCTTCCTTCTTCGATTCGGAAAGTCCGTCCTTTCCTTTGGGCGGAAGGCACGCATTTATGTAGAACTTGATTTTCGGCTCAGTTCCGCTCGGACGCGCGCTCACGATTGTTCCGCCTTCGAGGAAGAATTGCAGGACGTTGCTTTTCGGGAAATCAAGCGTTCCCTTTTGCGCGGGATTCGCAGGATCGAACGAGACGCTTTCCCGGATGTCGCGGATTTTCACGACGCGCTTTCCGCCCAAAGTTTTCAAGCCTTCGGTGCGGAGCTTCGTCATGATTCCGTCCATTATGGCAGGACCTGTAGGACCTTCGAAATACTTCGAGATCGCGCCGTCCTGGAAATATCCGTATTCCGCGTACATGTCGTCCAAATGCTCGAGTACGCTTTTTCCCTTGCTTGCCCAATAAAGCGTCATCTCGGCGCAGAGCGCGGCGGCGGAAATTCCGTTCTTGTCCATCGTTTCTTTTTCAACTTTGTAGCCGTAGCTTTCTTCAAGCCCGAAAACGTATTCCGCAGAGCCGTCTTTTTCCATCTTTGCTTGCGCCGCGGCAATCCATTTGAAGCCCGTCAAGCATTCGATCATCTTTACTCCGAATTTCTCGCAGATTGCGTCGCCGAAAGGCGATGTTACGATCGAGCGCACGACGGCGGGATTTTTCGGCATCGTTCCCAATTCCTTTCGCGAAATGAGGACATATTCCATAAGGAGCGCGCCCATTTGGTTTCCGCTCACGAGCACGAATTTTCCGTCCTTGTCGGGGAACGCCGTTCCGAATCTGTCCGCGTCGGGATCGGTCGCCATAACGCAGTCCGCCTTTTCCTTTTCTCCCAAATCGCAAGCCATTTTCATTGCGGGGGCTTCTTCGGGATTCGGCTTTTCCACGGTGGGGAAATTTCCGTCGGGCTTTTTCTGCTCGGGAACGGTGATGACTTTAAGTCCCAAATCTCCGAGGACTTTTTCCACGTGCATCGCGCCAGTTCCGTGCAGGGGAGTGTAGACGATTTTTACGCTCGAAGCCTTTTCCTTGATGAGCGCGGGGCGGAAAAGCTGCGCCTTGCACATTTCCCAGAATTTCTCGTCGATTTCCTTGTCGATGATTTTGAGAGAGCCGTTTTTCAACGCCTCTTCTTTGGAAATTGTCTTCACTTCTTTCACCGCGTTCACTTCGACGATAATTCCCTTGTCGTGCGGCTCGATGACCTGCGCTCCGTCATTCCAATAGGCCTTGTAGCCGTTGTACATTCTCGGATTGTGGCTCGCCGTGACTACGACTCCGGTGTCCGCGCCGAGTTCTCGGATTGCGTATGAAAGTTCGGGAGTTGGCCGCACGCCGCTGAAAAGGTACGCCTTGATTCCGTTCGCGGCGAAAATCAACGCGGTGGCTTCGGCGAAAACGTCGCTGTTGAGTCGGCTGTCGTAGGCGACTACCGCCGAAAGCTTTCCTTCTTTCGCCTTTTCGGGAAATGTCTTTATGAAATAGTTTGCGAGTCCTTGCGTGGCGCGGTTTATTTCGAGCGTGTTCATCCTGTTCGTGCCGCCGCCCATGATTCCGCGAAGTCCGCCTGTTCCGAATTCAAGCGTCTGATAGAAGCGGTCTTCGAGTTCCGCGAAATTCTCTTTTGCGACAAGCTCTTCAACTTCCTTTCTGAATCTCTCGTCCTTTTCCTGCGCGATGTATTCTTTTGCCCGCGATAAGATTTCCTGCTTTTCCATTATGGTTCAGGCGACTAAATTTGCCGCCACCTCCTTTTGTTGATTTCAAAATTATAATAAATCAAAATGCAAAAATTGTCTAGTGCAATTTTAAACATCCGCTTTTTGCAAAAGCTTCGTTTCCCACGAAAGCAAATCCCTTTCTTTTTGCGCGTCGCATCCTTTTACGTCGCACAGAATCCGGAAAACTGGCTCTGTTCCCGAAGGCCGCATCCAAATGTACGAGGCGGGTGTTTGCGAGCCTTTTTCGTAAAAAAGAATCTTTAAGCCGCCCGTGCCTGATTTCGAAAAGTCTTTCGCATGGGAAGTTTCTTTCGTGCCGTTCGTGAGCGACGCGCTCCATGAAGTAATCGAATATTTTTTTACGAAGCCTTCGCTGTCCGACTCGAACGAGCGTTCGAACTCGCTTTGGAACTTCTTTTTGAGAAGCGCGATGTCGCGCGAACGCACCTTGAGCAGGGCGCGGCTTTCGCTTACGCCTGTGGTCGTGTATTTCGGAAGCGAGTCGATTATGTCGTCGAGTGCGAAATCCTTTTTGTACGGAATGCCCGAGGCTTCGCACCACAAATGGAAAAGCCCTTTTTTCTTTTCGCCGCTTTCGGAGTTTTTGTCCTTTATTGCGAGCAGCTTTATTATCGCGAAAACCGTGTTGAGCGGATCGCGCACGCACGAAGGATGAGTTATCGTTCCGCCGTTGCTTCCTTCGCCGAGGATTCGCACCGCAAAGCCTTGCAAGCGAAGCTCGCGCGCGAGGTTCACGACGTTCGCTTCGCCCACTTCCGCGCGGAAAACTTTCGCGCCGAACGCCTGCGCAATTTCATCGATTCGCATCGAAGTGGGACAGTTCACCGCCACCGCCATTTTTCCTTTGTCCGCGCCGCTTCCAAAAAGCCACGCCATGTACGAAAGTTCCGACAGCACGGAAAGCGAAAAGACTTCCTGCGCCTTTAGGATTTTCGCGGCATTTTCGCGCTCGCTCCAATAGACCAAGTTTCCACGGTCGCCGTCGCAATCGCACATGTAGCCGAGAACGAATTTTTCGCTGCCGGATTTCGCGCGCGTTTCTTCCAAGAATTTCTGCACATGGACAAGATTTTCCGGCTCGGGAATTATTTCGTGCGCGATTTTTCCCGAAACGTCGTTCATCGAAAGAAAATCGACATTGTGCTTTTTGAAAAAACTTTTGTCGATGCATTCAGTCCGCGCGCTTCCGTTGAAGTCGCAGACAACGCCGATTTTGTTTTCGCCCAAAATCGAATCGAATTCGCCAAAAAATTTTTCGCGCTCAGTTTCGTCCGAAATTGCGGAAATCACTTCGGAAGAAAATTTTTCGTAGGCGGAAAGCGATTCGCCTTTGAAAAAATTCCGCCTTTCCAAAATGCCTTCGATTTCAATTTCGCGATATTCTTTCACAAATCCCGAAACGCTTTTTACGACCTCGATTTCTCGGAGAAAAATTTCTTTTACCTGCGCGTTTTCGTCCGCGCTCAAAACGCCGCCATCGCAAAGCCCGAATTTTATTCCGTTGTGTCCCACGGGATTGTGGCTTGCGGAAACATAGATGAAGCCGTCCGCGTTTTTCGCGTACGCCATGATTTCGGGCGCGGAAGCCACTCCGAGAAATTTCACGCTGATTTTTTCGATGCTTTTCAAAGCCTGCAAAATCGCGCGGCAGATTTCGTCTCCCGTAGGACGAGTGTCCTTCGCGACGACAATTGTCGGCTGGAGAATGCCTTTTTTTTCGCAAAGATATTCCGCGAACGCTCGCGCCGCAAGAACGGAAAGCGCGTAATTTTCTTCGCTAATTTCGCGCGAAAAATCCTGCTCGTTTCCGTTTTGCGCGAAAATCTTTCGCCAGCCGCTCGCCGAGAGAATCATTTTATGTTCGAGTTTTTCGTTTTCCATATTTCCTCAATATGCCTGAACGGTAAAAAGGACTGTTCGCTCCTTTTCCGTGACATTTCTTATTATTATTGCGATGGAATTGTTTCCGTGGAGAAGCATAATCTGTCCCAAAAATTCCCTGCGTTCGTCCGGAAAAAAATTGACACTGTTGTACGTGCGCTGCCCTGAAATTGTCAGAAGATTGTTTTCCTGCGACAAGACATCTCTGTTTATCCTTTCATGTTCAGTGCCGTTCACGTATACTGAAGAGCTGTGCAATGGCGAATTTTCGCGCCGCCTTTTGAAAACCTTGTATGTTCCGGCTTGCACGCTCTTCAATGACGCAAGCTCGTAAGAACGCCCGAACTTGTTTTCGATTGTTATTTCGTCAATCAGAAGTGGGCTTTCCGAAGAAATCTTTGGCATGAAAACGAGCGGATTCAAAAACGCCTTGCCTTTCGTGTCCGCGATTTGAAATTCCAGCGAGCCTTCTGATTCGTTCCATGCGGAATTTTTCGCGCTTCCCAAATTCTCTCCCGAAAAGATTCGCTCTTTTTGCAATGCGTCTTCAGCGTCGCGCTTTTCCAAATTGCCATAGACTGAAATCAAATTGCCTTCGTGCTCAATGATGACGCAGTTTCCCAAAGTCGATTCAAACCAATTGCATTCGTCTTGATGTTCGAGAATCACGAGCTTGATTTTTCCCTTGTCGGTGGCGATGACTTCTTGCGCTTCAGGAAAAACGAGCGAAGTGTTGAAATGCTGTTTTCTGTTCTGCGCGAAAGTCGGAAGAATTTTATTCGCGTTGAAATTCTTTACGGGCCAGTCGAACGCCGAAAGTCCGCATAGCGCAAGCGCGACATTTGCCGAAACGCATGTAATCAATTTTATTCTGTTCGCCATTTTTCATTCCCTTGAAATCGCTATGCGCGAAATATTGTTGTTGCGCCCGATGAAAAGCGAGTCGCCTTCGGCAAGTATGAATGCCGCCTGCGCGTCAAAACTGAATTCGCCTGTGCGATGCTTGTATTGTTCCAGTATCGTAACGGTGTAGGTTTGTGCCTTTCTGCTCAAGACGAAAACCGTGTCGTTCACAGGGCTTTCCTGAATGTCCAAAATCATTCCTTGCAGCGGAATGTAAATCGATTCAAGCTTTTCCGTGTCCACGATTACAAGCGAATCGTTGGAATCAAAGTAGACGAATTTGTCGTTTTCGCTGAAATGCATGTAAGTCTGCCGCAGGAGAGCCGTCTTTAGAAATTCATGGAAAATAATTTTTTTGTAATTGCCTTCGTCCCTGTAGAGCACCATGCGCTGCGGCTCAAGTCCCGAAACGCATGCGAACATGCTTCCGTCGTTGGAAATCGCGCCGCCGAAAATTGCAGAAAATTCGCTTCCCCCTGGATTCAATGCGACGCGCAAATTTCCGTCGGGCTCGAAAATCAAAAAATCTCCGTTCGCGAATCCCGCGCATACGCCTTTTTCCGAAGAAGAAAGCGACGTGATTGGGGAAGTGTGCTCGTAAAGTGATTTTTGCGTTCCGTCTTTTCCGTCGATGAACGCGAATGAAGAGCCGCCCGGAAGCATGAGAAAAATCCTTTCCTGCTGAATGAACGGAAAGCCTGCGCCGCTTATGACGCAGAGTTCCTTTCCCGCGTTGTCGAATACCTTTGTGTCTTCCGCATCGGGATTGTATGTCGCGAACAGGCTTTTTGAAATCGTCGCCTTGTACGGAACGCGCTCGTTCAACGTGATTTTTCCGGATTCTGTGAAATAGCCTAAATTTCGGCCGAGCCTGAACGGAAGCAATGTTTCGCCGTCATCCGCGCTTTGGGCGGCGGTGGAAATGTCTACGGTCCATTCCGGCGTAAGATGCAATTCGGTTTCGAGCGGCAAAAAACTCGAAAAGAAATATGCCAACGCCGCGGCGGAGATAAAAATCGATATGAACAGAATTTTTTTGTTCACTTTCATAAAGCAAAAGTCTATCGCAAATAAAAAAAAAAATCAACACGCCACGACGCAAAGCGCGAGTTATGAATCCCTCCGCACGAATCAATGGCGGCTGTTTTTCATTTTTAACAGCAGCGCGTCGCAGCGTCTCACAAATCCGCCCGCTTCGTCTGCGCCCCTTTGCGCCACGAGCGGAATTTCTGCAAGCGCGATTCCGTTTTTGCTCGCGACAATCTTTCCGTAAGCCGCGCCGCATTCGACTTTCCCGAAAAGGAATTCTGGCACAAAAAACTCAAATCGCACGTCTTCAATTTCTCCTTCTGCAGGCTGCTTTGCTGCGGCAAAGATTCCGTTTTCCGCTTGAATCGGATTTTTCGGCGCGACGAATTTTCTTTCGAACGCCGCGCGAAGAGTCACCGATTTTTTTTTCGCGCCATAAAGCGGAACTTTGAATTCTTCATTTTGAGGAAATTCGATTTCGCAAAACGCGCCGTGCGCCCATTCGTGCAAAAGAGTTCCGTCTTCGCAACGCATTCGGTCGCCTTCTGCCATATTCGCGCCAGGGCCTTTCATCGTTACTGAAATATATCGCACGCCGTCGCGCGTCGTCGTGAGCGCGAGATTGTAGCCGCTTTCGTCAATGTGGCCGGTCTTGATTCCGTCGCAGCCTTCGAGCGCGCCCAAAAGTTTGTTCGTGTTTTCAAGCGTGAACGAAGTCCAAATTTCCCTTGGAATTCCGTACGAAAAATTCTGCCGTCCGCGCCCGCGCTGTTCGGGAGGAATATTTTTTTCTTTGGGAAAAGTGAACTTTTTCATCGAATGAAATTCGTTCAATGCGTAAGGAAATTCTTCCAGATAAATTTTGCAGAACGCAGCCATTTCCCGCGCCGTGGTGATGTTTTCTTCCGAATAGCCCGACGATTCCACGATGCGCGTTTTTCGAAGGCCGAGCGAATTTATGAGAGCGTTCGTTTCCGCTATGAAATTTTCCATCGAGCCGTAAAGCGCGAACGCCACTTGGTGCGCCGCGTCGTTTCCGCTTGCGACGCTCAAGCCTTGCAAAAGTTCGCGCAAAGTTACGATTTGTCCCATTCCTAAAAACATAAGCGAAGAGCGCGGCGGCATCGCGGCTGCAATCGCTCGCTCGTCAATCGCAATTATGTCGTCAAGCGAGGCTTTTCCTTCGCGCACTTTTTGAAGCGCGCCGTAAATCAAAAAAAGCTTCGTCATCGATGCCGGAGGAATCTCCGCGTCCGCGTTCTTTTCAAAAAGGACTTCGCCTGTTTCGGCGTTTATCAAAATCGCAGACTTTGCGTTCGTGTCGAATTCGGGCGGAAGAAGAGGATATGGAAGCGGGCGCAAAATTTGTTCGGGATAGCGTCCGCGAATATTTTCTTGAAGTTGGTAAAATTCCTCTTTCGAAAGAGGCTCTGACGCCGCTCCCTTTATCGACGTTGCTCGGAAAAAAAGAAATCCCGCCAAAGCCAATGCAAGCGCGAGTGGCAAGAACGCCGCGAATACGAGAATGTTTTTTTGTGAGCGGGAAGTGCTTTCCATAATCGGCTTTCAAAAAATTATAGCGAAATGAAATTGTTTGTCAATATGGAAATTTTTCCTTAAATAAAAACTCATAAGTTCGACTTCTCGCTTTCCAAAAGGCGCGGAAAAACGAAAATGCCTATCGTCATCGTGGCGAGCGTTCCCCAAAACATAAAGAACGCGAGGTCTTTGCTGAACTCGTCTTGCGCGAAAATCATTACGGGAAGCGCGCCGAAAATTGTTGTGAGAGACGACGACGCTATGCTTTTGAAAAGCGCGCGAGATGCTTCTTTCGGAGGCCTTTCTTTCGATTCGTTCAAAATGTAGAGTGCGTTGTTGACGCAAAGCCCGCACAAAAACACCATCGCAACGGCATCGCCCAATCGCAATGGCTGCCGAAAAAGCGCGCGCAAAAGAAGTGGCACGAAAAGAGACAATGGAATCGTAAAAAGTGCCTTTAGCGCGGCAGGAATGTCTTCGCATTGCGCCGCCATCAAGATGAATATCGCAAATACTGCGAACGCGAATGCCGCGAAAATCTGCGAGTAGTCGCTTTTCAGGTTTTCCAATTCGCGCGGAAATGAAAAGCTGTAGCCTTCGGGCAAATTGAGTTTCGCAAGCGATTTCTTTATTTCCGAAAAAACGACGTCTGTTTTTTTAGACTGAACTTCGACCGTAAAAAACGCCGCTCGCCGCGAGTTCTTGCGATAGATTCTTGAAGGCATTTTGCTTTCCACAAAATCAAAGGCGGTGGAAATGGGAATATGTTTTATGCCTTCGCCTTGCGATAAAAATATTGGAAATGAAATGCGCTTCACAAAAGAAAGCGTGCTTTCATCGCAATCCTCCGCTTGTTCGAAAAAATCTTTTTTTTCACCTGCGCGTATGTCATAGATTTTTTTGCCAATCAAAATTTTGTCGGCGACGGGCGAGAAAATGTTCCATCGCAAAAAAGAAGCGAGCGTGTCAAGCGCGATTTTGTTTTGCGATAAAAAGTCGCGCTCGGCTTTCGCGCACACGATTTTCTCTTCGTCCTTGAAATTGAGGATGACTTGCGATTGGCTTTTTGAAAAAAATAATTCGCCATGCAAAAATGCCGCCGCCTCGCTTGCGATTTTTCGGCACGTCGAACTTTCGTTTCCCAATACCGCGACTTGCACCGATTGGATGCTTTGCGATTTTGGCACGGAAAGAGGCACGTACAAAAAGCCTTCGAGCCCTCCTTTTTCTTCGACGATTTTTTTTGCGATGCGTTCCCTTTGACTTTCCTTTCTTATGACGATTTCCAATTCCACTTGTCCGCGTCGCGCCTCGCTTCTTACATAGTCCACGCCGGGAATTTTTTGGATGCGCCCGACAAAGGGAAGTGAATCCTTGTCGGTGCTTTTGTGGCCGCGCTCAGGATTGTATTCAATTTGCGCGTAGATGATTTTCGAAGGATTTTCATTTGCAAGATTTTTCGCGGAAAAAAAGAAGAGAGCCGCGGGCAAAAGAGACGCGAATCCGAAAAGAAAAATTTTCGAAAAACGGGAATTTTTAAAATCTAGAATTTTTATTAAATTGTGCAATATTTTGTACATAGGCATTTTCTGCACCATTTCCTTAAAATTTGTCAATTTTTCTCGAAAATATATTAATTTGTGTGGTATTTTATACACAGGTGTTTTTGGCACGTTTTCACCGAAATTTCTTGAAATATCTAGAAAACGTATAAAATCGTGCGCTTTTGTGTATAAAAGTTGTGAAAAAGTATATGATTTTAGAAAATTTCTAGATTCTTTGAAATGAAACAGCGCGATTGGCAAAAACGCGCTTGCCGTGACTGCCGAAACTGCGACCATGATTCCCGAAGTGAGCGCAATGTTTTTTATTCCGCTTGCGATTTTGTCCGCTATGACAAGCGGCGCGATTACGCTCAAAGTTGTGACCGTGGATATCGCAAGCGCGGGAATCGATTTTTTCAAGCGCGACTGGAATTGCGATATTTCTTTTGTTGAGCAAAATATGTCGCATATGAAAAGCGCGCTGTCGGAAACAAGCCCTATGGATATCGTGATTCCCGAAAGGGTGGAAATGTCGAGCGGAATCTTGAGTGCCGAAAGAATCGCAAGGCAAAAAAGCAAGTTCAGGCATAAGAACACGCTTACGAGAGCCGTGATTTTCAGCGATGAAAATGTGAGGAATACAATTGCGATTCCGAATAGGAGCGATTGGAGAAGGGCTAGGAAAATCTTTGAAAGCATCGCGATTTGCTCCTTGCCATTGTCATAGATTATTTGCGGCGTTTCTTCTTGCGATAGGCTTTCTTTGAGAATTCTTTTCGCTTCTTTCGTGATTTTTATAGTCCGTTCTGGCGCGGAAGTTTTTATGCTCAAAAGGACGCATTCTGCGGAATTTATTCGGACGATGCTGTCTTTTTTCTGCGCTCCGTATTTTATGTTCGCCATCGCGCATAGTGGCAGAGCTTCGCTATTTTCTTTGCCGGAATCTGAATGCATTTTTATTGGAATGCGTTTTATTTTTTCAAGGGAGTTGATTTCTCTTTCAAAAATCAATTTTCGTGCGCATTCTTCGTTGCCAATTTTCGAAATCACTGGGTGGGAGTTTTGCGCCTGAATGTCGCTTGCGATATTCCACGGATAGAGCCCTGCTTGCGATAGAAATTCTCCGTCGAATTCTGCGTGGATTTCTTCCCTGTCGTTTCCGAAAATCAGCACTTCGCTCACGCCCTGGATTGACTGGAGTTTCGCCTTGATTTCTTTTCGCAATGCCGAAGGCTCTTTTTCAAACGCGGCGAGAAAGACCGCCTTTTGTCCTGCGGAAGAAGAATAAATTCTCGGGCGTTGAGCGTCTTTTGCGAGCGTCCTGTAAAGGCTGTCGGCCGCTTCCGAAAGCGCGATGTATGGATTTTTGCCGCCTTTTTTGAATGCCGCGGTCGTCGTGCATTTTGAGTATTCGCAAGTCGTCGTAAGATGCGCGAGGTTTTCGATTGCGCTGATTTTTTCTTCGAGCGGCTCGGCTATGATTTTTTCGATTTGCGCGGCATCTATTCCAAAATATTCGAATTCCACCGAAAAAACGTCTTCTTTGTTCGGAACGCGGCAAGAAATGTCAAGCCCTTTTAGCGAGAACGCCGAAATAAGCACGAGGGCGGCAAGAAACAATGCCGCGGCTTTTTTGTGGGAATAAAAACTCATAATTTTTTGTCGTTGCTCCTATGAAGATTTTTGGTACAATATGTTCGGAATGAAAATGATGACCGCCGTGGCGGAAAAAAGAAGTCCTCCGATAATCGCAAGCGACATTCCGCTTTGCGGATTTTTCGATGGAAAAACGAAGGCGAAAGGAATCAACGCCGCAATCGATGTCGCGCTCGTTACAAGAATCATGTTAAGTTTTTCCGCCGCCCCGTTTATAATGCTTTTTCGAGCCGCGCTTTTTTCGCAGAAAGTCTTTCCTTTGATGCCCTCGCATAAAAGGATTGAATTGTTTACGCTCGTTCCGAAAAGCACGACAAGCGCGAGAATCGAATTGATGTTCAATGAGCGTAAGAACAATGCGAGGAAAAAAATTGCTCCGAAAAACGCTGGCGGCAGCGCGAGAAGGAAAATCAGTGGCAGCGAAAAAGATTCGCTTTGTGCGCCAAGGAGACAGTAGAGCAGGGCGAGCACGAGCGCGAGAAGCGTCGCGCCGGAAGAAAAAATTTCTTCGAGCGATTTTTGCTTTAGCGAAACGAAGCGGCTTTTTTGAAAAAATGGCGCGAGCGTTTTTATTTTTGCATGTTCTTCAGCCGCGATTATTTTTGCGTCCTTTTTGTCGTAGCGATACAAAATCGCTTCGTTTTTTATGTCGATGAATTTTCCGAATGTGGAAAGCGGCAAAATTCCATTTTCGGAAAAAATCGGCATCGCGCCGAGATTTCTTTCGCTCGAAAATTCGTTTTTTGGAAATCGTATTTTCAGGGGAACTTCTTTTCCATTTTCATAATATGGCAGGCATTCTATTCCTTCGAGCGCGTTTTTTGCGGCAATAGAAATTGTTCCTGTGCTCATGCCGTGCTTTGAAAGACGCTCCGTGTCGAACGAAAATAAAATTCCGTCCGTAAAATAATTCGGCGAAAAATTTTCAAAAATTTCTTCTGCGCTTTCTCGCAATTTTTTTTCGTCGTCGCCTAAAAAAAGCAAATCGCTTTTTATTGCAAGATGACTTGAAATCAAGTCTTCGCTTTCGACAAAATCGAATTCGCTTTGGAATTTTTCCAAGAGATCTTGGACTTGCTTTTTGCATTTTTTGATTTCGATAGATTCGATTTTAAAAATCAGGCGTTCGGGAAAAGCGCGCGGATTTAAAAGCTCGGAAAAATCGTCATTTTGAATTCCGCCTGCGCACAGGACGTTTTCCACCGTTTTGAGATTTTGAATTTCTTCTGCGAGGATTTTTCCTTGTGAAAGAATTTTTTCTATGGAAAATTCGCTTGGAAAATTTATTTGCACTTGGAAATCGTTTTGCGCGCTTTTTGGCTGGATTTCCTTTTTTATTGGCAAAAGAAAAATCGCGCTTGCGAAAACTGAAATTGCAATGATGGCGGCGGGAAGAATTTTTATGTCGAGCGTTTTTTCCAAAATGCTGCGATATTTTTTTTCAAGCGATTTGCGCGCGTCGGATTTCATCTTGAAAAATTCTTGGCGCAAAAACAGGACCGCCGCCGCTGGAATCACCGTGAACGAAAACAAAAGTGAAAAAGCCATTCCGCCTATGACTGTGATTGAAAGGTCGCAAAACACTTCGCCCAAGATTCCGTCAAGAAAGAAAAGGGGGAGGAAAACTACGATTGTCGTGAGTGTTGACGCGCTGTTTGAAAGCGTGATTTTTTCAAGGCCTGCGATTGTCGCGCTTTTGAATTCCGAATCGCTTTTGTTCGGCGATTTTTTTATTTCGCGCGCGATGCTCAGAACCGAGATTATGCTGTTGTCGATTATCATTCCAAGGCAGATTGTGATTCCGGAAAGCGAAATCAGATTTATGCTGCGCTTTGTCGCGAACAATATGAAAAGGGAAAATAAAATGCTGAACGGAATAACGCTTGCGATTATGGCTGCGATTTTTGCCGAGCGGACAAAAAAATACAAAAGCGCGATTGTGATTGTTATTCCTGCCAGCGCGGAAAGCAACAATGATTTTATCGAGGAAAGGATATTTTTTGAAGCGTCTTCGATGATCGCTATGTCGAATTTGTCGCCATAAATTTCATTCATCTCGAATATTCGCGAGCGTATTTTTGAAGAAAGCCTTATCGGACTGTAACTGTTTTTGCAGGCGATTTCGATTTGCACTCCGCGCTTTGAATTGTAAAAAACAAAAGAAGAAAATTCCGCCGGCACTTTTTCAACGCTCGCAAAGTCGCGCAGCTTGAGGCTTCCGTTTGTTTCGTGCTTTACGGACGTGTTCAAAATGTCGTCGAAATTTTTGTACAAGCCCTGCGTCTTGAGCAAGATTTGGTTTTCGCCCACTTGGATTGTGCCGGCGGGATATTCGTAGTTTGAGGCGTTCAAACTTTGCGCGATGTTTTCCAAAGAAACTTTGTAGAACGCCGCTTTTTTGCTATCGACTGTAACTTGTATTTCTTCTTTTTGTCCGCCTAAAATTTTTATTTCCGCGATGCCTTCGAGTTCCAAAAGTTTTGTCTTGAGCTCTTCGTTGCAAAAATTTGTCGCAAGGCAGATGTCGGCATTTTTCGGAATCACGCAAATTTTTATTTTTTCATTTTGCGAAAGATTGAGTTTTTGCACTTTTGGCATAGGGCAATCTTGCGGCAGCGTTTCCATTGCGGCATCGACAATTGATTTTGCTTCTACCATCGCGAGGTCGATGTTCGTGCCCCATTTTAGTTCAGCCTTGACAAGCGAAAGTCCTTCGCGTGTTACGGACTCGCAATTTTTTATGCCCTTGAGACTTGAGATGGCTTCCTCGAGCGGCACGGTTATCAATGTCCGAACTTCGCTTGCGGCGACTCCTTGGTATTCTGTTGAAATGAGAATGTGCCGCTCTTTCGTTTCCGGCAAAAAACTTACGTTCAGCGCGAAAACGCTTATCGCTCCCAAAATTATGGCGAGCGAAAAATACATTATGATTGAAACTGGATGTTCCACGGAATATTTTATCAGGCTTTTCATTTACTTTTTGTTGCAGCTTATTTGAACTGCTTCCTCCATATAATTTTTGTTGTCATCGCAAAGCGTTTTCGCAATCTTGAAATTTATGAGCCCTTGCACAATGGAATTGGAATTTTCGCTGTTTGAAAATTTTCCTTGCATATTCACGCAAACCAAATTCTTTTCGCCATCTTCCAGTTCGTTTGCGGCACTTTTCATTGCGTCGCAGAAACGCTCGTCGCAATTTTCAAATATATGATTATATGAACATATATTCATATAGTGCATAATTATTGTCGCGCAGGAATTTTGCGCCGAAACGCCGATTGATTTCATCGCGCTTATTTCGTCTATCGTTTGCGATTCGCCGCTTATGCTGAATACGAATGTAATCGGAAATTCGCGCTCGACATTCGGCGGATATATTTGCGGATCGAAGCTCAAGTCGCAAAAATTATTTTTCGCGGAAATAGTCTTGTATTCGCCTCCGACATTTAGCACCATAAATTCAAATTTCGGCGGGCGCAATTTTTCCAAGTCATTTTTTAGGAAAAACTGTTTTTCTTCGACTGGCGTTCCGATTCCGTCCGAGATTTTCGAGGAAATGAAAAGCCTGTAGCATGTGTTCCATTTTGGGCGTTCCGAAAAATTGAGGCGCGCGCAGTCCGAAAGATTTCCGCTTTCGTCCAAGCTCGCGACGATTTCATAAGAAATCTGTGGTTCGACAGAAATGTTTTGCGCGAACATCGAAGAATCGATTTTTTTATTGAAACGAATTTCTATGCTTTTTGAAAAGTCGATGCTTTCTGCGACATCCGAAATTACTTCGTAAGTATTGGAAATACAATTAAATGCGTGCACTGAAAATTCTGGCGCAACGTAGTCTTCGTGATTTTCGAAATGCCAAAAAAAATCATTTTCGAAAAAATTGTTCTTGCTGTCCTTCGTTCCGCTTGCGATTTTTATCGAGTAAAATGTCTTTTCCAAAAGCGCGTCTTCAAAAAAGACTTCGACGGCATCTTTCGCGTCGTTCCATTTTGTTATGAATTTTTGCGACGGTGCGATCGAAAGATTTTCATCGAATGAAAATTCGTCAATTTCCTTTGTGAATGAAATTTGCAAGGAAGTTGTGTTGCCGTCTTCGTCCGTGATGTTTTCGATTTTCGAAATCTCCGGTGGAGTCAAATCTTCTTTTGTGTAGAATTTTTTCTTGTAGTCTTCTTCGAGCGAATTTCCGTCAAAATCTTCCACGCCGCTTTGAATTGCAATTTCGTAGCAATGGTTTTCCGCAATTGCTTCTTTTGGAAAGAAAATAATGTCGCGCCCGTTGAAAGAAAATTCGCCTGCGATGTTTGTGTCGTCCTGCGTGAAGAAAAAATTTTCTTTTACGCTCGAAGGTCGCACGGGCGCGGAAAAACGCACTTCCACTTTTTCTCCGACAATGTGCGAATCTTGCACTTCCAATCTTGGAAAAATTTTTTCTCCGCACGATGCAAGTCCGACTAGAAACAATGCCGCGAAAAAAATGCGCGGCGTCATTTTGTCTTTATGTAAAAACATTTTTCTTCCTCCAAATATTCGTCAAAGTCGCTGGCAAGATAATTTTTGCCGCCAAGAATTTTCAGCTCGTAAATTCCTTCTTTTGACAAGTTGTTCCATGAAAGTGTCACGGAATCTCCGTTCGGGCGAATCGAATTCAATTTCGCGGGATTCGCGCTGTTCGGAAAAAGCACGCTAAGTTTGATCGCGCTTTCTATGGAACTGTAGCATTTCGGCGAAATGTCGGACGAAAATTTTATTTTCAAAAAAAGCGTGCCGTCGTCGGGAATTGAAATTTCTGTGATGCCGTCCTCCAAACGCTGCGAATCCGTTCCGACATAAATGACTTTCAGGAATTCGTTGTCGCTCGAAAAATAAAAATTTCTTTGCGATTGCATTTCAAGCCCGAAAATGTCCTTCGCGCTTTTGTTGACGGAAAATAAATATTCCTGTCCGATTTTATAATTTTCGTAAGGCACGTAAATAAATTTGCGTTCGTCGGCCTTGAGCAAAACGCCGCCAATGTTCGGTTCAAAATAAAGCGCGTTTTCCACAGAGTCAAAATCCATCGGCTTACTGAAAATCATTCCGAACGGCTGCTTGCCGTGCAGCGCGGACAAATCTTGCTCTTCCAAAAATGTCGCCTTTTCCGCTTCTAGATTTTCGTCTAGAATTGCTGGGCAGACGCAAAGCAATTGCGGCCGAATGTGCGCGCTTTCCGCCATGAAATTTTCCGAATAAGTTTTGTGAATCTTGTATCCGTCCGCGCTGAAAATATTTTCGAGCGTCCAAGTATAGAAAGTGTTGATTTGCCATTTGTCTTTTGGAATTATCCTGACGGATTTTTTGTCCGAATGAAATTCCTTGTCCGTCTGAATGTATGGGCTGATTTTGAATTCCATCTCGAAACTTGCGACATCGATTTCCTTGTTGAATCGCAATTCCAATGCGCCGCCGCTTTCGTTCGGCGAAAGGAATTCTTCGAGGACAAAAATTTTTTCTTTTTCCCCAAAGATGAATTTTCGGCTTATGGCGATGTCGTATTCCCTTCCGTCTGCACATTGCGCTTGTCCGCTCAACGAAAAATCATAGGCGCATCCGGGAATGAATCCGCCGATTGGCTTTACAAGGCATTTTTCATTTTCCCAAATAAACTCTGCTTCGATCCTGGAGCCGCCCTTTTTCAGTGCGACGATTCTTTCCACGGTTTGGGATTGCATTTGCGATGAAAAAGTGATTTCGATATTTTCGGAATTGTAGTAGTCGCTCGTTTCCGCAATCGAAATTTCCGTGCCAAGCTTTTCAAACGAAACTATGTCGCATGAAAAGAAAATCGCAAGCAAAATAAATGCCGACACCGCGTCGCGCGTAAATTTATATCGCCTTGACATGCATTCCCTCCTTTAGTGCCGATGACGGCTTTTCCACGATTTGTTCTCCGTCGGCAATTCCGCTTTCTATGAAAAATCTTCCGTCGCCCTCCATGTCCACCACGCAATTTTTTATGACAAGAATTTCATTCTGCACCGAATAAAACGAAATCCGATTTCCGTCGCGCTTTAGGGCGACGCTTTCCGGCAAAATGAAAAAGTTTCCGGACTTGTTCGTTTGGATCGAGCAGCGGACGAACATTCCGAGCTTGATTTTTTCGTCATCATTTTTCATTGGAATCTTCACGTTGAAATTTCCTGTTTGCATGTCCGCGACTGGCGCGATGAATTCGATTTTTCCCGATTGAATCTCGTTGAGCGATGCTATTTCAAGTTCCGCATCCGAGCCGAGCTCTATTCCTTGCATGTCTTTTTCTTGTACGGTTACGAGAGTGTAGGGCGAACTTGTTTCCACGATTGTCATAAGCTTTTCGTTTTGCATGACATGTTCGCCGTTTTCAAAATTCAAAACGCCCACGATTCCGTCGCTGCTCGCGCGCACGGTGAGATTTTCAATGAGCGTGTCCGTGGACTTGAGATTTTCGAGCGCGTTTTGAAGATTGACTTTTGCGATTTCGATTTCAAGTTGCGCGGAACGTGTGTTCAGTTCAATGAGCTGATTTTTGAGCGTATCTTTGTTTTCGGACGGAACGTAGCCCGCCAAAATCAAATCCTCGTCGCGGAAGCCCAATTCCTCGATTTGAATCTTTTTCTTGAGAATTTCAATTTCGGTTTGAGTGCCTTGGGCGTTGAGTCGCATTTGCGTGATGTCTTGTTTTGAAACGCCTCCAGCCTTGAAAAGCCTTTCGTTTTTTTTCAGGTTTTCTTTTACAAGTTCCAGCTCGCTTTGCTTTTGCGCCAGATTCAGCCTAGAATTCTCAAGCGACATAATTTGGCTGTTCGCATTCAGAATGCTTTTCGTAAGATTGTGCTTGCTTGTCTCAAGGCTTGCCTTGGCAGAATTCACTTGGTTTTGGTTTTCGCTTCTTTGGATTTCATACTGAATGTTTTTCATCCGCAAAAGTATGTCGCCTTGCCTGACTTTATCCCCCTCCTTGACGTTGAGTTCATAGATTGTGCCTTCGACCAACGCGGTGATGTCGTTCTTTTTTCCGTAAGTGACAGTGCCGAACGTCTTTAGTTTTATCGAATGAGGCGTAAGTCGAGCCGTGAACGTTTTTACTTGCGCAAGGCTTTCCTGCGAATTATCTTTTTTGCATGCGCTGAACGCGAAAAATGTCGCGACGCATATTCCGACAATTTTTATAAAATTTGATTTCATTCCTGCCTCCATGCTTTATCCTAGAATTTGCTGCCAGTCAAAATTTGAAGCTCTGTCTTTAGAAGTTCCTGATTGCTGTGCAGGCTCAGGACTTTTATTTTTTCTTCGGCGCAGTCAGTGACGGCTTCAAGAAAATCCGATTTTTTTACAAGCCCTTCGGAAAGGCGCAGTTTCAAAATTTCAAGATTTTTTTCCTGCAAGCGCAATGTCTCCAAATGCAATTTCAGGCTTTCCGCGTTTTCTTCGATTTTTTCGAGCATTTCCAAAACCGAATTTTCGATTTGCAAGGCGGATTTTTCTCTGTTCAAAATTTTTTGAGAAAGCGCGATTTTCGACATTCGCATTTGTGTGAAATAAGTCGTGTTCAAATTGCCTTGGCCGGAAACGCTCGAGCCCGCGCTGTTCATCCTGTCCTGCGAAAAACCAAACGAGCTGCTCGTATTGGCGGAAAGCCACGGATTGTTTTCAAAGCCCACGATGACTTTCAGCGAGTACGAAGGTGTCGTAAGAGGGTAGTGCGCGCCGGAAAATTCTATTCCGGCATTTACGCTTATGCTCGGAAGGAAAATCATTTTTTGAAAGGCGCGCTGCTTTTTCGCCCAGTCGATTTCCAAGTCAAGTTTTTTGAGTTCGATGCTGTTTTCGACTGCGCTGCGCGCAAGTTCCTCTCCGTTGAATTTCTTTTCCGAAAGGGCCGCATTTTCGATTTTTTCGAGAGAAAAATCTTCATTGCAAAAATCGACCGCGCTTCCATGCGGCAAAACCAAAAGCGATGAAAAATTGCGTTTTGACGATGCCACTTCATATTTGTAGGCGTTCAGCTGCGCTTCGATTTGGCTTGCTGAAATGGCAGTCTCAAGATATTCGCTTTCGACAATCATTCCTTGTTCGAGCTGGATTTTCGCCAAAGCCAATACTTTTTTCGCGTTTGCCAATGCCTCGCTTTGAACGCGGCATTTTTCAAGCGACAAAACATTTTCGTAATACGACTGGACGACATTAAATTCAAAATTTTCATTCTCTTTCTTGAAATCGTAGAATTCCAATTTTGCCTGCTCGATTTTCATCTTATATTCGAGCGCGGCCTTTCCGCCGTCGAAAAGTTTTTGCGTAATTCCGGCTCCAACGCTTTTGCTCCTGCGATCGCCTGAATCCATCGGAACATAGTCGCTTTCCGACCAAGAAAATTCAAGGTTCGGCAAAAACGCGCCCACGGACATTTTGGCAAGCTTCAATCCTTGCGAAATATATTGCTCCTGCAATTCATGTTCCTTGTCATGGGCGCGGGCGAGTGCCAAAGCGTCTTGTGCGTTGCGCAAGAAAATTTCTGAGTTTATTGGAAGCGCGGAAAAAAGAAAAGCAAAAAATTCAAAAAAACGCCGTTGTCTAGCAAAAATATGTATACTAGACAGCAATTTCTTGAAAAAGCCATTCGCCGCTTTTCTCTGTATGCTTGTTTTAAAACTACTTGTTTTCATCTTTTTGCGACAAATGTCTCTCCGCTTTTTGCGCCGTATTTTCGAATGTTTCTTTTCATTCCGCGCACGGCTTTTTTGATTCGCCTTGCTTGTATTGCGGCCGAAATTATAGAAGCCTTTCCTTCGACGACAAACCAATCTTCCGCCATGCGTTTTCCGCTTTTTTCGAAAACCGAATAGTAGACATATATCGAATTGCGCTTTTTCATGTTTTTGTAGTACGAGCGTTGGCGGACGACAATGCTCGCGCCAAGTTCGCTTGCGTTTAGTTTTGCCTTTGCGATAAAATTGTTGATGTCCGCGCTTGCGATTTCTTTGATTTGCCTTTCGATGTGCTCTTCGCGGATATTATCGACCAAAACTTCCACATTTTCGATTGCGATGAAATCGTCGCAAATTTTCTGCGCGGCGCAGGGATTTTGTTGCAATGAAGAAATTTCTTCGTTTTGCGGCAATGCAAAATCATCCAGCGTGAAAATTTCTTGGATTTGCGATAAGTCTATGTCGTCTTGCGGTAACGCGCCTTCTTCTTGCGATAAGATTGCGTTGTCTTGAAAAAAGAATGCTTGCGCTCCGCATTTTTTTTCGGCTTGCGATAAAAGTGCCGCAAAAACGCAGATTTTTATCGCAAGATTTGCGATATGTTTTGTTTTTTCCATGAAAAGACTTTTCTCCTGAATTTTTTCAATTCTTGTTTGCGATTGCGTCGTGCTTTTCGCCGTATTCCTGCGATTTTTGCGCCACGCCCAAACATTCCCACACGAACGCCAAGTCGGAATAAACTTTCGCGCTCGATCCTAGGGCTTTTTCCGCAGCGTCGAGCATTTGCATGCGCCGCTCTAGCTCGCCCTTTTTTGCCGCCACGAGGGAAGCGTAGTAATAAAGCCGCCAGTCGCCTCGGTTTTGCCGCAGCAGGTCTTCGATTTTTCGTGTCGCTTTGTCGTATTTCCCATTAAAAATCAGGCATTGAATTAGGTAAGTTTGAATGTCGTAGCTTTCCTTGTACTTTTTGGCTAGGTCGTAAAAAATTTCCTCCGCCTCGTCGTAGCGGCTTTGGAAAAAATAGATTTTGGCCTTTAAAAATTGCGCCTGGTAAAAATTCTTGTCACATTTTAAGCATTGGTTGATAAAAACGCTGGAACTATCGAAGTCTTTTTTGTCGTAGCATTCCAGCGCCTTTATGTACAAATTTCCGGCCGCTTTCTTATCCGCGCATCCGGCAAAACATGCGCAGATCAAGATGGCAGCGGCGACCTGAAAAAGCCGCCTTTTAATAATTCCTCCTGTAATTGCGGACTGGAAGTCCGCGATTGTTCGAAATTTGCTTTCGCGCGCTTACAAGGCTTTCGCCTTTTCCGCCAATCGTTTTTGGTAGTACTTGACGTCGGTGAAAAACGGTTCGAATTCTGCCATCAGCGCAGCGATGTCGTCCGATGTTTTCATCTTGTACATATAGCGCACAGGCAAAAAGTCGCGCACGCCGTCTGGAAGCGAATCCAAGTCATTTTGGGAGAATCCCGCGTCTGAATAGAATTTCTTCACAAATGCGATGCAGGGAGCTGCGTCTTGGTATTTGGAAAAATTCTTTTCGAGAATGTCGATAAGGCCCGCGCTGTCGGGTTTTTCCATTGCCTCAAAGTCCAAAATCGAAATGAGAATCCCTTTGTAGACATTGTTTGCATATTTATCTCCTGTTATTTCGTAGATCGCCATGGCATTTACGCCCATATTTTTCCAATAGGTTTGTTTTTTTGAGGCGAAAACTTTGTCGTAGAACGTGGCGACATCGGAAAAATTGCTTTTCAGTTTTGAAAGGCTCATAAATGTGTTTATGTCGCCATTGGAAATGTGCCTCAATTCCGGGTCAAGTTCAAAACCTTCCAAAAACGCCTTTCGCGATCTTTCATAGTATTTGTTCGCCTCGGCGGTCAAAGCTTTCACGGCTTCCGGATTTTTGAATGCGCTTTTTACGAAATACTCTGCGACATCATAATAAAATCCTGCCGCGAAATATGTGAGTTCCGCGCCATGCCCCTTGCTGTTTTCTATGCAAAGCTTTTTGTTCTTTTCAAATGCCGCCTCATTGTTGTTGACAAGCAATTCAATTTCCGCCCTCGTCCGATAGACATAACCCCTTGCCTGCAAAACTTCTTCGTCTTCGGGAAGTTTTGCAAGAATGCCATTCGCTTCGTTGAGAAGTTTGATCGCTTTTGATTTTGAATGGTTGTTTATCTCTTTGATTGCCAGTTCAATTTTTTCGACCGCGTCTTGCACTGTCGGCGCGTCCTTTTTCTTCGCCGCGTGAGCCGATAACGCAAAGACCAATGCCAATGCGACCGCAATCGCCTTGATTTTTTTAGGATTTTCCATAGTGTTTCCTTTTGCCTTTTAAAGGCGCTTGAATTAAAAGCGCGAACAAGAGAAAATGCCGATTTCTATTCGCCCTTCCTATGCATATACTATAAAGACTTTTTTAATTATTTGCTTGTAATTTTGCCGATTTTTTATTATAATTATAAAAAAAATAGCAAAAATAACTAGTTTTTTGTATTTTTTCTTGACTTTTTATAGGAGAAAAATATGGCGGAAGAAAAATATGTGCGCCCGACTTGGGACGAATATTTTATGGAAGTGGCGCGGACGATTGCAAAACGCGCGACATGTGATCGCGGACGGAGTGGCTGCGTCATCGCTCGCGAAAACCAAATTTTGGTTACAGGATACGTCGGAAGTCCAGCCGGATTGCCTCATTGCGACGAAAAGGGGCATCTTCTAAAGAAAATGCTTCACGACGACGGCTCCACGACCCAGCATTGCGTCCGCACGGTTCATGCCGAGCAGAACGCAATCTGCCAGGCGGCCAAGCGCGGAATCTCGATTGACGGCGGAACGGTTTATTGCAAGATGACTCCGTGCCGCACTTGCGCGATGCTGATCATAAATTGCGGGATAAAGCGCGTCGTCTGCGAAAAGCATTACCACGACGAATCAGACTCGCTTGAAATGTTCAATCAAGCCGAAATCAAAATCGAGCATTTGGAAGACGGTGTGCAGACTTACAAAGACATGTAGCGAATTTCAGCGCAAGTTTTCTTCAAGCCATGCGCGGAATTTCGCGTAGTCGTTTTCCATCGGAACGGAATTGTCGGGAAGATGCATGACGCGCTCAAGCCTTTCGGGGAGCGCAGGCTCTTTTCCCGTGGCAAGCTTTACGGTCTGCCCGAATTTCGCGGGAGAGGCGGTTTCCAAAATGATTCCCACGGAATTATTTTCGCAGCCCGCCCAATCGGGAACGTTCGGTGTAAGTCCTGGCTTTGAAATGTCCGCTTCGGCAGAAATACTAGAAAGTCCGCCGCGCATTATTTCCTGCCAAGCCTTGTACGCCACCGCGCCGTGCGGATCTATCGTGTAGGAGCATTTTTCCTCGCAATCGCGAATCGCTTCGATTATTCCGTCGTTGTCGAGCCAAAACGAAGCGAAAAGCCTTCTCACTTCGTCAAGCGAATACATGTTCGAAATGCGCTCGTAGTTCGAAGGCGCGCCCACGTCCATCGCGTTGGCGAATGTCTCCACGGAAGGTCGCGCTTCGTATTTGCCCGTCGCGATCCAATCGGGAATCGTATGATTGGAATTCGTCGCCGCAACGAAGCCTTCGATCGGCGCGCCCATTTCCCGCGCGATAAGTCCGCTCGTAAGGTTTCCGAAATTTCCGCTCGGAACGACGACGATGATTTTCTTATTTGGATTTTCGCGCTTCGCCTGCAACGCCGTGTGCATATAGTAAAAACTTTGCGGCAAAAGTCGCGAAATGTTTATTGAATTTGCGGAAGAAAGTCGGAATTTTTTTCGCAAATCGGAATCGGTGAAAGCAGTCTTTACCAATTTTTGGCAGTCGTCAAACGAGCCTTTTACCCTGAGCGCGCGCACGTTTCCCGTAAAAGTGGAAAGCTGCTTTTCTTGAAGCGGCGAGATTTTCCCGTCGGGATAAAGAATCGTAACGTCCAAGCCTTCCACGTTGTGGAACGCCGAACCAACCGCGCTTCCAGTGTCGCCCGAAGTGGCCACCAAAATGTGAAGTCGTCCGTCCTCGCCGCGGTTGAAATACGACATCGCCCGCGCCATAAAACGCGCTCCGAAATCCTTGAACGCGCATGTCGGCCCGTGGAAAAGCTCGAGCACATAGGACGATCCGTCTATTTTCACGAGGCGCGGATCGAAAGGATATGCGTCGTCGATGAGCGCGCGCAAGTCGCTTTCGGGAATTTCGCCTTCGACATAAGGCAAAATCATTTCGAACGCGATTTTTCGGAAATCGGAATTTTCGCCTGAAATTTTTTCCAAGTCGATTTTCGGGAAATTCTCCGGAACATAAAGTCCGCCAGTCGCGGCGTTCATTCCGCCCATTACGGCCGACTTGAAATCGACCTTTACGCTTTTGTCGCGAGTGTCAAGATAAAGCATTTTAATTCCTTAAAATTTAATTTAAAGTCCGTAGACGATTTCTTCGGCGAACTGCCGCGCCATTTCTTCCTGCGCATTTTTCAGCGCGTTCCATTGCGATTTGTCTTTCACAGAAACGGATTTATTCGCTTTGAGAAGAACTTTTCCTGTGGCAAGTTCGAGCGCGCCGACGTCGCCTTTAAGAGAGACAATCCAATTGCCCTGCGCGTCCTGGCTCATTTTTTCGGCGTACTTCACGCGGCCGTAGACCACGTATCGGAAAGTTGTGTTTCCGCTCACGAGCCTTTTCGCGTCGGCTTGAATTCTAGCAGAATCGTCCGCGTCCACCGAATTATGGAAATCCGCGTTCTGCGCGCCCATAAGTCCGCTCTTCCACAAAGCGGCAGTCAAAGCCTGCGTGGAAGGCTGTGAGCCGCCGCCCACGATCATTTTTCCGTCTTGGCTGTAGTCCACGACCGAAACCAAGATACCCGAGCGACTGTTCGTGTTCGTGCGCACGTTCCATGCGGCGTTTACAGAAACGTTTTGGCACAGCCGCACCAATTCCGGATTTGAAGATGAAATCTGCGGAAGGAAAGTGACGGACGATTTTATCGAAAAATTCGGCACGGGCGGAACGAATTCGCAGTGTCCGCTTTCGTCGGATATGAGCGTGACTTTTTCGAAGGAAACGGAATCCGCCGAGCGTCCAGAAGGATATTCTGCGGTGATGCTCGCGCCTTCGCAGGGAATCCCGTCCAATGTCGCTACAAGGATTTTATACGGCGCGGAAAACGCCTTTCCCTTCGTCGTTTCTTTTGGAGAAGAAACCACCGTGATTTGCATGTTCTCAAGCAGGCTTCGCAAGTCGTCGTCAATAGTTTTTGCGCTCTGATTTGGCGTCGGGGTTTCAGAATTTTTTCCCGTCTGTTCTTCGCCCTCGACTTTTTGCGATTCCTGTTTGGTCGATTCGCAAGAAATCAATGCGAATGCAAGGCTTGCCGCAATCAAAAGAATGGAAATTTTACGAAATGCTTTCTCCATAAATTTTCCACCTCCTTAAAACTTATTTAATTTCCCATATTGTAGCATTTATAAAAAATAAAGACAAGTGGTCGCACGAAAAAATCCAATTTTGCATAATCAGTTCTATTGAATAAAGCGCAAAAAAGTTGTATCATTTTCTTTCAAATGAGAATCGCGGAAATCTATCTTGAAAATTTCGCGCACAACATCGCGCAGATAAAGCAAAATCTGCGCCCGGGCGTGAAAATCTGCGCCGCAGTCAAAGCCGATGCCTACGGACACGGAGCGGTGCGTTGCGCGAAAAAAGCCGTAGAATGCGGCGTGGAATTTCTTTCGGTCGCCACGGTGGGCGAGGGAATCGAGCTTCGGAAGGCCGGAATCTCGCGGCCGATTTTGGTTTTGAGCCTTTGCGATAAAAGCGAAATGCGCTCGCTCGTAAAATACAATCTCACGCCGCTTGTCGGAGACGCGGAATACATCGATTTGATTGAAGCCGCCGCGAAAAAATTTTTCAAGTCTCAAAAAAATTCCGCGAAAAAAACAAATGAAAAATTCGCCGTGCATCTCGCAGTCGATACTGGAATGGGAAGAATCGGATGCCTTCCGCACGAGGCAAAAGATTTGGCAAAGAAAATCGCCTTATCGCAAATCCTTTCGCTCGGCGGAATTTGCACGCACTTTGCAAGCGCGGACGAAACGAGCAAAAAATATCGCGACTACGCGCAAAGTCAATACGAGAAATTCTCGCTTGCGATAAATTCTATTCGCGCGGAAAAAATCGGCACAGGAATCGTCCATTGCTCAAGCAGCGCGGCTTTGCTCGACCATCCCGAATGGCAGTTCGACATGGTTCGCCCGGGAATAATTTTGTACGGATATTGCGCGGGAAAAATCACGCAAAAATATTTATCGCAAAAAGGAATCCGCTTCGAGCCGAAGCCCGTCATGGCTCTCGTAACAAGCGTGAGCGCGATTCGGCATTTTGCAAAAGGCGAAAGCGTTTCATACGGCTGCACTTGGAAAAGCGAGAGTGAAACGAAAATTGCCGTTCTGCCGATTGGCTACGCCGACGGACTTTTGCGCCGAGCGTCGCCAGGACTTGAAGTTGCGATAAACGGAAAAAAATATCCAGTGCGCGGACGAATATGCATGGATCAATGCATGGCGGAAATCGGCATGAAAAGCGACGCAAGGCGTTTCGATCGCGTCGTGATTTTCGGGCCAAAAGAAAGCGGCGCGCTTTGCACGGCGCAGGATTTGGCGGACGCGCAAGGCACGATTCCATACGAAATTCTCACAAGCATTTCAAAGCGCGTAAAGCGAATTTTTATCTAGAAACGTGCTCAATATGAATGCTTTTTTTATACAAAATTTACACAAAACTGCACAAATTCGTAGCAATTCTAATTTATTTTAAAACTGCTGCCATCGAAAATTTTGTTTTTCAATCGCAAGTCTTTTCGCAATTTTTGCGATAATTCTAAGAATTAAAATCTGAATTTTTTCGAACTTGCGATTGCAAAAAACGCAGGAATTCGCTATAATTTTTTCGTGCGAAAAATCGAATACAATTCGCCCGCCGCGCTGAAAGAATTCCTCGGCGCGAACGGGCTTGGAATGCAAAAAAAATTCGGGCAGAATTTTCTCATAAACGAAGGCGCACGAAAAAAAATCGTCGCGGCTCTTGGCTTGGAAAAAGGCGCGCGCGGCTGGGAAGTAGGACCCGGGCTTGGCTGCATGACGGCGGAGCTTTTGGAAAACGGCGCGAATGTCACTGCGTTCGAAATCGACCGCGGCTTTATTTCCGCGTTGAAAGATTTTTTTTCCGACGAAATCGAAAATGGAAGTTTCACTTTGTGCGAAGGCGACGTTCTCAAAAATTGGCGTTCGGCTTACAAAGAGCGCGCTCCGCAATTTCTTTTCGGAAATTTGCCTTACAACATTGCGGCTTCGTTCATCGCGCAGACAATCGAGCGCGGTGCGCGTTTTGAAAAATGCGCGTTCACCGTGCAAAAGGAAGTGGCGCAAAGAATGGAAGCGAAGCCTTCGGAAAAAGACTACTCGTCGTTTTCGGTTTTGTGCCAATGGGCTTACGACGTAAAGACAATCTGCGATCTTGGCCGCGCGAATTTTTGGCCGCGCCCGAACGTCGATTCGCGCTCGGTTTTGTTCACAAAAAAGTCTGATTTTCCACGCTGCAAGAATCCCGATTTTTTCGTGAAATTCCAGCGCGCGCTTTTTTCGAACAGGCGGAAGACTGTGAAAAACAATCTCCAGTCGTTCCTTCGCTCCTGCAATTCAAATAGGAACGCCGAGGAAATTCTTCTCGCCGCGAAAGTGAAGGAAAGCGCGCGCGCGGAAGAACTTTGTGTCGAAGAGCTCCTGCACTTGTCAGACTTCGCCAATGATGCTATAATATAATTTTATGGGCGTACAAGAAAATCTTGCGAAAATAAAAGGCGAAATTGACTCGATTTCAAAGCAATGCGGACGCGAAGGAAAAGTGAAGCTTGTCGCCGTGAGCAAATTTCATCCCGCATCCAGCGTGTCCGAAGCGGCAGAGGCTGGGCAGATTCTCTTCGGCGAAAACCGCGTTCAGGAAGCCTCGGAAAAATTCGACGAGGTTGCGAAAAAATTTCCCGCCGCCCGGCTTCACATAATCGGGCATCTTCAGCGAAACAAAGTGAAGGAAGCCGTGCGGATCGCGTCCTGCATTCAAAGCGTGGATCGCGCGGAAATAATTGACGAAATCGAAAAACGCTGCGCCGAAACAGGAAAGGAAATCGAAATCCTTTTCGAATATCACACGGGAGAAGAATCGAAATCGGGATTTGAAAACGATGATGAAATTCGCGCCGCGCTGGAAAAATTCTCCGAAGGAAAATATCCGCACATAAAACCGCGCGGCTTTATGACGATGGCCCCGTTCACCGAAGACGAAAGCGCAATCCGCGCCTCGTTCAAAAAACTGCGCGAACTTTCCATTTCAATGCAAAGTGAATTTCCGCAATTCGACTTGAACGAACTTTCCATGGGAATGAGCGGCGACTTTAAAATCGCGATCGAAGAAGGCTCTACGATGGTAAGGGTGGGAACTGCGATTTTCGGCGAAAGGAAAAATTGATGAAAAAAATCGCTTTGCTTGTTTTGATTTTTTCGTGCGTCTCGCTCTTTCCGCTCGCGGCCGACGATTTTACCGTGGAAGGCGCAGAACCTTACGACGCAAAAGCCACACCGCAGTGGCTCAAGGATTTGCGACGCGGCGAAATAATAACGCTCGGATCATGGCCGTTCACGCTGCTTCTCACATCTCTCGGCTATTCGCTCGTTCAAGTCGGCTCGCACAATTTTGATTTCACCTACATGCGAAATCCGTTTTCCACCGTCGGCGGCGACTATTCCGAAAGCGAGACTTTGGGAATAATTTTCACATCGCTCGGAATAAGCGTCGGAGTGGGGATGGCGGATTTTATCGCAACTTTAGTGAAGCGAAAAAAGGCCGAGAAAAAGAACAATTCGCGGCAAATGGAAAACATCATCGTAACTCCGCTTGAAGGCGGAGGCGACTTTTTTCTTCACGAAAGGAATTCTGAGATAATTTTCGGGAATTTGGAAAGTGCCGTTTTTTAGCCAAAAAGTTCCGGACGATTTTTCGGGCACGGAACGAATCGACAAATACATCGCCTCGCTTCCGAACGGATTCAACCGCTCGAAATTGAAAAGCGGAATCAACGAAATTCTCGTGAACGGAAACAAGTCAAAGCTTTCGGGAAAAATCCGCGCTGGCGACCAAATCGAAATTCAATGGGAAGACAACGTTCCCGACAACATCGAGCCTGAAAACATTCCGCTTCGAATAATTTTTGAAAACGACGACGTGTGCGTTGTGAACAAAGAGCAGGGAATGGTGACGCATCCTGCGGCAGGAAACTGGAACGGAACTCTCGTAAACGCGCTGCTATTTCATTTCGGCATGGACGCAATCAAGCAGACGAAAGAAGGAAGCGAGCAGGAAATCCAAGAATGCCGCCGCCCTGGAATCGTGCACCGTCTCGACAAGGACACGAGCGGAGTCATAATCACGGCGAAGCACCGCGACGCGGAAGAATATTTATCGCAAGAATTCAAAAATCGCAACGTCCAAAAAGAATATGTTTTGATCGTGCGCGGCTGTCCGCCAAAGCGCGACGGCATAATCGACACGCTCATCGTGCGCGACGGCGCAGACAGAAAACGCTTCAAGGCCGTGGACGAAAACACGGCGAAAAATTTGCGATTCGGCGAGGACGTGGAACGCTTCGAAAGGCGAAACCTGCCGCAAGGAAAAAGGGCGGTAACGCTTTATCATGTCGTCGCGATTTATTCGAACTACACTTTGATTCGCGCGAAGCTTCTCACGGGGCGCACGCACCAAATCCGCGTCCACATGAAATATTTGGGATGCCCGGTTTTGGGCGACCCGATTTATTCGAAAAAAGACAGCCTTTTTCCCGACGCGCAGATGATGCTTCATTCGCGGCTTTTGGAAATCCGTCTGCCGGGCGAAGAAAATTTTGCGATATTCAAGGCCGCGATTCCCGAACGCTTCAAAAAAATGATTGCGATTTTGAGGGAAAAATTTCCGCGCGAATATTGTTCAAAGGGAATAAAAATCAAAGAAGAAAATCTAGAAAAGTTGTAAATTTGTGCGCTTCTGTATAAAATTAGTGCGAAAAAGTGCTCAAGTTTATACAATTTCTATGTTTTGTCGCAATGGAATCTGACGCGATTTTTTTTTACGAGGAAATTCAATGACGCACATAAAAATCATTCATGAGCCGAATGCGCTTGAGCCTTTTTTGGTTTTGGAGAAGCCCGCAGGCGTTCCGAGCGCGCCGCTTTTCGCAGGCGACACGCAAAACGCGCTTTTCGAGGCGGAAACGCTTTTTCCGCAGATTCATTCCGTTCGCGGAAAAAAGGAAATTGAAGCGGGGCTTTTGCACAGAATCGACACGCAGACGCGCGGGCTTCTTTTGCTCGCCGCAAGCCAGGAATTCTACGACCATATTATTTTATCGCAAGAGCGCGGCGAGTTCGTAAAGACATATTTTGCCGAATGCGCTTGCGATAAGGAAAACGCTGCGAAACTCGGAGGCTTTCCTTTCATGCCAGAAATTTGCGATACGAATTTCGGACAATCGCAAACAGTTTCGTCGTACTTTAGATTTTACGGCGAGGGCAGAAGGGAAGTGCGCCCTGTGCTTGAAGGAGGCTCGAAATTTGCGATAAAAAAACTCGGCGCGAAAAAGACTTATTCCACGCAAATCGAAATTTTAAGTTGCGATAAAAATTCCGCGAAAATAAAATGCAAGATAAAAAAAGGATTTCGCCACCAAGTTCGATGTCATTTGGCGTGGCTCGGCTTTCCGGTTTTGTGCGACGCGATTTACAACCATGATTTTCGCTCGCGCGGAGATGAAATGGAAATGCGCTTTTTCGCGGCAGGGCTTGAATTCCCCGACTTGCATTCGCGGAAAGTGTTTAAATTTGAGATGAGTGTGATGGAGAGTTGAAGAGCGCGCTTGTGATGGAGGCAGGCGTTATGCTCGAAATATATTAGTCCAAATTCAGCTGTAATTAAAGCAGTAAACCACCGGCTATGCCGGTGAGACTGTCAAAGTTATACA
>CAMWWZ010000019.1 GCA_947178095.1 uncultured Treponema sp.
GCTTCCGCGTCGCGAATCGTTGGCCCCGGCGGCACAAAAACGACCCACTCCTCGCCGTTTTTTCCGTGCTCGTTCCAGCTCATTCCGTCCGAGCCGTTTTTCGCGCGAGAAATAGGATTGCGGCGCAATTTGAAAAGGGTGCGCATGTTCCGCTTCACCGCGAAAACGACATCGCCGCCCTTGCCGCCGTCGCCGCCGGAAGGTCCGCCGAGAGGAATGTATTTTTCGCGCCTGAACGAAATGCAGCCGTTTCCGCCTTTGCCCGAGGAAACTTCGATCAACGCTTCGTCCGCAAACTGAATCATATCCGAATTAAAAAAAAGCCCGGCAGAATTTACCGGGCATCAAGACTTTGAGAAACGAGACTACGCTTCCACGACAGAAATGTACTTTCTGTTCTTGCGCTCGTGGAAAAGAACGTTTCCGTCCGCCACAGCGAAAATGCTGTCGTCGCCGGCGCGTTTCGTGTTTTTTCCCGGATGGAATTTCGTGCCGCGCTGCTTTACGATGATTGAGCCGGCAGTCACAAATTCACCGCCGAATTTCTTGATTCCCAAATTCTTCGGATTCGAGTCGCGGCCGTTTTTCGCGCCGCTTCCGCCTTTGCTTCTTCCCATTCTATTTCCCCCATAAAAAGTCAATTGTAATTTTTCAAAATTGCAATTGACTTTTTACGCACATTCGCAACAAAGTGAGAATGTGCATTCAATATGCAAGTTTCCAACGGAAACTTGTCATGATAAAAAGTTGACGATATTTCAGGCAACTTTTTATCATATCTCCCAATATTCTACATTCCGCGGAAATTCCTTGCGAAGGCTTTCAAAGCCAAGCGAAAGATATTCCGCCAAAGATTCGATTTTTATTTTGGCAGAGGATTTTTCTTCCAACGCCAAGCCGTCTTTCACCCGCGCCGAAAACGCAAGTTCGCCACGGGAAATTTCCTTTGAATCCGACTCCGAACGCGCAGGAACGGAACTTTCGAACTCAATCTGAGTGTCGCCGCAAAAAAACTGCATCGCGGTGCGCAACAAAATCGTGACCGCCGCGCAAGCGATGTCCGAGCCTTTTTCCGCAAAGCCCGCGTGTCCGCTCGCCGAGCAACGCAATTCGCCTTCTTTTTTTACGAGAAGGATTTTCGTCATTTACGCGGTGATAATTTCGTCAACGCGGACGTTCGTGTAGTGCTGGCGATGTCCGTGAAGGCGGTGGTAGTCCTTCTTGCTCTTGTATTTGAAAACAAGAACTTTTTTGTCGCGGAAAGAATCTTCCACAGTGACATTGACTTTCGCGCCGCTGACATAAGGCGTTCCCACGCTGATTTTATCGCCGTCGCTCACGAGCAAAACTTTGTCGATGGCGATTTTCGCGCCCTTCTCTTCTTCCAATTTGTCGAACTGAAGAAGCGCGCCTTTTTCGGCCTTGTACTGTCTGCCCTTATATTCGAAAAGAACGTACATAATTAAACCTCGCTATTTTTTATACAATCATAGAAGATATTTTAGCAGAAAAGGCGGAAGTTTGTCAAGCACTTTAAAAAAAATTTGAGTTTTTTGTGCTTGTTGCGTAAGTGGAAATTATTTCACTCTGTGCTCGCGCACATAGGCATCAACCATTTGGATAAACTATTTGGATTTTTTATCCAAATAGTTGTTTCTGATAGGAAATTATTTAAATCTGCGCTAACGCGCATGGCGAATCAAATCGCAAGGCTTTGCCTTGCTTAACGAGTTTGCTGTCGCAAACTCGAGATAAAAAATTAAATTTTTTATGTTTGCCGCGTAAAGTGAAATTATCTTATCAATTTGTCCAAGTCGGAATTCAGGCGCAGATAATTGGCGTTGTTCGGATTCAGGGCGATGACTTGGCGCAGATAATATTGGGCTTTTCTGTAATCCTGCTTTTCGAAATAAATTTCATACATTCTAAAAAGCGCGTCGGAATTGCGCGGATTCGCCATCACTGCGGAGCGCAAATCTGAAAGCCGCGCGCTTTCGCCGTTCGCCAAAAAGCTGCGCTGGTAATACAAAAAGCTTTTCATCGAATTTGACGCGCTGCCAAGCGCGGTGTTTATAAAGCGGGAAGCCAAGGCAGTGCGCCCCGTTCGCACCATCGCCTCGACATAAGTTTGAATCGCCACTTCGTCCGAAGGATTTTTTTCATAAAGCGCGGACGCATTGTTCCACGCCTCTTCGTCGTAGCCCAAGGCAAGGCAAATCTTGACATGAGTTCCAATCGTCTCATTCGAAGAATCTTTCGCCATAAGAGACTTGCTTGAATTGTACGCATCGCGCCATTTTTCCGAATCGATGAAATTTTTTATCAAAAATGAAAGCGCGAGCGGATTTTCGGAATCGGATTTCAAAACTTGCTGGGAAAGCTCTTCGCTGCTTCTACCGCCGACGCTTCTTCCGCCGTCTCCTGCAAGCTCCGCCGCGTAAAGCAAAACTTCCGAATCGTCCGGATAAAGGGAAATGGCTTTTTCTATTGTAGAAATCGCGGCGGAAATATTTTTGTTCCATTCTTTTTGGACGCGCGAACGAAGCAGAAAATATTCTTTGCTGTTTAGATTCGATTTCGCGTAGACATCCAAAAGGGACGCGGCTTTGAGATATTCGCCTGTTTTCACAAAAACTTTTGCGCGAAAAAGCACCATTTCCAAGTCCGACGGATTTTGCGTGAGCACGAGCATCGCGTAGCGTTCTGCGGAAGAATAGTCGGCGCGATTATAGGAAATCTGCGCGAGCAATTTCAAAAGTCCCAAATTCGAAGGTTCTGCCACGATGAGCCTGTCCGTAATGGACTGGCTTTCTTCATAGCGGCCAAGATCGTTCAAGGCGGCCGCCAAATTGAAATTTATTTCAAATGCGTTGCTTTTTTCCGCCGCAAGCCTGAAATTGGAAAGCGCGTCTTCGACCCTTCCGGACTTCATGCAAAGCAATCCCAAAAGATAGTTCGCGAGCGTGCTGTCCTTTTTAAAAGAAAGTGCCTCGCGTAAATCGCTTTCCGACTTGGCGTAAAAATCGGAGCGCAGGTTCGACGAGCACAAGACCAAAGACGGAAGCACGCACAAAAGGAAATCCGAATTTCCCGTGCTCGTGTCATAGATGCCGCTCCTCGCCGATTCGATCGCGCCGACATAGGCATTTCGCGAAGGCACTTGCGGAACTTCACCTTGGAAATTTTGGCTTGCCCAAACAACTTTCATTATTTCAGTGGCAATGAAAATCAGAACGCGCTCGTTCTCTTCATATTCCACGGAAGACTTTCTTATCTTTGCGAGAAGATCCAGCAAGGCTTCGGGCGAGCCGTCCTCCGCAAGCGACAAAATTTTATCCGAGATTCCGGAAAAATAGCTGCCCTTCTTTTCGCTGTCGATGACGATTTTCGTTATGGGCGCATCGTTTTGAACTTCGGGTTCTTTGTCTTTTCGCTTCGATTTTTTTTCTTTTGTTTTTGAAGCCTTCGCGAGCAGCACAGGATTTCCATCGTCATTTCCGATTGGAACAATTTCTTCCAGCGCGAACAAATTTCGCGTTTGCGCAAAGGCAATGAGAAAATAGGCTGTAAAAAGGCACAAAGCCTTTTTTTTCATTTAGTCGTAATCCTCTTCGTCGTAATCATCCTTTTCCACATCTTTTATTATAGGAAATTTATCCCCGGCGTTTTGCCTCACATAATAAAGCACGATCAAAAACATTCCGCCCAAAATCAAGAAAATCGGCAAAAAGGAGCTGGAAAAAACACGAAGCGGAACTTTGATTATTCTCAAAGTGAAAAGCAAAAAGAAACTTCCCAAAATCGTCAACGTGGCCGCCGGAAAAACATAAACCGAGCGGAATTTTTTGTAGCGAATCGTTCCGAGCACAAGCAGCGAAATTCCGGAAATTATTACGGCGAGCGGCCAATATCGTTTCAGCGGCGATGGCATGCCGCGCATTTCCATAATCAGCACTATCAGAGAATCGACGCAACAATTCGTCGAAACATAAAACGCGATGTAGCTTTTCAAAAGCAATGAAATATATACAGATGCCGCCGTTATCAGAAGAATAGAAGAATTTATGAAAAGATGTGAAGTTTCCCTCTGATCCGCAGGAGGAATGAAAAAAAGCACGATTCCCAAAATGAGGCACGCCATTCCCACGGCGAGAAAGAAATTCATTTTCTTGTTAGATTTTGCCATAAATTTTATCATAACATATTTTAGGCAATCTTGACAATATTCAAATCGTAATATATTGTAAAAATGATGAAAATGAAATTATATTCAAAACGCAGAAAATCTCTTATCGCTCTTGTCTGCGCGATGATTTTGGCATCATGCGCCGGCAAAGGAATTTCTCGTGCGGACGATGCCGAAATGCAAAGGGAACTCGAAGCCCTGCTTTCGCAGCCAGGCATTTCTTCGGAAAGCCGCTTTGCGATTACGAACAAAATCGCTGCGAAAATGCTTTCCGACGGCAATTTCTACGACTTGGTATTGTACCTTACGGATTATGTCGAATCCAACGGCGACGACGAGCACGATTCATACTGGCTTTTGATGTGCGCATACGCATACATTCAGATGAATCAGGAAAAAGTAGCGGAATATTATTTCGAGCGAATCATACGCGACTATCCCGATTTGATGGTAAAAGGACAATCCATCCATTACATATGCCTTGAGCGTCTAATCCAAATTTCGACGAACCATGAAAACCGCATCAATTATTTCAACATGCTGATAAACCAATTTCCATCGGACGTGAGCATCACCGAAATGTACGTCCGGCTCGCCCGCGAATACGAACAGACCGGAGAATGGTCGCGCGCGCTCAAAACTTACAATATGTTTTTGGAGCAGCCCGACGCGAGCTCGATACAAATCGCGGACTTGCACGACATATACAATTACGCGCGCTATCTAATCGACTTCAACAATTCGCCGAAAAACTGGACGTTCGCGACGCTCGACGAGCTTTCTTCGGCGACGAAAGAAGCAATCACGCGCTACCAACCTCGCAGGCTAGACACTTATCGTTCCAAGGTGAATTTTTTCGCGGTTTCATGGAGGCAGGATGAAAACGCACCGACAGGACAAGTCGAATTTTCAATGCAAAATTTCATGCATGGAAACAGAATCAGATTTTCGGACAATTTGATTCAGGGTCCCACGATAAACGAAGCCTACTTGCGAACGACGGGCTGGACGACGGGCGTTCCCACTTGGTATTTTTATTTCAGGAAAGTGAATTTTCCTGCCGACCCGAAAATTCACGGAAGATGGGAATGGGCAGGAATTTACATTGGCGAAATGTCATAGCAAAAATGGCGAGCCGTTTTAAAACAAAAATATTTTTTCTCGCCATTGCATCGATTTTTTTCAAAGCCAATTTTTTCGCATCCGAATACACGCCGCCAGATTTGCCGGACGCGCTCCGGCCAGAAGTGGAACGTTTCAGAGAAAGCTACCTTTCGCCCGAACGCGGCGCGGAACTTTTCGTGATTTTGAAAAACGGCGAACGCTACAGGCATTATGTGCGCCGCAGGCTGCTCGAAGAAAATATGCCGCTCGCGCTGGAATATATTCCGGTGATTGAATCGAGCTACAAAGCGAATGCCGCGCCGAAAGACGGACGCTCCGTGGGACTTTGGCAATTTTTGGAAAACAGCATCGCAGGATATTTGCGAAAAAACGAATGGCTTGACGAGCGGCTCGATCCTTGGAAAAGCACCGATGCCGCGCTGAAAAAACTCAAGGCGAACTACGACACTTTCGGCGACTGGCTTTTGGCGATCGCCGCTTACAACTGCGGGGCGGGGGCGGTGAAGCGCGCGCTCGAAAAATCAAGCGAAAAAAATTTCTGGGCACTCTGCGAAAAAAAACTTATTCCCGAGCACGCCATAAATTACGTTCCGCGACTGCTCGCCATAAGCGACATCGCGGCGAACGAAAAATTCTACGAGGCGGACTTGCCGGAATTTTCTTTCGAGCGCGAAACTTATTCGCCGTTCGATGATTTTGAATATGTGGAAGTTTCTTCGCAAATTTCATTGAAGCATCTCGCGATGGAAATGCGCATGGACGAAAAAATTTTGCTTTACCTGAATCCCGCGCTTTTGCATGGAATCACGCCGCCAAATGAAACTTATGAAATCCGCCTTCCTGCGGGAATGAAAGAAGCCGCGCAGGACGCGCTTTTTACCCTTAAGTCAAAAAAGGAAAATGCCGATACTGAATAAGATGAAAAAGGATTTTTTAAAAAAATGCGCGCTCTCAATTTTTTTCTTCGCGACAATTTTCAGCGCGACGGCGCAAAGCGGAAAAACTTATGATTCCAACGCGCCGCTTTCTTCCACAAGTTCCGTGAACTGGATGGGAAAAAAATTCACCTCCATGATTTCGTTTGACATGGAAAAGGCGAACATTCCGATGCCGAGCGGAAAAAATTCCGCGATTACAATAATCAATTCGCGCCTTCCGAATCTTATCAAAGATCCGCTTTTGACGCTTTACGTGGACTCGAACCATTCGCTCGGCGACTACATTTTGGAACACAGAGTCAGTCTCGACGACATAATGAAAATCGTCGTTTCGGGAGAAAAATCGCTCGGCTATTTTGACAACGAAAGTTTCCTTTTTAAGACAAAGAAAAATTTGAACTTGAACGACATCTCAAGCCTTTTCGTGCGCCACAACGAGCCTTATTCGCGCAGAAAATCCATCGACACAATTTCGTCACGCGCGTACACAGGAATCATAATCGACGCGCGAGGGCGGCTTCCTGTCCACGGAGATTTCGTCGAAGAGCGCGTGAATCCTTGCTTCTTCCCGAAAGTATGGAGCGAAAAGATGGAAGTCGTCTACGAGCGCGGAATGATGGAAAGCGCGTTGGAAAAAGAAATCGGCGAATGCGTCTACGATTGGAGCGATGACAAACGCCGCTACAAGGACCGCATCGGAAGCGACCCCCTCCACATTTCGGCCCAAAAAGTTTACGGCAGAAATCGAACGGATTTGATCATAAGCGAGGACGACACTCTGCGAATTTTTTCCGTTCCGCAAAACGCAGAACTTTTGAAAAAAGGAAAGATTGTGATTCTCCTCGACCGCGAAGTTCTTGAGCACGATGTGGCAGCCCCGATAAAGGACGAGCCTTATTACACCGTGCTTCGCAACTTGAAACTTTATCCGCTAAAGCATCCCGGCGCGGACAAAATCGAGGACACAGGAAACGTGATTCGCTTCACATACAAACTCAATTTTGTTCCGGATTCGCCGGCGCTTTTGCCCGACGAACTTCCGCGCATCGCAGAACTCGCAGAACTTTTGAAAAAAGCCATTTCGGAAAACGCCTTTACGATTTTCGTCGGAGGGCACACCGCCGACATCGGTCAGCACGAAAATCAAATGCAACTTTCAGTCGAAAGAACGCAGACGGTGATGAAACTTTTGATTGAACAGGGAATCAACGAAGAACTTTTCACTTATCACGGCTACGGCGAAACCGTTCCAATCGGAAACAACGAAACGCCCGAAGGCCGCGCAGAAAACCGCCGCGTGGAAATCGAACTGCGCCCGCGCGCGACTTACATTCAGCGAAGCTGGTAAAAATAATTTTCGAATTCTTTCGGAACTGGCGAAACTAATTTTAAAATTTCGCCAGTGCAAGGATGAGGCAATTCCAATTTTTGCGCGTGCAAGAAAATTCTCTGCGCGCTTTCGCCGCCGTAAAGAGTGTCGCCTAAAATCGGCATGCGGCATTGCGAAAGGTGCGCGCGGATTTGGTGTGTGCGTCCCGTGAAAAGCCTCGCCTGAACGAGAATCTTTTCCGCGCACCTTTCCAAAACGCGAAAATCGGTCCTTGCGAATTTTCCGCCGCAAGATTCCGCGACTTCGCCGAATTTCGCCTTCTCGGATTTTTTTGAAATGCGTCCAAGAAAATTGCTCACGGAAAATTCTTCGTTTCCAAAATCGATTTCATTTTCAGAATTTTTCGCGCCTCGCAAAAACGCGCTCGCGCTTCCTGCCGTGCTTTTCGTGCAAACTGCAAGATAGATTTTTTTCGCCGCGCGTTCCGCCTCGCCACCTCCACCAAACATTTCGTGCAAGGCTGCGTTCACGGATTTTTTCTTGGAAAACAAAATCACGCCCGAAGTGCCCTTGTCGAGTCTGTGCACGGCGGAACAATAATTTTCCGCGCCAGGATTTTTTTCGCAAAGATATTTTTGCACCGCGTCGAAAAGCGATGCGCGGCTTTCCAAAAAAGTTTTTTCGCTCGGAATTCCGCACGGCTTGTTCACGGCGAGCAAAAAATCGTCCTCGAAAATTATGTCTTTTTCACAAAGCGAGAATTCGATGTCGCCATTTTGTTTTTCATAAAAAAGTTTTTCGCAGTCGAACAGGATTTTAACGCGCGAGAAATTTTTCAAAATGAATGCGGGATTTTTCACGGCGCGATTTTCGCAAAAAACATTTCCGCTGAAAATGAGGCGACGAATTTTCGAATTGCTCAAAAATTTATTTTTTTCCGAATCAAATTCATCGAGCGCGGACGGCAAATTTTCGCGCAAAAAATCATCAAGCCGAGAATTTTTTTTCACGTCAAGGAAAATCGTCCGCTTCAAAATATTTTGTAATCCGGTCCTTCATCGCCTGCGAAAATTTTCACGCGGCATTTTTCCATGCAAATGTTTTCGCAGAACGCAGGCAAATCCATTGCGGCGGGCGAAAGCAAATCGTCGGGATTAAACGAAAGCTCAAGCGAGCATTCCTCCCCCTCCCCTGCAAGGCGCGAAAACGCCCCGTTCAACAAAACGACATCGCGCACGGCAGGAAAAACATGGCGCAGATTTTTTTCGTCATATTTTTCTTCCAAAAAAAGCAGCTGCATTTTTTCGATTTCTTTGTGGGAAAGTGCTGCGACCTTTTCGCGCGATTTAAAACCGCAGTTGTTGCAAATCTGCCATTCGGCAAAATCCGAAAAAAAATTCGAAGGTGAAATTTTCAGCGGCTTCAAAACCGAATTGAACCACGGCACCGCCCTTCCGTACGAATAAAAAATTTCTGCGGCAAATGCCAAACGCTGCGCGTATGAAATGTCCTGGCTTGAAAAAGTCGCCGTGCATTTTTCCTCGCGCTCGTCGGAATAAATTTGCGGAAACTCAAGGTGATTCGGATAAAGCGTCATGGCGAAGTCGAGCCGCTCGCGAAAAAATTTTATCGAGTCGCGCGGCGAAATTGCGAAGTCCGCCAAAAATCCAAAGACGAGATCGGCATCGTTCAAAAGCGCGGCCTTTTTTGAAAAAAGTTTTTTGTCGAAAAAAGCCGCGCCTTTCGGCGAATTTTTTTCACCAATTTTTTTTGCAATTTCGTCAGCGCGAAAAAAAATGTCGAGCGAGCAAAACAAATCCTTGCAAAGCGCGACTATTTCGCAGTCAATCACTTCCGCCTCGACAGGAATTGAAATGAAAACTTCGGGAATATATTTTTTTGCCTTCGAAAGAAAATTTTTCAGATAATTCCTGTCGCGCGAAAAAACGCCTTCGTGCAAAGAAAATCGCGTTATTCCTTTTTGCGAAAACGACGCGAGCTGAGAATCCAAATCAGTCAAGTCAAAATTGTATTCGTCTTTCAAAACAAGTCGCTACAAAAGTTTGATGCCGCGCTTTTTGCAATCGGCGAGAATCTGCGGCGGCCAAATGCTCACCTGCGTTTCGCCGATGTGCGCCTTTTTAAAAAGAAGCATGCAAAGCCGCGACTGCCCGATTCCGCCGCCCAAAGTCTGCGCAAGTTCGCCGCGCAAAAGCCGAGAATGGAACATCAACTTTTCGCGCTCCTCGCAGCCGCGTTCTTCCAACTGCGCTTTGAGCGATTCTGGCGAAACTCGTATTCCCATCGAAGAAAGTTCGAAAGGCTGTTCGAGCACTTCGTTCCAAACAACGATGTCGCCGTTCAAGCCTTTGTGTCCGTCGCCAGTTTCCGTAATCCAATCGTCGTAATCGGGCGCGCGTCCGTCATGCGGGATTCCGTCCACAAGCGGCGCGCCGATTCCAGTTATGAAAACCGCGCCGTATTTTTTCGCGACTTTCGCTTCGCGCTCTTTCGGCGAAAGGTTCGGATATTCGCGCGCCAAATCGTCGCTGAACAAAAGCTTGATTTCATCTGGGAGCGTTGGTTTTATCTGCGAATAAAAATCGTAAACGTAAAATTCCGCGCGCTTTATGCAGCGATAAACTTTTTTCACGATTTCGTGCAAAAAGAAAACCGTCCTGTCCACATCGTCAATCGCCATTTCCCAATCCCATTGGTCAACATAAAGCGAGTGAACTGCGTCCAAATCCTCGTCGGGGCGAATCGCGTTCATGTCCGTGTAGATTCCAAATCCGCGAGGCAGAGCCATTTCCGTAACTTTGAGGCGTTTCCATTTTGCGAGCGACTGTACGATTTCCAAATTCTGCTCGCCGAGCGACTTCACTGGAAAACGCACGGGACGTTCCGTACCGTTCAAATCATCGTTCACGCCGATTCCGCTTTGCACAAAAAGCGGCGCGGTCACTCGCGTCAAATTCAATTCGGTGGAAAGCGCGGTTTGAAAAAAATCCTTCAAAAGGACAATGCCGTGCTCGGTTTGCGTCTCGTCGAGAATCGGCTTGTAGTGCGCGGGAATCGCATTTTTCTTCATAAAAATCCTCGTGTAAAATCGTGCCAATTTCAAGCGCACGATTGCAAAGAATATTTTTCCATTATACAACTTCTTCAAAAAATCCGCAAGATGTGATACAATGAATTATGAAAAGAATTTTTTTGCGAGCCTTTTTTTCCGCACTAATTTTCATCTTGAGCTTTTCGTGCGCCTCGTCAATGCGCGGCGAAAATTTTTACGATGATATTTTTCAAAACACGGATTCAATTCAATTGGAAATTCCGCTTTGCAAGGCGGCGGAAAAAAATTCCGAAAGGCGCGACACGCATCAAATCATCCGGCACGAAGGCTACACTCTTTGCTACCGCGAAAAATTCGAGCAGGCAGAATGGGTGGCGTACACTCTCGACGCGGAAAAATTGCAAAAGACCGCATCGCGCAAAAATAATTTCCGCGAAGATCCCGATGTGAAAACATTTTCCGCGCAGCTGGAAGACTACAGGCACAGCGGCTACGACCGAGGGCATTTGGCGCCGGCGGCGGACATGGCGTACAGCGAAAGCGCGATGAGCGAATCGTTTTTGATGAGCAACATTTCGCCGCAAGTCCACGCATTCAACGCGGGGATTTGGCTTCGCCTCGAACAATACGTGAGGACGCTCGCAGGCGAAAGCGAAAAAATTTTCGTCGTCACAGGCCCGATTCTCGAAAAAGATTCATACGAAACAATCGGCGTGAACCGCGTGGCAATTCCAGAATTTTTCTACAAGGCAATTCTCGCGCTCAAAAACGGCGAACTCAAGATGTTCGCATTCATCGTTCCGAACGAGCAGAGCAAAGAAGAAATTTGGCATTTCCAAACGACAGTGGACGAAATTGAAGCGCGAACTGGAATCGATTTTTTTTGGCAGCTCGACGACGAAATCGAAAACGCGCTGGAAGCAGAGAAAAATTGAAAATGAAAAATTCCGCGCGCGAACTTTTCAAACCGAAAAACTCACGAGCATGCATTTGAAGCGCAAGGCAATACAATGCGCTTTGCCCACGCCGAATACGGCGAAAGCAAGGCGCACAGGGAGGGGCTATTTTTTAACACGCTTATAAGTTAAATCTTCTCCATAGCCAGTGAGAACGCCTTCCTCCGCATCGGCACTTTCAATCGTAAAAGTCCAACTTGCATTTAACGCTCCAATTGTTGCCGTATAGCCTCCTCCAGCGTTCTGTTTGGAAGTATAAGGAAAACCATAAGTACTATTAAATATAATGGCAGTCGTTTGATCAAAAGACAACTCTTCTTCGTCTCCATCTTCATCTACATACACCCATTTCGTACCGGCAAACGGAGCTCCATCGCCATCAGTGTCGATTTCTATTTCGCTGTCAACTTTCTTACTAAATGTGATTTTCTGACCACTCATATAAAGTGTTCCGCTGACTGCACCAGAAGAGTCAATTGTAAATGTCATGCCAGTGTCATAATCTTCTATTTTCAAAATCGCTGTATAACTTCCGTCATCATTCTCTTTCCATGTGTATGAATATTCAGTTCCGCTGGACATTGCGACACGCGCATAACTACTTACACCATAATCAAGAACACAAGTATTCGAATCAATAAACTCCAACGTCATTCCGCCGCTTTCCCATTTCGTTCCCTTAAACGGATTGCCATCAGATTTTTCATTCGAATCGCTCGCATTGGAACAAGAAAAAACGACAAAAATAGTGGCAAGCACAAAAAGGCTCGCCAAAGCCTTTTTCAGAGAATTCATAGTTTTCCTCCTGAATTTTTGAGAAGATGAGAATGTAAAAAGATTTTCTAGATTACGCTCGCCAGATGTTACCGAGCATAACGCCGAATGGGGGGGGGTATTAGATTTTATACAAGCAAAAACATTAACCACAAATTTATTTTAGCACATCTTGAGATTTTGTCAAGAAAATTTTTATTTTAATTAAAAAAAATTCGTTTACTTATTGCTATTGCAAATTTTCTCGAAGTTCGCATTCGCATTTTCCTTTGACAAAATTTCTGCTTTGTTGTAAAATATTTTTATGGACGGAATTGAACTTCTTGACAAAGCCATTCGGCGCGTGCCGGATTTTCCAAAAAAGGGAATCCTCTTCTACGACATCACGAGCATCCTCGTAAATCCCGAGGCGTTCCGATTTTGCATCGACAAGATGGCAGAAATTTACAAGGACAAAAAAATCGACGCGGTGGCAGGAATCGAATCGCGCGGATTTTTGTTCGCTTCTCCTTTTGCAGAACGATTGGGAATTCCGCTGATTCTAATTCGGAAAAAAGGAAAACTTCCGGGCGAAACTTATTCGTGCTCATACGCGCTTGAATACGGAACGGCGCAAATCGAAGTTCACAAGGCGGACATTCAGGCGGGAAAAAATTATCTTGTCGTGGACGACCTCATCGCCACGGGCGGAACTTTGAAGGCCGCGAAAAACATCATCGAGCAAGGCGGCGGAATCGTTACGGACTTTTTCGGCGTAATCGGGCTTCCCGATTTGAACTATGAAAAAGCCCTCGAAGGCGACCACGTCACGACGCTGATAAATTATCACGGCGCGTGAGGCGTTTTACGCGCGGGCAATTGCGGAAGCCTTTTTCGCTTCGCTCGTGATTGCGCTCCAGTTCCGCGCGTCAATGAATTCTTTTTTCACGAGCCAGCTTCCGCCCACTGCGAGCACGTTCTGCTTTTTCAAATAAAGCGGCGCGTTTTGCGCGCTTATTCCGCCAGTCGGAATGAATTTGGTTTGCGGGAACGGACCGTGCATCGCGTCCAAAAAATCAGGGCCGCCGAAAAGTTCCGCCGGAAAGAATTTCAGCACTTCGCATCCTTCCAAAACCGCGCGCGCGATTTCCGTGGGAGTGGCAACGCCGGGAATCACCGCAATGCCGCGCTCCTTGCAATAGTCCACGATTTCCATATTTGTTCCGGGACTCACGATGAATTTCGCGCCGCAAGCGATCGCTTCCTTTGCCTGCGAAATTTCTGTCACCGTGCCCGCGCCCGCGAGGATTTCCGGGCAATTCGCGCTCACAGCCGAAATCGCCTTTGACGCGGCCGCCGTCCTGTAAGTGATTTCGATGATTTTTATTCCGCCCTCGAAAAGCGCGCGGGCAAGTGGCGCGGCGCATTCTTCGTCCGCGATTGTCGTCACAGGAATTATCTTGCTTTTTTCCATCAAATCAAAAACTTCGTTCATGCTTTCATTGTATCACAGTTTTTCGAAAAATGGAAGCAAATATTAATTCATTAAATTTTTGTCAGGGAATTTTCGCGTCAAGAATTTTGCATTAGATTGCATTCGGAAATTTTGCTATGCCATTTCAAGCGTTTATGATATAATTATTTTCATCACAAGAAAATTGAATTCAGGAGCAAGCCATGCACTGCACATCTTTGTACAATTCGCCTGTCGGCGAAATATTGATCGCGGCGGACGAAATCGGCGTAATTGGCGTTTGGTTCAAAGGCGCAAGGCATTACGCACGCTGCCTCGAAAAAGAAAGCGTGGCGAAAGAAACGCCTGCCATCAAAGAAGCAAAACGCTGGCTCGACATTTATTTTCAAGGAAAAGAGCCAGCCTTCACGCCGCCTTTGCACATGATTGGCACTCCGTTTCAAATCGAAGTGTGGAACATTCTGCGCGAGATTCCTTACGGCGCGACGAGCACTTACAAGAAAATCGCGGAAAAAATTGCCGGACAGCGCGGGCTTAAAACGATGTCGGCGCAGGCAGTCGGCACGGCGATTGGAAAGAACAACATAAGCATCATAGTGCCGTGCCATCGCGTCGTGGGCACGAACAATTCGCTTACGGGCTACGCCGGAGGCATCGAGAAAAAAATTTATCTTTTGAAACTTGAAGGCGGATACCAAAACGAGTATTTTGCGCCAAAACACAAACAAACTTCAACTTGAAAAAACTAGCTCCAATGGGAGTCGAACCCATCTCTCCGCCTTGAGAGGGCGATGAACTAAACCGATATTCGATGGAGCCAAAACGTCCGCAAGCTTCTTGCCAATTCATTCACCCATGAAACATTTTGCGTTCCACGAAAACAAAAACCGGCAGGAATTCTTGCATCGCAATTTTCAAAACAAAAAGCCGCGTCTTGCGGCTTTTTCCCCAAGGAGGATTCGAACCCCCACAGTCAGAACCAGAATCTGAAGTGCTACCATTACACAATCGGGGAAAGTCAAGAAATTATATATTGTTCGCAAAAAAATGTCAAGTGCTTTCCGCAAGATTTATCGATAAAACTCGCGCACAAAGCGCGTTTTTTTCATTTTTTCTGCTTGCATAAATATTCTTTTTATGCTAGAATAATTGCATAAATATTCGTGCGCTTTTTGCGCGGAAAAAGGCGGAAATTATGCAGTTTGAAACGAAATTCATCGAAGGCGGCGTGTGCGCGCCGAGCGGCTTTACGGCAAACGGAATTCATTGCGGACTAAAATCGAGCCGCACCACTAACGATCTCGCGCTGATTTTTTGCGACACGATGTGCGCCTCGGCCGGCATCTTCACTTCAAACCGCGTCAAAGCCGAGTGCGTGAAGCTTACGCAAAAAAATCTTGAAGGCGGAAAAATGCAAGCCGCCATTTGCAACGTCTGCTTTGCGAATGCGTGCACGGGAAGCGAGGGCTACAAAAACGCCGAACGGATGGCTCAAGCGGCGGCGGCTTCTCTTGGCTTGAATCCGCAGAATGTCATCGTCTGCTCCACGGGAATAATCGGCCAGCAAATTCCTGTCGAAAAAATCGAGCAAAATATTTCGCGCCTCGTTGAAGGACTTTCCAAAGAAAACTATGCCGAAGCGCGAAGCGCAATTATGACCACTGACACGCGCTTTAAAGAATGCGCCGTTGAGACCGAAATCGGTGGAAAAAAAATTCGCATCGGCGGAATGTGCAAAGGCTCGGGAATGATTCACATCAACATGGGAACGATGCTTTCGTTTTTGACGACTGACTGCGCAATCACTCCGCAGATGCTCAAGCTCGCGCTGAAAAAATCCGCCGCGCTCACCTACAATTGCGTGAGCGTTGACGGCGACACTTCCACCAACGACACGCTTACGATTATGGCGAGCGGCAAGGCGGGCAATACGGAAATTTCTGCGGAAGGCGAAGATTTTGAAAAATTCCTTTTCGCGCTCAATAAATTGAATACGGTTCTCGCGATGAAAATTGCGGCGGACGGCGAAGGCGCGAGCCGCCTTGTCGAATGTACGGTGCGCGGAGCGAAGTCAGAAGAAGTCGCGCGCGGAATTGCGAAAGCCGTCATCAAGTCGAATCTTGTGAAAGCCGCGATGTTCGGGCGCGACGCAAATTGCGGGCGCGTTTTGTGCGCGATGGGATATTCGGGATTCGATTTTACGGTCGAAAAAACTTGCGTCTATTTTTCAAGCAAGCAAGGATCGCTCCGATTTTTCGATGCGCAAAATGATTTTCAAATCGGCTCGGAAAACGAAGCTGAAAGAATCGAAGTGATTCACGACGGCGTTGGGCTTTCGTTTGATGAAAAAAAGGCCGCGAGAATTCTTTCTGCCGAAGCCGTGGAAATCGAAGTTATTCTCGAGGATGGAAACGCGCAAGGCAAGGCGTGGGGCTGCGACCTCACTTACGATTATGTTAAAATCAACGGCGACTACAGAAGTTGATTCAAAGGCGGAATGAAAACAGCCGCCGACTTGCGCGGGGGCTTGGGGCACAGCCCCAGGAGAAGGGGTAGCGAAAGACCGCGCTTGCGGGCTGGAGCGAGGGGAAGGCTTTCCCCTCCCTTGAAAATTTTATTTGGAGAAAAAATGGAAAACGAAAATACGAAAAATGACCCAAGGCTTGACAACGAAAAATGGGCAAGCGTGCTCGTGGAAGCGATGCCGTATTTCAAAAAATGGGTTGGGAAAACCGTCGTCGTAAAATATGGCGGCAACGCGATGCTCAACGAAGATTTGAAAATCGCCGTGATGAAAGACATCGTGTTGCTTTCCACAATCGGAATTCGCGTGGTGCTCGTTCACGGCGGCGGACCTGAAATCAACAAGATGCTCGACCGCGTGGGAAAAGAAAGCCGTTTCATAAATGGCTTGCGTTACACCGACGAAGAAACGATGGAAATCGTGGAAATGGTTTTGAGCGGCAAACTGAACAAGGACATCGTGAAAATAATTTTGCAGGAAGGCGGACGCGCCGTAGGATTGAGCGGCGTGGATTCGGGCTTGCTTTGCGCGAAGAAAATCGAAAAGGACGGCGTGGATTTCGGCTATGTTGGCGAGGTGACGCAAGTTCATCCTGAAATCATCACTTCGCTTTTACAGGAAAATTTCATTCCGGTTGTTTCCACGATTGCTTCGGGCGAAATCGGCGATCCGCATTTTTACAATATCAATGCCGACACTGCTGCGGCGAAAATCGCGGTCGCGCTCAAGGCGGAAAAATTCGTGCAGCTCACGAACGTCCCGGGAATCTTGAAGGACGTGAACGATCCTTCTTCGCTCATTCCGCGCATTCCGATGCCGAACATCGACGGCTTGATGAAAGAAGGCATCATCGAAGGCGGAATGATTCCGAAAGTGGAATGCTGCATGATCGCGCTCAAGGGGGGTGTGCCGCGAACGCACATCATCGACGGCCGCGTTCCGCATTCGCTTTTGATCGAAATGTTCAGCGAGCGCGGAATCGGCACGATGATATATTAAATGGCATATTCGAAAAATCGCAATCTTATTTAAAGGAGAAAAAACATGGGAAAGGACAATGTGGTCAACAATTATGGCTCGTTTGACATAACTTTCGTGCGCGGAAAAAACGCCACGCTTTGGGATGTGGACGGAAAAAAATACATCGACTTCATGGCGGGAATCGGCGTGAATTCGCTCGGACACGCGAACAAGGATTTGGTCGCGGCGATCCAGTCGCAGGCGGAAAAGCAGATTCACATTTCAAATTATTATTTGAGCGATGTCGGCGTTGAATATGCAGAAGAACTTTTGCGCTACACTGGATTTGACGGAGTGTATTTCGGAAACAGCGGCGCGGAGGCGAATGAAGCGGCGTTCAAATTGGCGCGAAAATTCGGACATTTGAATGGCGGCGCAAAAAGACGAGTGATTTACACGCTGGAAAATTCTTTTCACGGAAGGACGCTCGCGACATTGACTGCGACGGGGCAGGAAAAATTTCATCCCGAATGTTTCGCGCCTTACGCGGAATGTTTCAAGACAATTCGCGCGAATGATTTTGACGCGATAAAAACCGCGTTCGACGAAACCACCGCCGCGCTTATGATCGAATGCGTCCAAGGCGAGGGAGGGGTAAACCTTATCGACGCGGAATGGGCAAAGGCCGCCGCCGCTGCCGCGCGAAAGGCCGGTGCGCTCGTAATGGCGGACGAAGTTCAAACCGGAGTCGGACGCACGGGCGCATTTTTGGCAAGCGACGCGCTCGGCTTTGAGCCAGACGTTGTTACGCTCGCAAAAGGAATCGCGGGCGGAATCCCGATGGGCGCGTGCCTTTTCAGGAACAAGGCCGCGAACGTTTTCGTGGCGAACGACCATCAGTCAACTTTCGCAGGAAATCCTTTGGCGTGCAGCGCGGCTTTGACCGTCTTGCGCACGATGCAAAAAAAAGAATTTTTTGAGCGCGTGAATTTTGTCGGCGAAAAAATTCGCTCGAAAATAAAATCATGGAATTGCGATGTCGTTCAGGAAGTGCGCGGCAAAGGCTTGATGATTGGAATCCAAATCAAGCCGCAGGCAAAGCCAAGCGAAATCCAAGTCGAGTGTCTCAAAAATGGACTTTGCGTTTGCACCGCCGGCGCGGATGTCGTGCGATTTTTGCCGCCGCTCACAATCAGCGACGAAGAAATCGAAGAAGGTCTTGCGATTTTCAAAAGCATAATAAAAGGCTAAATTTTCATCAAGCGAGAATTTAGACAAACTAAAAATCCGCGCAGAAATATGCGCAAATTTTTTTGCAGGAATTTGCGTGAGGAAGCGCAACTCGCGAAATTTATCTTGCAAATTGAGTGCGCTGAAAATTAGGCGCGGCAAAGTACACGCTCGACTTCTTCTATCAAAAAATCCGGAGTGCTCGCACCAGCCGTAATTCCCACAGTCGTCGCGCCACAAAGCGCGCCTTCTTCCAAAAGCCGCGCAGCTTCCTGCGCGTTTTCCACAAAAAAACTTTTTTCACAAAGCACGCGCGCAAGTTCAAAAAGCCGCCTTGAGTTCGCGGATTTTTTTCCGCCCACAACAATTATCGCATCGGATTTTTCCACCAAATCCCGCAACGCTTTTTGGCGGCTTTGCGTCGCAGGACAAATCGTGTCGAGCACTTGCAAATTCGGAATTTTTTCGCGCAATGCATCGGCGATTTTTCTAAACTCATCGGGAGAAAAAGTCGTTTGGCTCAAAAGCACAAAATTTTCGCAAGGAAGGCTTTCAAACGAATTCGCGATTTTTTCCGCTTCTGCCGCATTTTGCACAAGCACGAATTTTCCGCCGCCCTGCTCCGCGCTTCCTTGCAACGCACGCACTTCGCCGTGCCCTGCGTCTCCTGCCAAAATCACGCAGCCGTCTTTTTTCGAAAATTCTTCGGCGCGGCGAAGGCTCGTCGCGACCCTTGGACAAGTTGAATCGATGACTTCCGCTCCTTTCACCCTGATTTTTTTCAAAACATTCGGCGCAATTCCGTGGGCGCGCAAAAGCACGATGCAATTTTCATCAAGGGAATCGATTTGATTTTCATCAAGGATTTTCAAGCCGCGCTCTTCAAACTTTTTCAGAACAGTCTCATTGTGGATGAGCGGGCCCAAAGAAAAGATTCTTTTTTCGCCAAATGAATTTCGTTCGAGTGCGTCCTCGGCCGCTTTCACAGCAAGGCGCACTCCTGAACAAAATCCCATAACTGCGGAACGAGCCAAGCGCGGCATTTCATTCCGCCCGATTTTTTTCTCGCCAAAAGCGTTCAATTAACCGACCACGACAGTCTGCGCGGGCTTTTTCGGAAGCGCGTGATGAAAGCCGAATTCAGGCTTCCAATTTCGCCGCGTCAAATTGATGAAGCCGCTTGAAATGAAAATCGAAGAATAAAATCCGCTCAAAAGTCCCACCATCATCGCGAGCGCGAAATCCTTTATGCTGCCCGTCGTAAAAATATAAAGCGCGAGCACGGCAAAAAAAGTCGTTGCGGTCGTGATGATCGAACGTGTGAGCGTGTCCGTCAAAGACTGGTCGAGAATTTCGCCGAACTTTTTCACTTCCATCAGCGGCAAATTGTAGCGCACCCTGTCAAGGATGACGACAGTCGCGTTTATCGAATATCCGACAATCGTCAAGACCGCCGCCAAAACCGTCGTGCTGAATTCAAGCTGCGACCAAATTATGAAAGTGAACATTATGAAAATATCGTGAATCAGCGCGATGATTGCGCCGAGCGCGAAGTCCCAGTGAAATCTAACCGTGGCATAAAGCCAAATCAAAACCATCGTGCCCAAAAGAAGCAAAATCGAATTTCGCGCGAGAGAAGCGGACATGCTCGAACCGATGAAGTCGGTTTTCTGCACGGAAACATTCGCCGCGCCATATTTCGCATTGAGCGCGTCCGTAATTTGAGAATCGTCGTCGCCCTCGGAAATTCCCGACCGGATTTGATAGAACGAAGAATCCGCGCCGCCGATTTTTTTCACACTCACTCCGCCAAAAGCCGAAAGCGCGTCGCGCACTTCCTCAATTCCTGCCGCATTGGAAATTTCCACTTCCTCAATCATTCCGGGCTTAAAGTCAATTCCAAAATTTATTCCGCGAACGAACAAGCCGACAACGCCACTCACAATCAAAACGAGAGAAATTATCGCGCAAGGCAAAAACGCTTTGCTAAAATTTATTCGGTCTTTCATTGTTTCCTCCAGCTTATGCTGACTTTCTTCGAACCGAACGCTTCAGTGCCGACATCGAAAATCAGTCGGCTGACGAACAGCGCGGTAAAGACGGAAGAAGCCACGCCGATTGCAAGGCTCACCGCAAATCCTTGGATTGAACCAGTTCCGAGCTGGCTCAAGAAAAGTGCCGCGATGAACGTCGTGATGTTCGAGTCCATGATCGCCCAAAACGCGCCTTCAAAGCCCGCGCTTATTGCGTTCGCGCGAGTTTTTCCCGCCCGCAATTCTTCTTTTATTCTTTCAAAAATAATTACGTTCGCGTCCACCGCCATTCCCACCGTGAGAATCATTCCCGCGATGCTCGAAAGCGTGAGCGTCAAATTGAACGCGGAAAGCACCGCGAACAAAATGTACATGTTCAAAATTTGCGCAACAATCGCGTTGATGCCCGCTCCTTTATAGAAGACAAGCATAAAGACGAAAATCGCAATCAAGCCCACGGCAAGCGCGGTGAGACCGTCGCGAATCGTTTGTTCGCCCAATTCCGCGCCGATAACTTGCTGGCTTTCAACGCTCAGCGGAACTTCAAGCCAAGCCGTCTGCAATACTTTCTGCAAATTCTGCGCTTCTTCCAAACCGAATCCATCGATGCGAACGCGACCGCCGGCGATTTTCGTGCGAATCGTTGCCGCGCTTTTTACCTTGTTGTCGCTGACAACCGCAAGGCGTTCGCCGACGTGCGCGCCCGTGAAGTCCGCGAAAATTTCCGCGCCTTCCATATCAAGCGTAAAGTCCACGCCAGTCTGTCCCATTTGGTCGCGGGAAACTTCGGCACTTTTCACATAGCGTCCGTCCAGCGCGACTTCCTTTTTGAGAGCCATATACTGAACGAATTCGTCGAGCCCGTAACTGTCTTTCGTGTAGTAGCCCAAGATTTCAACGTCGTCGGGAACAATCGAAGGATCTTTGAGCGAACCGTCCTCGTTGAACGTATCGCCGGGATTTGAATAATAATATGAAAGGAATTGATTCGTGGCATCGTCATCGACAAGGCGGAAATTGAGAACGCCCTTTCCCATTATGATTGTATTAATCGCGCTGCTTTGTTCTGCGCCAGGAATCTCGATGTAAATTCTGTCCTCGCCCTGCTGACGGATAACTGGATTGCTCAAACCAAAGCGGTCGATGCGGCTTTGCAAAGTTTCCACAGCCTGCGCCATCGCGCGCGCCTTGAATTCCGCTTCGCCGCCCACCAAAGCCGTGTCGCCCTGCAAGCGCAAAGCCTCTTCCAAATCCGCGCGAACGATGATGTTGATTCCGCCCGAAAGGTCAAGTCCGAGCTTCACCGAATTGGTATAATTCTTTTTGTCCGCCAAAACCTTTTCGCGATAATGTTCCTGGAACAAATCCAAAAGCTGGCGATGAACCGAAGAAGCCACCTCTTTTTTCTCTTCGTCCGTGTTGGCATTTCGACCAAAACTGAACGAATTCAAAATCGCGCCGAGAGTGAATTTTTCGGGAACGGGCTTTTTGAAAGCCTTGTAATTTTTTTTGGCCTGCTTCACAAGCCAAGCGTAATTTTCGCCGGGCTCCAAATCAGGATTGGCGACGGCGGCAAGTTCCAAAGTCTTCACATCTTTGCCGGCCTGTTCCATAGAATATTCTTTGATTTTTTCAAGCGACATAAGCGCGAGACGCTGGGCATCGCTGCTCGTCCTAAAATACCAAGCGATTGTGGGGCGCAAAAATACCAGGCACAATGCCAAAACGACAAGGAGGATGACAAATCGCCATCCTTTGTTTCCCTTTTCCATCTGTACACTCCAAATTAGTTGTCTTTTATCGCTTCTTTGACTTCGGCCTTGTCTTCAATTTTATTTTCAACATTTTTTTCGACTTCAGTCTTTTCCACGCTGGCGATTGCCGTGCGGTTGAATTCGATTTTCGCATTGTCGTCAACTTTCAAAACGACCGTCTTTTCTTTTACAGAAGTTACCGTGCCGTGAATTCCGCCGATCGTGACAACCTTGTCGCCTTTCTTGAGCGCGGAGAGCATTTTTTCGGTTTCCTTCTGTCTTTTGCTTTGCGGACGAATAAGGAAAAAGTAAAAAATCGCAATCATCATAACGACAGTTACTATCAGAGACATAAAACTTCCTGTCGTTGAAGCGCCGCCGGCGACTTGCAAGAGTGAAAGAAATGACATAAGAACCTTCCCGTTTTTTAAAAATAAAATGCGGAATAGTGGATTCGAACCACCGACCCCCACGATGTCAACGTGATGCTCTAACCAACTGAGCTAACTCCGCAAGTGCTTTTAATTATATCACAAATCGAAATAAATTGTCAAGTACTTTTCGCCTGAAAGTATCGACAAACTCGCGCTAGTTTGTGGCGGAAAAGCGTTTTAGGAAATTTTTCGTGCGCTCTTCGCGAGGATTGTTTATCAACTGATTTGGCTCGCCCTCTTCCACTATCACGCCGCCGTCCATGAAAATGATGTGGTCGCTCGTGTCGCGCGCGAAAGCCATTTCGTGCGTCACGATTATCATCGTCATTTTTTGACGCGCCAAATCTTTTATCACTTCAAGGATTTCGCCCGTGAGTTCAGGATCGAGCGCGCTCGTCGGCTCGTCAAAAACCAGCACTTCGGGATTCATCGCCAAGGCGCGCGCTATGCTCACGCGCTGCTGCTGGCCGCCCGAAAGTTCGCAAGGATACGACTTTTCTTTTTCGGAAAGATTCATTCTCGAAAGCCATTCGCGCGCGGTCTTTTCCGCTTCGGCACGGGGCGTTTTCAAAACGCGGATTTGAGGCTCTGCGACATTTTGCAAAACCGAATAATGCGGAAACAAGTTGAAATTTTGGAAAACCATTCCGATTTTCAAACCGATTTTTCTTTGGGAATTTTTGTCGCAATAAATTCCGTCCTTCACCAAATCGTTTCCGCAAATGTTTATCGAGCCGCCCGAAACTTTTTCCAGCTGTGCGAGGCATCGCAAAATCGTGGACTTGCCGCTTCCGCTTGGCCCGATTATTCCGAGCACTTCGCCTTTTTTCACGCAAAACGAAATGTCTTTGAGGATTTCGTTTTCGCCGAAATTCTTGCGGAGATTTTTTGCCGTTATTATTTTTTCGTTTTCCATTTTTTCTATAATTGCAATTTCAATTTCTATTTATAATAGGACAATTTCTTTTCCAAAAAATTGAAAAACCACGAGACGATTCCGTTCATCAGAAAATAAAACGCGCCCGCCAAAAAAAGCGGCACGGTGGAAACCATTCTGTTCGAAGCGGTTTTCGCGATGTGAAGCAATTCCACCACGCCAATCACTTGAACGAGAGCCGTGTCCTTTACGAGCGTAATCACTTCGTTTCCCATCGCGGGAATGATTCGCTTCACGACTTGCGGAATTATTATATAGAAAAAACGCGCGGCTTTTCCGTAGCCCAAAACATTCGCCGCTTCGTACTGCCCGCGCGGAATCGATTCAAGCCCGCCGCGATAGATTTCCGCAAAATAGCAAGCGTAGTTTATCGCGAGCGCGATTATGGCGGCCACGAATCTTTCAAAGGAAAACGCGCCGTCGGTCAAAATGCCCGGAATGAAATAGACGCAAATCAACTGCAACATCAATGGCGTTCCGCGAATCAAAAGCAAAAACCATTTTACGATTGTGCGGACGACGGCATTTTTCGACATTCTTCCGGCGCAAAGAACGAGCGCGAGCGGAACTGAAAAAATCAGCGTGAGGAAAAAAATTCTCACGGAAACCAAAGTTCCGCTCAGCATCGAAAGGATTTGCGCGCCCATTTATTTTCCGATTACGGTGATGTCGTTTCCGAACCATTTTTCGCTAATGCGAGCAACAGTTCCGTCCTTCGCCATTTCTTCGAGGATTTTTTGAACGCCGTCCGCAAGCTTCGCGTCCTTTTTTCTGAACGCGATTCCGTAGCGTTCCGCGGCGAGGCTTTCTCCCAAAGTTTTCAGCGGCAAATTGGATTGCTTTATCACGTATTCGGCGACAACGCTGTCCATCACAACTCCGTCCACGCGATTCATCTGCAAATCGTTCAACGCCATCAAATTGTCCTGAAGCGGAATAATTTCCTTGAGCGAATCTTTGAAAGCCGGAGCGGAGTTCACGGCGTCTTCCGCGCTTGAGCCGTTTTGCAACGAAATCGACTTGCCTTTAAAATCCGCAAGCGTCTTCAATGGCGAATCGATTTTTACCACCACGACCTGATTGTTTTCAAGATACGGCTTTGTGAACGAAAACGCCTTGACGCGCTCGGCAGTCATCGTAAGCCCGTTCCAAATGCAATCGATTTTTCCGCCGCGCAATTCCTGTTCCTTCGCGTCCCAATCAATCGGCTGCGCCTTGAACTGCACGCCCATCCGCTTCGCCACTTCTTTTGCCAAGTCGATGTCAAAGCCGACGATTTCATTTTTTTCATCGCGATAGCCCATGGGCGGAAAAGAATCGTCCAAGCCAAGCACGAAAACTCCGCGCGATTTCAATTCTTCGAAAGAATTGTCGCCGCTAGTCTTTTTGGGCTTTGCGAAAATGCAGCCGAGAGACAACGCGGCAATCACCGCGCAAACCAAAATTTTTTTCATATAGCACCTCACTATTTTTTTACCGCTTGAAAGCGGTGGAACTTTATACGTTATATTTGGAGGAAGACAACCCCTCTATACGCAAGCCTTCGGCTTGCTAACGAGTTTTCTTCGAAAACTCGCCTATGCGCTGCGATTCTTTGCGGCGAATTTTTTGAGGGCGGCGATTTGTTTTTTTGTGCTTTCTTCTGCCGCGCCGCCCGATGTTTTTCTTGCCTCCACGCACGCCTCGATTTTTATCGCGTCGTAAATGTCGTCCTGAATTTTCGGCGAGCATTGCTTGAAATCTTCGAGGCTCAAATCTTCGAGGCGGACATTTTTTTCGATCGCAAGCCGAACCGCCTTCGCAGAAATTCCGTGCGCCGTGCGAAACGGAACGCCTTTTTTTACGAGATAGTCCGCCAAATCCGTGGCGTTCAAAAATCCGCCCGAACAACTTTCGCGCATTTTTTTCGTGTTGAATTTCGCCGAGGAAATCATATAATTGAAAATGGCGACGCAACTTTTCACCGTGTCGAACGCGGCAAAAAGCGGCTCTTTGTCTTCCTGCAAATCGCGGTCATAACTGAGCGGAAGGCCTTTCATCATCGTAAGCAAATTGAAAAGCGCGCCGTAAACTTTTCCGGTGCGTCCGCGAATCAATTCTGCGAAATCAGGATTTTTTTTCTGCGGCATAATCGAAGAGCCTGTGGACCATTTTTCCGAAAGCGAAATGAAATCAAATTCACTCGTCGCCCACAAAACGATTTCTTCACTGAACCGAGAAAGATGCATTTGCAAAATGGAAAACGCCGAAGAAAATTCGATGCAATAGTCGCGATCGGCAACGCTGTCCATTGAATTCTGCGTCGCACCTGAAAATCCCAAATCCTTTGCGACCATTTCGCGGTCAAGCGGAAGCCCGCTTCCTGCAAGCGCGCCGCTTCCGAGCGGACAAAGCGCGATTCTTCCGAGCGCGTCATCAAGCCTTTCGTAGTCGCGAGAAAGTTCCCAAGCCCAAGCGCACAAATGCTCGGCGAGCGTCACGGGCTGCGCGTGCTGCATGTGCGTAAAGCCCGGCATTATCGAAGACGTGTGCTTTTCCGCGATGGCGGCAAGCGAGCCAATCAACGAAAGAATTTCTTTTTGCAAAGAAGGAATTTCTCGGCGCAAATAAAGACGCTCGTCCAGCGCGATCTGGTCATTTCGGCTGCGCCCTGTGTGAAGTTTTTTTCCAGCCTCGCCAATTCTGTCCGTAAGAGTCGCTTCGATAAATGAATGGATGTCCTCCGCGCTGTAGTCGATTTTGAGCGCGCCGCTTTTCAAATCTTTTTGAATCGAAACGAGGCCGGATTTTATTTTTTTGAATTCCGCCTGAGTTATGATTTTCGTTTCGGCGAGCATCGCGGCATGCGCAAGAGAGCCTCGAATATCGTCCTCCGCCATTCGCTCGTCCACGAAAATCGAAGTTTCGAATGCGACGGCGGCGGCGTCAGGACCTTCCTTGAAGCGTCCGCTCCACAAAGCCGCGTGATTGTCGGATGTAATTGTGCCGTGTTCCATTTTTTTAGTATACATATAAGAGAAAATTTATTCAATCATTTTTTAATCATTTTTTCGGCGTTTGAAAAAACTCCTGCGCACATTGGGCTTCGAGTGTTCTTTTTTGGAACGCTTGTCCTCGTATTGCGACGCATCGGCGCGGCTCAAAAGCTCGTCGATGTCATTGCTGGAATAATCGAATTCCGCAAAGCCGCAACTCATCGAAAGCTCGAACGGATCCAAAGTCTCGGAATTTATTTTATCGCATTCATCGTCTATGGCATTTTTTATCCGAGGAAAATCCTTCGCGCAAATGCCACTCACGATTATGGCGAATTCGTCGCCGCCAAGCCGAGCCAAAATGTCCATCGGCGAAAAGACTTTTCGCAAGACTTTCGCCTCGTATTTTATGGCGCGGTCTCCGGCATTGTGCCCATAAGTATCGTTGATTTTTTTGAGGCCGTCCATATCGCAGTAAATGACAAGCCCTTTCCTTTTGGCATTCAGCGAAGTGGTAATTTTTTGTCGCGCGTATTCGTAAAAACCGCGCCTGTTCAGCAAGCCCGTCATATCGTCGGTAAACGACATCAAATGCATTTTCTGCGAATATTGCTCGAGTGAAATATTTTGGTCTTTCAAGGAATTGTTTTGGCTCTGCTCGTAGGAAATTTCGATCGAAGTTATGATTTCCTTCGCAATCAATTCGAAAACAGTCTGATAGAAAATTCTTTCGTAGCTTCCAAAATTGAAGAACAAATATCCGTACTGAAATCCTTCTGCAAAAAGCGGAAACACAGTATACGAACCGGACATTTTGTTCACAATGTCGGTGGGAAGCATGTTCAAATCCGAATTGAACACAAGATCCGGACGCTCGAAATATTCTCCGCCGAAAAGAGTCATCGCCACGCGAGCAGTGCTCGGTCTATGGAAATCCGAATCTTTGGCATAAAAGACGGGATTGTCGTAAAGAACCATGACGAATCCATTTATGTCAAAGACATTCAGACTGTAATGCAATCTCGGATACAAATTCTCAAGCGGAACGGGAGTTTGGATTTCCATCAAAAAATAATGCAGCATATAAATCTGCATTCCGCTCGCCCGCAAAATTTCGTGGCGTTGCTGCCTGAGCATTGAAGTCTTTTTTTCGTCTTCGTAGCGAACTCGCTCCTGGCAACCGCAAGACGCTCTGTAAATCGGAATCGCGTATATCGATTTTCGCTTCAAAACTTCCACGCCGTTTATGAGGTCGATCAAGTCGCCCGTGGCATTGTACGCCAAATCCTTTATGCGCTGGTCAACCGTGGTCAAATTCAGCTCTTCCCTCGAGCTCGCGAAGGCATTGTCGAATCCCGTGACAATCACGTCTTGCGGAATGCGAAGGCCGTTTTCGACGAGGCATTTGTAAACGCCCATCGCCATCGTGTCGTTGAGGCAAATCACCGCGTCAAAATCCACGCCGTTTTGTTTTATGAAATTGCCCAAAGCGGAATACGCATTGTCCGAAAGAAAAAGGCCGTCGAGAATGCGCTCCTGCGGAATGTCGATGCGATGCTTTGCAAACACTTCCTTTATCGCCCGCTCGCGCTCGTCGCTTTCGAAATTGCCTTCGCTGCACCGAATGACAAGCGGATTTTTTACGCCATGCTCTTCTATAAGGTGCTCGCAAAGTTCTTTGAGGGCGTTGCTGCAATCAATTATCAGGGAATGAACATCTTCCACTTCCACGCCTATTGAAATTTTTGGAAGGGAGGGGTCGAACGATTTTATCTGCCGAACGATTTCTGATATCGAAGAATCATAGCTCAAAGTGGCGGAAGCAATCAAAAGCCCGTCAATATTGTTTTTGTCGATGAATTGTAAAAGAGCCTCGTAATGATACTCATAGATGCCGGTGTTCGAGCCATGAGCAAGAGGAAATATATAGCACAAGCAATTGTTTTCACGACAATATTTTTCAACTCCCTTGAAAAACATAATCGAATAATCAGAGTAAATCGTGTTAATTAAAATTCCAATTCGCCGTATTCCCCCACCCCTCATCTCGAATAGGCATTTTAGTTGAACGCGCTCAAATTCAATTCCATAATTTGGTCGTAAATCGCCTTGCCGCCCGGAACCATCGGAAGCACAAGCTCGTCGATGTCAACTTTGGCATCGATGACGGCGGCTTTTTTGCTTTTGAAAGCCTTTTCAAAAACCTGCGAGAATTCCTTTTCGTTTTCCGCGCGGAATCCTGCGATGCCGTATGCCTCCGCGAGCTTCACCCAGTCCGGCCCGAAATCAAGGGTCGTGGCACTGTAGCGTTTTCCGTAGAAAATCTTTTGCCAAAGCCGCACGTTTCCCAAAGTGCCGTTGTTCACCACGACAATCACAACGGGCAAATTGTAATGCGCGATCGTTGCAAGCTCGTTGCAATTCATTCGGAAAGAGCCGTCGCCCGCGATGTTTATCACGCGCGCTTTCGGATTTGCGAATTGCGCTCCAATCGCAGCTCCAGTACCGAATCCCATCGTGCCGAGTCCGCCCGAAGTGATGAAAGTACGCGGCTTTGCGAACGGATAGAATTGCGCCGTCCACATTTGGTGCTCGCCCACTTCCGTAGTGATGAACGCGCTGTCGCCCGCGATGCGATGAATTTCCTCGCACAAAAATTTCGGGCTTATCGAATTTTTTCGCGGAGCGGAATAAATCGAAGGCACTTCCTTTTTCCATGCGGAAATTTTTGAAATCCATTCCTTGCGCGGCTTGGATTCAACAAGCGGAATCATGCGCGAAAGAATGTTTTTCAAATCGCCGGTCAAACTCAAATGCGCGGCGATATTTTTGTTCACTTCGGCAGGATCAATGTCGATGTGAAGGATTTTCGCCTCCGGCGCGAATTTCGAACAGTCGGATGTAACGCGGTCGGAAAAACGCGCGCCAAGCGTTATGAGCAAGTCGCATTCGGTAACCGCCATATTGCTCGCCTTCGTTCCGTGCATTCCGACCATCCAAGTGCAAAGCGGATGTCCGCCGGGGAACGCCGAGCGCGCCATGAGGCTTTGGCTCACGGGAATGTTCGCCTTTTCCGCGAACTGCAAAAGTTCCGCCGAAGCGTTCGATATGACGATGCCGCCGCCCGCGTAAATCACGGGACGCTTCGCAGAATTTATCAGGCGCACGGCTTCCTTGATTTGAGATTCGCTTGGCGCGGCGGTTTTGAACGCGCGGCGAATGTTCGAGAAATTCTTTTCCAATATCGATTTCATTTCGCCTTTTTTCAGCGGAACGAATTCCACCAAACTGTTCGGCGCGGTAATTTCTTTTGGAATGTCAATCAAGACAGGACCCGGGCGGCCGCTTCCCGCAATCGCGAACGCAGCGCGAATTGTCGAAGCGAGTTCTTCCACGGAGCGCACCATGAAATTGTGCTTTGTGATTGGCATCGTAACGCCCGTGATGTCGATTTCCTGAAACGTGTCTTTTCCCAAAAGCGGAGTGGCGACATTGCAAGTGATTGCCACAATCGGAGAAGAATCCATATATGCCGTGGCGATTCCAGTGACAAGGTTCGTGGCACCCGGGCCGCTCGTCGCGAACACGACTCCGATTTTTCCAGTGGAACGGGCGTAGCCGTCCGCAGCGTGCGCAGCACCTTGTTCGTGCGCCGTGAGAATGTGGCGAATGCGGCTTTGATTTTTGTAAAGCTCGTCATAGATGTTCAAAATATTGCCGCCAGGATATCCAAATACAGTGTCAACGCCCTGCTCGACAAGGCACTCGATTACAACTTGTGAACCAGAAATTTTCATCGCATCTTCCTTTTTACCGACAATTATTTTAACAGATTTTGCAGGCATAGTCAATAGAAGAATGAGGTTTGACGGCAACAAAAAAACTCACCTGCTTTCAAGAATGACTATCATACAAAATTGCGCCCATCGAAGAGAAGTCTACAAATAGCAAAGCGAGCATCGCAATTTCCCGCGCACTTTTATGTATCGCGACTCTAATCGCTTTGCACCGTGCCGCCGGTGTGTGTGAACGTGCCGCCGGTGTTGAAAACGCCGCTGCCGTTTACGGTCGCGGTGTTGCCGGAAATTGTGCCGCCGGTCATGGCAAATGCACCGTTGGGGTACACAAATACACCGCCGCCGTAGGTCTCAGTGCTGTTGCTGCTGATTTCGCCGTTGGTCATGGTAAATTCGCCGCCTTCGAGCACAAATACACCACCGCCACTGCCACCCGCCTTGTTGCCAGTGATTTTCGCCGTGCCGCTCATTTCAAACGTGCCGCCGTTGTAAACGCCGCCGCCGAAAGTATCCGACTTGTTGCCTTCGTCCACAGTTTCGCCGCCAATCGTGCCGCCAGTCATGGTAAATTTGCCGCCGCCACGCACAAATACACCGCCGCCGTTGGCCGCCCTGTTTCTGCTGATTTCGCCGCTGGTCATCGTGAACGTGCCGCCCGTGTTGACAAAAACGCCGCCGCCACTGCTGCTCGTCGTGTTGCCGCTGATTTTTGCCGTACCGCTCATTTCAAACGTGCCGCCGCCCACGCATACGCCCGCGCCGAGAGTACCCGCCTTGTTGCCTTCGTCCGCAGTTTCGCCGCCAATCGTGCCGCCGGTCATGGTGAACGTCCCGGTCGTGACATAGATACCGCCACCGTTTGTGTTCGCCATGTTGCCGGAAATCGTACCGCCGCTCATCGTGAACGTGCTGGCATTATAGAGTCCTCCGCCGTTTGTGTTCGCAGTGTTGTCGGATACAGTGCCGCCACCCATGGTGAATTCGCCGCCGTTGTACACAAATACGCCGCCGCCATTTGACTTCGCCGTGTTGTTGCTGATTTTTGCCG
>CAMWWZ010000020.1 GCA_947178095.1 uncultured Treponema sp.
CGGCTTTGGCGGGCGAAATCGCCGTAAAGTCGAAATGCGCGGGCAACGGAAAGGAGGCGTTTTTTTTGCTGAAAGGCTTTTTTGACGGAATGGATTTGTGCGACGAAAACGCGGCTCGGCTCGGGCTTTTGCGCTTTTTGTGGCGATATTTGGATTTGCTCGGAGTCCGCCCCGAAACGAAAAGCTGCGCGCTTTGCTCGAAAGAATTCGCCTTTTCCTCGGCGAGAAATCCCGCTGGAAATTCTTTCGAAAACATGATACAATATGAAAGTCAAGGCGGCGTCGTTTTTTCGCCCGAGCAAGGCGGATTTTTGTGCGAAGAATGCGCTTGCGCGAAATCCGAGCAAGGCTTTGAGCGGCTTTCGTTGGCATCGCTTTTTTATCTTGACGCGGCGGGCGGCGAAAACCTTACGGCGGCGCGAAACGCGCCGCTTTCAAAAAGCGACCACGACGCATTAAAAGCCTTTTTGTTCCGAATGACGGAAAACGCTTTGGGACAAAGGCTAAAAACACTTTCCACTGGGAGCGGAATTTTATGAGGGCAGTTGACATAATAATGAAAAAACGCGGGAATTTCGCGCTTTCTTCGGACGGAAGCAAAAGCGTCACCACGGACACGAAACTTTCCGCAGAAGAAATAAAATTCTTGGTGCAAGGCTATGTCGCAGGAACGATTCCCGAATATCAAATCGCGGCGTTCTTGATGGCGGTCTATTTCAACGGAATGACTTTCGAAGAAACGAGCGCGCTCACGGAATGCATGCTAAATTCCGGCGAAAAAATCGAGCTTCACAGCGAGCAATTCAAGTCGCTCGGACTGCGCGGACCTTTCGTGGACAAGCATTCGACGGGCGGAGTCGGCGACAAAATCTCGCTTCCGCTCGCGCCAATCGTAGCGGCATGCGGCGTTCAAATCCCGATGATGAGCGGACGCGCGCTCGGGCACACGGGCGGAACTTTGGACAAGCTCGAATCAATTTCAGGCTATCGCACGGGACTTTCGTCGGACGAATTCCGAAAACTCATCGCAAAGAACGGCTACGCGATGACTGGCCAAACGGAAAAAATCGTTCCTGCCGACCGCCTTCTATACGCGCTCCGTGACGTGACTGGAACAGTGGAATCCGTTCCGCTGATTACGGCGAGCATTCTTTCCAAAAAAGTGGCGGAAGGAAGCGACGCGCTCGTCTTCGACGTAAAGTGCGGAAGCGGCGCGTTTATGAAAAGCGAAGCGGCGGCGGGCGAACTTGCAGAAAGTCTCGTAAAAACCGCCCAAGCGATGGGCAAAAAAGCTGCCGCGTTCATCACGGACATGGATTCGCCTTTGGGCTGCAAAATCGGAAATTTCCTTGAAATCGAAGAGACTCTAGATTGCCTGAAAGGAAAAGGACCTTCGGACGTGATGGATTTGACATACGCGCTCGCTTCGCAAATGCTGATTTTCGGCGAAAAGGCTTCTTCCAAAGAAGACGCTTTGGAAAAATGTCGTGAAGCCGTGGAAAGCGGCGCGGCCTTGCAAAGATTCCTGGACAACGTGGAAAGTCAAGGCGGCGACGCGCAAAAAATGCTTTCGGACTATTCGACGCGCCGAAGCCCGTTCAAGACGGAAATCTTCGCGCGGCAGGACGGCTTCGTCAAAATCGACGCTTACAAAACAGGACTCTCGGGCGTATATCTCGGCGTGGGCCGCAACAAGACCACGGACAAAGTTTGCGCCGAAGCTGGAATCATCTTGCACGCGAAAACCGGCGACGCAGTAAAAAAAGACGAGCGGCTCATGGAAATTTTCGGCAAGGACGAAGAATGCCTTTTGCCCGCGAAAAAAATTCTCGAAGAAGCCGTTTCATATTCGGACGAAAAAATCACGCGCCCGCCGCTGATTTTAAAAGAAATAATTTAATCCGCGCGGAGACTTTCTATGAAAAATTGGAACAAAAAGGAATTGTCGCCCGAAAGCGTAAAGTCGCTTTGCAAAAAATATTCGCTTGACGCGCTTTCCGCCTCGATTTTGATGAGGCGCGGAATCACCGAAGGGCGCGACTTGATGTGGTTTTTGGAGGATGACGCGCGATTTTTGCACAGCCCGTTTGAATTCGCACAAATGGAAGACGCGGTGGACAGGATTTTGGCGGCGAAGGAAGAAGGCGAAAAAGTCCTGATTTTCGGCGACCGCGACGTGGACGGCGTTACAGCCACCACGGTGCTTTTCCAGCAGCTCGAGCGAATGGGAATCGACGTTTCGTGGAAACTTCCTTCGGGCGACGACGCATACGGAATTACAATGGAAGCGGTGGACGACTTCGCCAAAAATTTCGGAACGCTTTTGATTTCGGTGGACTGCGGAATTTCCTGCGTCGATGAAATCGCGCATGCGAACGAACTCGGAATCAGCACCATCATAACAGACCATCACAATCCGCCGGAAAACCTTCCTTGCGCCGAAATAATTTTGAACCCGAAGTGCGCCGATTCAGGCTACCCTTTCGCAGAAATCTCAGGATGCGCCGTGGCGTTCAAATTGGCGCAGGCATTGCGCTTTTCGCAAACTGAATTATACAAGGAAGACATCTGCCTTTTGAACGCGCGGACTGAAAAAAATTCCGGCGGCGAAAAAACCGTAATCGAATGCGTCAAAGTGCGGAATCTTGTGCGCGTGAAAAATTTCGTCTTGGAAATCGAAGAAAACGATTCCGCGCAAATCGTGCAAAAAAAGAGCGCGGCGTTCTTCGACTTTTTGAAGGGCGAGCAGATTTTCGTTTGGGACGCGGAAAAAAATCGCGCCACGCTCAAAAGCATTTTCACAAACGCAATCGAATTCAATCTTTTTGACATTCGCCCCGAATGCGCGAAAATCATTCCGCAAGTTTCGGCTTCCTCGCTCGAACAAATTCAACGCGCTTCGAAAATCGCGCGCTACGAAAACGGCACTACGGAACTCGACGCGCTTTTCAACATTTTCGTTACATACTTGGAAAGAAAAATCGCGGCGGCTTTTCCGTCGCACATTTCCTGCGACGAGTGCGACTTGCAGCTCGTGATGCTTTCGGCATTGAGCGACATAATGCCGCTTAAAAACGAAAACCGAATTTTCGCGCGGCGCGGACTCGCATCTCTCAACTCGGGCAAGGCGCGGCAAGGGCTTGCGCAGATTTTGGCGCGTCAAGGACTTTTGGGAAAGACAATAACTTCCACAGATTTGGCTTGGAACGTAACACCGATTTTGAACGCAAGCGGAAGGCTCGGAATGCCCGAAATCTCGCTGCAACTTTTTCTCGAAAAGGACGCGAAAAAAACCGACGAAATCGCATCCAAACTTTTCGAAATGAACGAGGAGCGAAAAAAGCTTGTTGACGCGGCGACGGATTTTTTGGGCGCACGGCCTGAAAAATCGCTCGACAAATTCGGCGGAAAAATCTGCTTCGTGAGCGAAGAAAAAATAAATCGCGGCGTGCTCGGCCTCATCGCGACAAAACTTTTGCGGCGCACGGGCGTTCCTTCAATCGTCATAACGAAAGTCTCGGCAAGCCACGAGGACGGCGCGGAAGATTTTTACATCGGCTCGATGCGCTCGGACGAAAAAATCTGCTGCACGGATTTTCTCGACAAATTCGGCGACATTTATTTGAATCACGGCGGACACGCGGCGGCGGCGGGCTTTTCGATTTCGGAAAAGAATTACGAATTGTTCTTGCAAAAAATCCATTCGGTCGTGGAGGCGACGAATTTCAACGCGGATTCAAACGACGAAATCCAAATCGACGCGGAACTTCCGCCGCAGCACCTCACAAGCGACTTGATGAAAATGATCGACAATTTCGAGCCTTATGGAAATGAATGCCGCGAATTTGTTTTTTTGACAAAAGCCGCAAAAATCGTCGCGGCGCAAATCATCGGAAGAAGCGAGCCTGCACACTTGAAGCTCACGCTTGAAATCGGCGCGAACAAATGGCCCGCGCTTTGGTGGGGAGCGGCGGAAAAATTGAACGCGCCTTTCAGAGTCGGCGACAAAATCGACGTTCTTTACAATTATGAGCGCAACACTTTCAACGGCGTGGAAGGCCGCAGGCTCGTGATTGTAGACGCGAAGAAAAGTTGAACGTCGAGCAATAAAGCACAAGTTTCGCTTGCGAAACTTGGTAGCAATTCCGTAGGAATTGCGTACTAATTTCAACGCTGAATTTTTACGATAATAGTTATATGGAGATTTTCAAAATGAAAAAACAGTTCATCTGCCTTGCGGCATTTATTTTTGCGATTGCGATTTGCCAGGCGAAAAATGCAAAACTTTCGCAAAACGCCGTCAACATCAATATCGACTACAACGACAAAGTTTTTCCGGGCGACGCGGTTTTCATCCGCATTCAATTTGAGAACGCGAAAAGCAGAAAGAAAAATCTAAGCGTTTCGGCGACGGCCGAAATCACGGACGAAAAAAAATCCGTGGCGACATGCGATTTCTACGCGCTCGGCGCGAAAAAAACTTCCGCCGAATTTTTGGCCGGACTTCCGATTTCGTCATGGGCAGAAAGCGGCGAGCGTCAAATCAAAATAAAATACAACGTGCAGGACGAGGGCGAAAACGAAATTTCGCTTCCGCTTGAAATCGAAAAAAAAGATTTCGAAAGCGGCGTGATAAAATTAACAAAGGAAATGTCCTCGATAAGTTCCGACACAAGCCCTGAAAAAGTCGAGCAATCAAAAAAGTTAAACGCGATAATCAATTCGATACATTCCGAAAATATTTTCAATCTGAAAAAATTCATCCTGCCCGTAATTTCAAAAAGGCGGACGACATCTTTCGCCGAACGAATCATCTACAAATATCCGAGCGGCAAGGAAAGCACGTCGGTGCACACGGGAATCGATTTCGGCCTGCCAAAGCCGCCTTCGAGCGGACCGCAGCCGCACATGGAAATCGTCGCGCCGGCGGACGGAAAAATCGTGATGGCGGAAAACCGAATCGCCACGGGCTGGACTGTAATCATCGAGCATTTGCCGGGACTTTACAGCATGTATTATCACATGAGCGAGCTGAAAGTCAAGGCGGGGCAAATGGTAAAGCAAGGCGAATTGCTCGGACTTTCCGGCGCGACAGGCTTTGCGAACGGCGAGCATTTGCATTGGGAAATGCGGCTCAATTCCATGATCGTGAATCCCGACTTTTTCATGAACGACTTTGCGTTCACCGAAAACTAATTCAGCAAACCTCTAAAAACTGAAGTTTTTAGAGGTTCACTTCAACATCGCCAAAAACTCTTCTTCATTGATAATCGGGATTCCGAATTTTGCGGCTTTGGCGTTTTTGCCCGAGCCGCTTTGCGTGTCGTTTGTAACCAAAAAGCTCAAATCTTTTGTAACCGAAGATTTTACAGCGCCGCCTGATTTTTTTACGAGCGACTCGGCTTCGGCGCGTTTCATCGTGGAAAGCTCGCCCGTAAAGCAAAAACTTTTTCCTGCGAGCGCGCCGCCGGCCGCCGCTTCGATGACGATGATTTTCTTTTCGACGAGCGAGCGCATTTCTTCCGAATTTTCAGAAACTCCCGCAACGAAATTTTCCGCAGAGATTTCCGCAAAGCCGTAGATTTTTTCGATGTCCTCGGAATTTGCCGAAAGAATTTTTTCGAGCGTATCATAGCCGCCGTCCACGATTTTTTGCACCATCACTTCGCCAATTCCTTCGATGTCGAATCCTGCCACAAATTGCGCGAGCGAAAGGCGCGAATGCAACTTTATCGAAGCGAGCACTTTTTTTGCGGCAAGCGACTCTTTTTTTTCTGCGATGCTTTTTTCATCAAGGAAAAAAGGCGCGAGGATTTCTTCGGTCAAATCGTAAATGCTCGAAATCGAATTTATTTTCTTCGCGGCAAAAAGTTCGTTCACAGTCGCGTCTCCCAAATCGCGAATGTCGGCGCATTCGATCCATTTGAAAATTTGATGAAGGATTCGCTTGGGACAATTTTTGTTCGGGCAATAAAGACGCGCGGGAGTGTCCGAAAGAGCCGTTCCGCAAGACGCGCATTTTTTCGGAAATTCGATTTCCTTTTGCGCGGAACTTTCGTTTTGCGAAGAAAGATTTTCTTTTACAACGCGCTCGATTTTCGGAATGATTTCCCCGCGCTTTACGACAACGACATGGCTTCCGATTTTCACGCCGAGTTTGCGAAGCGTTTCAGGATTCGCAAGGCTCGCGCGGCGGACTGTCGTGCCGGCAAGTTCCACAGGATCGAAAATCGCGACCGGCGTATACGTCGCGCCCGACTCGCTCCACTCCACTTCCCTGACGACAGAAACCGCTTCTTCAAGCGAAAACTTGAACGCGATTTGTCGCTCGGGGCGCGCGCGGCTCGCATCGGCAAAATCAATAGCGCGTTCTTTTACCACAAGCCCGTCAATGTCGTATTCAAGCGAGGCGCGTTTTTCCATGATTTCGGCGCGGTAGTTCACGACATCTTCGGGATTTTTCGCAATGTAAAGCGGCACGGTAGTAAAGCCGTTTTTCACAAGCCATTCGATTTTTTCTTCCTCGTCGGAAAAAGGATTTTTCCCATCGGTCGAAAGCGCGTCGTAACAAATAAGCTCGAGGTGCTCCGCCCCCTCCCCGTCCTTCCGCTTCATCAAGCCGTTCGCGGCATTGCGACAATTCGCCTTGTCGGAAAAAAATTTTTTATGAGTCGAATGCGTCATTATGACTTCGCCGCGCACGCCGCCCGTAAACGAAGATGAATTTTCGCCTTTGAGCATTTGAAGAACGCCGCGCATTTTTTTCGCGTTCACCGTTATGTCATCGCCAATCGTTCCGTCGCCGCGAGTTACGGCGCGAACGAGATTTCCATTTTCGTACTGCAATTCAAGCGACGCGCCGTCAAGTTTGTATTCCACCAAATATTCGTCGTAAGAATGTTTTTTCGCCCAGGCAAAAAATTGCTCGGGATCGGCGGCCTTTTCCTGACTTCCCATCGGCATCACGTGACGCGCCTTCGGAAAGTTGCCCGAATCCGCGCCAACTTTTTTCAAAACCGGATTTTGCGAATCAAGCGATTTCAATTCGTCCCAAAGCAAATCGAATTCCGCGTCGCTGATTTCCGCCTCGCCGTTATAATATGAATCCTGATATTTTTTTATGAGACGCGCGAGTTACTTCACGCGAACTGATTTTTCGCTTTTTTTTGAAGCCGCGTCAACATCGAACAAATCAGCCATCACTCGTCCTCGACTTTTTCAAAATACAATTCACGAATTTCGCGTCCAGCTTCGAGAGCCTTGCGCTCAAATTTCGTTTCTGGCCGCAAAGGATTTCGCGGAGCGAATCCTTCGAATTTATTTTTCAAACCGCGCGTCGCCGAAAGCTCTTCGAGCGCGCTCTGCGCGTATTCTTCCCAATCCGTCGCCATGTAAAGAAATCCGCCCTGGCACAATTTTTGCGCAAGAAGTTCCGTGCGCGGACGCTGGACAAGACGACGCTTGTGGTGCTTTTTTTTCGGCCAAGGATCCGGGAAAAAAATGTGGAAGCCGTTCACAGAATTTTCGCCGATCATATTTTTCAAAACGTCGAGCGCGTCGTGCTCAATCAAAAACAAATTCTTCAAATCATTCGCGCGGATTTCGCCGAGCACGCGCCCCACGCCCGGACGATGCACTTCAATGCCAAGATAATTTACGTTCGGATTTGCCTTCGCAATTTCGACAGTGGCCGCGCCCATCCCGAATCCAATCTCCACGACAATCGGATTCGTGTTTCCGAAAATGTCCACGAAGTTCAAAAGTTTTTCCTCGTAAGGAATGCACCAAATGTGCTCGAGTTCGTTGTAGTCGCGTTGCTGCGCGCCCGTCATTCGGCCAGCCCGCAACACATAAGTTTTTATCGTGCGGTAAAAATTTTCACTGGCGGAAAATTCTTCACTGCCCATTTTCGTCCACCCCTCCCTTGAAAATTTTCGGTCCAAGGCAAATCACATTCCGCGCCTGATAAACATGCCGCAAAAAGTGAGAATCTTTTATGTCGTGAAAAAATTTTTCATCGCCATAATTTTTTTCGTTTTTTGAAAAATGCAAAAGCTCGCCGATTTCAGAATAAAACGCGATTCGCTCGCTCCATTTTTCGCCGGAAAATTTTTCGGACGAAAATCCGCCCAACAAATCTTCATCATAGTCAATTAAAAAATTTCCCTGCGCGGAATTTCCCGCCGCATCAACGCATTCAAAAAAATATTCACCGCGAGGAAATTTTTCGAGATTCGAAGGAAGCGACAAATGCATATAGCCCGCCCAAGAATTTTCTTGCGACTGGAACAGAATCGGATTTTCAATTTTCCAAAAATACAGTTCGTTTTCGTCGGAAAATTTCACATCGATGCTTTCGATTCGGCGAACATTCGAAGAAGGATTTACGAAAACAGAAAGACGCTGCGCAGGATTTTTTTCGTCCTCAAAATCGAAAACGATTTTCGCATCGGCAGTAGCAATCGCAATCGAATCTTCCGCGCACGAAGCAAAAACGAACGCCCAAAACAAAATCGAGAGAAATTGAATTTTACAAGGCGGCGGTTTGTCCATGCTAGAAACTGAATGTCAAAGTGATAACCGTCAAATCGCTTGAGGCAAATTGGTTTACCAAAGAATCGAATTTTACGTTCACCTTTTTGCAAGCATCCTCAAGGTATGAAAGATAATACATTCCCAAATCCGTGCCTTCTTCGCCGGCCGGCAAGTCGCGATAAAAATCAACGAGCGACTTTTTGTTCGTGTTCGCGTTCGTGGCGGCGTTGACAGTTTCCTTGATGTCGCTGAATTCATCGGACTTGTTGTAGAGCGTGATTTGAAGCCTTCCCTGTTTTCCAATCGAAGACGAGCCTCCTCCCAATTTCCATGAAAGGAAAACGAACTGCTTTTTCATTTCCAGCTCGCGAACAATTTTTTTGCGCACGTCGGGATCGAGAACGAGCATATTCAAATCTTCGCGGCCAGGATACATTTTCTGCGCTTCTTTTGTAATGTTCGCGTTTTCGCTGTTCAAAGCCAATTCCATCACCATCGTGGAAATGTAATCCGCCACGCGCGACTTGTCCATATAGCGCGAAAGAATCTTTCTCGTCTGGCTCAAGATTTCTCCGAAATTTTCGTCCTTGTAAAAAAGCACGAAAATGTGCCAGTTCAAAAGGCTCAGGCGATTCATAAATTTTTCGGACATCAAAAGAAAAATATTTTTTTCTTCCGGAGAATATTCTTTGTTGGACATCACGTTTTTCCAAATCGGCGTGAGTATGGTTTTTCGGATTTGGTCGATGACGGCGTTTTTCGAGGAAAGTTCGGCGCGAAGCTGTTTGTCGCTGATTTGCGTTTTTTCGTCAATCAAATGTCCGGCGTGCGTGCGATTGTATTTTCTGATACAGTCCGTTTCGATTATGGACTGGAAAATTTCGCGATCAAACTGCTTGTACATTACAGAGTAAACGATCAGTTTCGACAAGTCCATAATTTCCTGCCGCTTCGAAACAAATTCCGACATAGAAATTTCGACTTTGGAAATGTAGTCAATCAAAATCATATTTTGAATCGACTGCGGAGAAAATTTGTTCAGCGCGATGCCATACTCTTCGGTATTATCGACCATCTTTATTCTGAGTAATTTCTTTTTATGACTTATGAAATTCGAAGTGCCGTCTTCCGTCAATATGACTTTCAGCGGCAATTCCAACATAAATTTTTTTCCAGTAGACATCGTTCAAAACTCCTATAATGGCTCGGCATTGTCGTCGAACACATGCAAACTGAATCACAGATTGCCAATTTCATTTAAAAATCCGACAATCTTATGAATATTATATCACGAAACTCTTGAAATGTAAACAAATAAATTGTATCTTATTTTAAATGAAATTTAAAATTTTTAAATTTTTGACGATTTTCTCGCTTTTTTTCTATACAAATGAATGGATTTTCGCGCAAAATTCCAATGCGGATTTGAAAGGCTCGAGCCTTGAACTTTCGAACAGCTTGTTCGCCGAATTGGAAAAAATGAATTTGGGAGAAGCGAAAAGGATTCCGCTTTCCACGGCCGTATTTGAAAATTTTCCTTTCAACATTCAAATCAAATTTCCTGCGAAAGAAAATCCGTCGCAAAAAAATTTTGTCGTCGCGCTCACGCAAGAAGACGCATCGAACAAAATCGATGCATTAAAAGAACTTTTCGAATTCGCAAAAGAAAGCGAATTTGAATTCGACTTGAATTTTATTTTGACTGCCGGCGACATACGAAAAATTCCCGGCAACGAAAAAACTATGGGCACGGAAGTTTTTTGCCAAACGATGGAAGGCGCGCAAAACCTTCACGCGCTTTTGCTTGATTTCCGCGCCACAAAAAAAACTTGCGTAACGCCGGGGGCAGGAAAAACAATTTCGCCGCTCTACCTTATGCGTCCGCTTTGTTCCAGTCTCGACGAAGAATCCATCAATTACAGAATTTCAGGCGACATGTTTCTTTCGTTGTACAATCTTGGAATATTAAGAAGCGACGCGCGGCTTTCCGCATTTTTGTCGCGGGACATTCCAGCCGTAATGCTGAGCATGCTTTCCGAAAAAGGAAATTATGAAAACGAGATTGGCGCGATAAAAAATTTCTTGCTTGACGTGCGGCTTCCGGAAAGCGGCAATTGGAGCCGGCATTATATTCCCGTCAAATTTTTTTCAAAACAATTTTGGATTACAGAAGGCCGGACGCTCACGGCAATCATGATTTTTATGACGATATGCATTTTCATCTTGAGCGACTTCGAATTCATATTCCGAAAAAAAAGCCGCCGCCTTGTAAAAATAAAAGAGCGCGCGCTCAAATCGACATATTTGATTTTTGTCACTGTGACGCTCATCACGGCATCTTTGTTTTTAGGACAAATTCTCATAGCCGCATTGCAAAAATCCGGAACAAAAAACATCGCGCTTTTGTTCATGATAAAAACATCGGTGCCTTTTTTCATAGTTTCGTTAATCTATCCGCTTGAAATAAAAATGCACAGAAATTTGATTCCATATATTTACGAATATATTTTGAGTTTGAGTGCGCTCCTCAACGTTTTTATTTTTACGAGCTTGGACATTTCGCTGTTCTTTTTGTTCGCCTTTGAATTTTTGATTTTGACTATTTCCCGAACCGCCAAGCGGACAACGCCTCTTTATTTTTTCATGATATTCTTTTTCCTGCCGTTCGTGCCGCTTTTGTATTCGATTTTGATTTACTCCGACGCGAAAAAAATATCCGAGCTTGTATTCTGCTCTTTGGACAAAAATATTTTCATGGGATTCGCGCTAGTTCCGCTTGGACTTCTTTGGCTTCGCGTTCTCGCCCAAGTAAATTCCAAGGCGCGTTCCGCAAAAAGAGCCGTCGCATATTATTTCGTCGCATGCACCGCGAGCATTGTTGGAATCATCGTGCTTTCAGTTTTTTCAATTTCCGTATTGAACAGAATTTTTTTCAAGAATGTCGAACCAGTCAAGCCTTTCGCGCGCGTGGAAGATTCTGTCGGAAATGCTTCGGCTTCAGTTTTCGATTCGGAATATTACGGCGGAAAAATTCGCAGCATCGAAATTTCTTCGAAAAAAATTCCGGAACGCTATGCGATTTTCGTTCAAGGCGAAAGCGAAAATCCCGTATACTTTTCGATTTACGAAACTTCGCACGAAAACGGGCGCACGGAATTTTTGATTCCGGAAAATCCTCCGCAAAATTTGACGGTGACATACACGCCGGATTTTTCCGACAATTCAGTCATCACGGTTGAAACGTATTTTTTAAAAGACAATTCGAATTGCGCGGAAAAAGAAATTTTTTCGTTCGAAGCAAAGGACGGCGAAATTTTTTCCGTCGTTGAAAATTAAGGAAAGCGCAATGAATTTCGAAGGAACGAAATGTTTTTTTCACGTTGACCTCGACGCGTTCTTCGCATCGGTGGAACAGCTGCTTCATCCGCAATGGCGCGGAAAGCCAGTCGTGGTGGGCGGCGTTCCCGGCGACAGGCGGGCGGTCGTTTCCACCGCGAGCTACGAGGCGAGAAAATTCGGAATTCATTCGGCGATGCCGCTCGCACGCGCCGTGGAACTTTGCCCGAACGCGATTTTCGTCCGAGGCGACCACAAGACTTACGGCGAGTTTTCCGAAAAAGTGATGCGCATATTTTCGGATTTTTCTCCCGACGTAAAGCAGATTTCAATCGACGAAGCATTTTTGGACATGAGCGGAACGACGCGGCTTTTCGGCGATCCTGTCGATACGGCGAAAAAATTGCAGGAAAAAGTTTTCGAAAAAACGAATCTCACAGTTTCAATCGGCGTGGCCACTTCAAACTATGTCGCGAAAATCGCAAGCGGCTTGCAAAAGCCAAAAGGACTTACGGCCGTGCTTCCTGGCGAAGAAGAAAATTTCATGCTGAAATTGCCGCTCGAAAAAGTTTGGGGAATCGGCGCGAAAACCTTGGCGCACCTCAACGAAGCGGGCTTCAATTCCACGCGCGACATTTTGAAGCACAGCAAGAATTTGCTCTCAAGCATTTTCGGGCAAGCGCAGGCGGAATTTCTATACAACGCCGTGCGCGGCATCGACCCGCCGGGATTTTTGGAAGAAGCAAAGTCGCACTCTTCGGGAATCGAAACCACTTACGACTACGATCTTTCGGACTGGGATGCAATCGAAGGCGCGCTCTTGGAACTTTCCGAGCAACTCATGTTCCGGCTTTTGCGGCACAACATCACAGGAAAAACTTTGTGCGTGAAAATCCGATACGACGATTTTACGACGGTGAGCGCGCGCGAAACTTCCTCGCAAAACATCACGAGCGTTGACGACCTTTTCAGCCGCGCGAAAAATATTTTTCGAAAAAAATACGAGGCAGGGCGCGGAATCAGGCTTTTGGGAATCACCGTCGGAAAAACTCAAGACGCGGACAGCGAGGCGCAAAACGAACTTTTCGATTTCGGCGAAAAGAAAAAACGCGCCGTGGAAAAATCGATTTTAAAATTGGAACAAAAAAATCCGAAGATAAAAATCCACAAGGCGCGGCTTCTTTCAAACGAAAAAGATTTGCAAAAATAAAAATCATTCAAGCGGAGCGAAGTATCCTATCTCGTCGCGGCCGCTTCGGTTCATAATGTACGTCTCCACCTCCACGGGCAAAAACGCGCGCCCCATGTCGGTTTGCAACGCCGATTCGTAGCTGAACTGATACATTCCATTCGGCACTTCAAGCAAATCGCCGATTACGCCGCCCAAGCCTTCGGGACGGAAAACGTAATAACATTTTCCGAAAGTGTTTTTGCAAATGTAGTCAAATTCCTCGGCGGGCGCGCCCTGCTCAAGTTGCACGATGCTGAACGATATGCGATTGTTGTTCAAATACGAAGCGAGGTCGGAAAGCCCGTAGCGCGAAAACGCGCCTTGCACAAATTTTCCGTCGGTCAAAAAAATCACCGTGCGTTTTGGCTCCGAATTTATCAGATTGTTCGCAGCCATTCTGAGCGCGAGGTCAAACGTGCAAACCTTGCTTTCGGGAGATTTGAGCGCAGTGTAAGAAAAATCCATAAGACCGCTTGGCGCGCCTTCATATTCCAAAACAGGAATTTCTCCGCTTGAAATGAGCGTAATTTTTCCAACGCCTTGCATCGCGCTTGCAAGCTCGCGCACAGCATGATTCAAAGTTTCGCCGTAAACCGAACAGTCCACATTGCGGTCGATGATTATCGCGACATCCTCGCTCGTGTTTGCGGAAGCCGCCCCTTCAAAGCGCAAATTCGAAACAGCGCGCCGGCCTTCGCTGACATAAAAATTTTCCGCACGAAGCCCCATCACAGGCTGCCGCATTCGGTTTTGAACGTTCACTTCAATTACGACTTTGGGGAAATGCTCCGCGTTCACTCGCGAAATTTCCACATAAAGTCCGCCGAGCAATTCCGTCATCTTCGACATTATGTAGATTTCGCTGTTCTTGAAATCGCTCGCCAAAATGTTTCCGTTGAAATCAGGAAGCGCACAAGTGATTCTTGCGGGCGCGTTGCCTGTGAACGCATTTTCAAAAACCGCGCCAGTTCCCAAGTCAATCGAAAAAATTCGGTTTCTGTCGGAAACGATAATGAAATCTTTGTCCGCAGAAAATTTCAAAGCTTCGGGAAAAGAAAAAGTCTGCTCCGGAACGAGAACGCCTTCGTAGTTTCCGCTCAAGTCGAATTCGTAGACCGCGCCGCGAACGCAGTCGGCGACAAAAACGCGACCGTCTTTTATTGCAATGCCCGTCGGTCCTTTAAGCCCCGCAAAATCCTCGGTGCGCCGTCCAAAATCAAAGATGCCGTTTCCGTCCTTGTCAAAAACCACCACGCGCGAATTCCCGAAATCGGTAACATAAATATTTCCGAGCGAATCCTGCGCCAAATATTGCGGGCCAACAAATTGCCCGACTCCCCTTCCCTTTTCGCCGATATATTTTTCGAAAAATCCCGATTCGTTCAAAACCGCGATTCTGTCGCCCGCGCTCTCGCTCACCAAAAGCTTTCCGTCAAAAGAACGAATCACGTCAAGCGGACGATCGAATCCGTTGAGCGGGCCAGTTATGCGTCGAACGACATTTCCGTTTATGTCGAGAAGGACAAGTTCGTTGCTTGCGTAGGCGGAAACCCAAATCGTTCCGTCGTGATTTGCGAGCACGGAAGCGGGCGAAGCGAACACTTGATATTTTCCGTTTTCCGTCGAATTCGTTCCGACATAACTTCCAGTTTCCGTGTAGCGCGGCGAGATTTCCGAGGCGGCGTTCACGCGGCGTTCGCGGACGACCTCGATTTTGTTCTCCAAAAGAATTCCGCCGTAGCCCGCATCATGCGCGAACTGCCATTGTTCCAACGCAGTGCCTTCAAGTCCCGCGCGGAAGTAGGATTTCCCGAGCCAATCCAAAATCAGATTTTCGTCGGGCAAATACGAAAGAGCCTTTTCAAACTGCAATATCGCGTCATTGAACTGGCCGCGATAATACGACTGCACGCCGCGACGAAATTCCTCTTCGGCGAATCCAGCCTCCGCGCTGCGCTTGCGCGAAGTTGTGTTGGCAGAATCCTCGAACAAATTTTCGGCTCGCTGCGCATTGAGCGAAAATGCGAGAAAAATCACAAGCAAAAAAACGAACGACTTTTTCATTCCTCCGCCACAACCTTTTCGAACAAATCGACATGCCTTTTTATGACTTCATTTTCGGGAAGCAATTTTTTCGCCTCAAACAAATATTTTTTCGCCTCGTCCAAAAGTCCCAGCTTAAAATAAACCCAGCCGAGCGAATCAAGGCACGCAGGATTTTTCGGAGAATTCGAAACCGCCTTTTTGCAACAACTGAGCGCGAGCGACAAGTCGCGGTTTTCCTCGGCGAGCACGTAGCCCATTCCGTTCAAAGCCGTAACATTGTTCGTGTCCTCTTCGAGCGAACGCGAATAAAAGTCGAGGCAAGTTTCGATATCCTGATTTTCCCAATGAAGATACGCTAGCGAAGAAAGCACGTTCGCGGTATTGTAGCCGCTTTCCAAAAGCTTCTTCAATTCAAAATCAGCCAAACGCATTCTTCCGCTTTTCACATAGATTATCGCGAGAATGTAGCGGCATTGCAAAATGCGATCGTAGTCATGGCCGTTCGTCACAACTTGTTCCAAATACAAAAGCGCGTCGTCGTACCTTTCAAGCCGCGCGTAGCAAAGCCCGATGTAGTATGCCAAATCCATCCCGTCCACATCCGCACCTTCGGAAACCGAAAGGAAAAACGCGAGCGCGTCGCCGTATTGTTTTTTGGCGTAAAGCGAGATTCCCTCTGACAAAACTGAATTCCCCATAAATCCACCCTAAATATAGAATAAAATATTAATCGCAGATTGTCAATCAGAAATTGAAAATAATTGAATCCATCTCGCCCGCATCCAATTGTTCGGCAAGGACGCGAGTCACGGAAACCGATCCTTCGCAAAGCGCGTCGTAGTCCGAAAATTTCCGCGAAGAAGAAATCACTTTTCCGCCTGAAAATTTTCGCTCGAAAATTCCGTCGGCTTTCGGCAAAAAAGTTATCTTGTCGTTGGCGTACTCGCGGAACGAAATTCCGGAAAATCGCGCCGCCTTGTACGGCTCTTCCTGCGAAAGTCCGTTCACATTGACGAAGCAGCACGGATTTTCAGGCATTGACATTCCGTCCGCCACCACGCACATTTTCGCAAAATTCTCAAGATTTTTCGCCGCGAAATCCGCCATCGCCGAATAAAAATATTTTTCGCACGGAGAAAACGGCTCGCCGTCGTGCTCTTCCACCATCACGCTCAGCGCGACCGCAGGAGTTCCCATGAAAACCGCCTGACGCGCCGCGCCGCACGTTCCAGAATAAACTATGTCGATTCCGATGTTCGGACCTTGATTTATTCCCGAAAGCACGAGGTCGATTTTTGGAAAAACGCCGCTTTTGAGCGCGGCCATCACGCAGTCGGCGGGCGTTCCTGAACAAGTGTATTCGCTTTCGCTGATTTTCCGCACTTCCACGCCGCTTCCCAAATTGATGCAATGGCTCGCGCCGCTACGATTTTCAGAAGGCGCGAAAACCATCACGTTGTGGCCGTCAAAAAGAAGCCGCTTTTTGAGAGCATTTATTCCCGGCGCGAAAAATCCGTCGTCATTAGTCAAAAGCAAATTCATAAAACAAAACCTTTGTTCTTTTTTTTAACAGAAGCCCCTTACGGAAGCGAAGCGGTGCAGCCGCTAGCCCCAGCGGAAGCGAATTTTTTTGTTCCTCGACGGAATGAAAAAAAATCGCGGGCGTTCAATTTCAACTGATACGCACAGAATGCGCGCCTTTCGCGCCCTTCACTTCGTACATAAGCGGCTCCAATCCGAAAATGCGCGTGTAGCCCGAAAGATTTTTTTTGTACGTTTCGACATCGCCGCTTCTCACGAAAGCGTAAAGACAGCCGCCGACTCCATTTCCAATCGTGCGCCCGCAAGTCACAGGCTCGCGGATGTCTTGCAAATTCGGCTCGAGCTCGCCCACGCGCTTTAGAATCCAGTCAATCTCGGGGCAAGAAACATTGTAATTTTCGCGGAGCAAAGAGTGGCTTTTGTTCACCGCGCGCGCGAATTTCGTGAACTTTCCTTTTTTTATTCCGTCCACCGCGTCCAAAATGCAGCCGTGCTCGTAGATTATGTACAAAAGTTTTCGCCGCATGTCCTCGCTCACCACGGAAAGTTCCAAATTCATTTCAGTCGGATTCGTATTGTATACCCAGCCGCCAAGAACGCCACGCTTTCTGTCTTTGAGATCGCCGAGCAAAAGCGCGTTTTCCATTTCGCGCACGCTTTCTTCTTTCCAACTTTCATATCGAGGAACGCCCGCATCCGTGAGAATGATTTTGTAATTCTCAAAACCCAAAGGAATCATTTCATAAGTCTGCTTGGAATAATCCGTCAAGATTACAGAATTCGGCTCGGAAAAAAGAATCGTAAAATTATCGGCTATGAGATTGTCTGTTCTGAGAAAATTGCGATTCGCCTTTTCCATAACCTGCAAAAGCTGCGCATCCGAGCAGTTCAGGCGAAACGCTTTTTTTACGGCGAGCGCGGTTCCAGCCTTCATCGCGGAATAAATTCCGAAGCCCGACGAAGGAGGCGTTTCCGAATAGACGGTAACATCCATTCCCGAAAGTTTGAATCCAATGGACAAAAATCCGTACAAAACAGCCTTGAGCGAATTTACCCAATGTTCTTCTTTCTTGAGCTTGACGTTCGAAATGTCGGCCTTTCTGCGCTCGTCGCGCTGAACGTAAAACAATTTCACAGAATTGTCCTCGCGCGGCGAAATCGCGACGAAAACATTCAAATTTACCGCCATGGAAAGTGTCTTGTCCTTAAAAAACCAGCACGAGCGTTCGCCCATTATGTGAAAGCGTCCAGGCGCGGAAACCATGACCTTGGGAGGCCCGCCATATTCTTTTCTGTGCTCTTCACAGACATCTTTTATACTCGCCATTTTCCCCACCCAAATTGAAAATGCCGCAACATTTTCAATGCCGAATTTTTTCAAAAACCCAGCTTATATATTCATTGCATTATCACATATACAACTTGCTTTATTTTTCAAAATACAATAGAATATTATATCATAATGAATGTATTTTTTCAAGTTTTTTGTGCAATTTTTTCGGGAATATTGACTTTCCTCGCGATTCCGAACGAAATATTCCATTTCGGCTCGCCACTTTTCGCAATGGCGGCACTCGTTCCGCTTTACATTGCATCGCGAGAGGCGAAATCGTACAAAAACGTGGCGGCATTGTTCGCGCTCGACGCTTTCACGACGCACATGCTTTCGAGCTTTTGGCTTGCGAATTTCAAGGATTTCGCGATTTTCACGCTGGGCGCGTCGGCGTTCGGAACGGCTTGCATCGGGGCGATGGCCGGATGCCTTTTTTTCGCGCCTTTCAAAAATCCGCAAAGAATTTTCCGAAAGAAAATTTCACGGCAAATGATTTCGATTCAATGTGCAAGCCTTTCGCAAGAAAACATAAATTTCAGGGTGCTTTATTTCGCATGCACGCGGGTCGTATATGAATGGGCGAAATCCACAGGATTTTTGGCATATCCATGGGGAACGCTTTCGATGAGCGCGTTCCGCACAAAAGCCTTGATGCAAAGCGCGGACATTTTCGGCGTTTACGGAATAACATTTTTGTTCGCGTTCATTTCGGGAACGCTCGCGGAAACAATCCTTTCGCTTCGAGTCGAGAAAAAATCCGCGAAAAAAGAAATCCGTCACTGCCAATTGTGCGCAATTACGCTGCTCGCTTGCTTCGTAATTTACGGCGCGTTCAGGCTCGGGCAAGAAAGAAAGGTTTTAAAGACATTGAACGCCGTGCTTGTCCAGCAAAACCGCGACCCTTGGGCGGACAAAGACGATTCCGAAAGCATAAGGACTTCAATCGAACTCACGGAAAAAGGCATCAAAGAATTCGCCGATGAAGGCACGAGGCCGGACATCGTAGTTTGGAGCGAAGCGGTCCTGCATTCGTCATTTCCAAACGCCTACATAAAATACAGCGTCCGCCCAAAGGATCGTCCGCTGATTCCATTCATAAAAGAAAGCAACGTTCCATTTCTAATCGGCGGCTCATTTACGCTCGACAAAAAAAGGGGCAAGCATGCGAATTCGGCTTTGATTTTCGACAAAGAAGGAATTTTCCGAGGCTATTACGGAAAGACGCATCTCGTGCCTTTCGCCGAAGTCATTCCAGGCGCAGAATATCCGCTTGTGAGCGCGTTCATGAAAAAAGTCGTGAAGATTTCAAACGGCTGGTTTCCGGGAAACGAATTCACGCTTTTCGAATTGGAAGCGGATGCCGTGGAGGACAAGGGAAATCCGCCTTCAAAAATAATCGACTTGAGCCAAGACGCAGCTTCCGCGCAAAAGCCGCCCGAAAGGACGAAAGTGCGGATTTCCACGCCGATATGCTTTGAGGATGCGTTCCCCGACATCTGCGGTCCGTTCCACAAACTTGGCGCGGAAGTTTTCCTGAACATCACCGACGACTCTTGGTCAAAAACGGCATCGGCGGAATACCAGCATTTTGTAGTGGCGGCGTTCCGCGCGATCGAATATCGCACCACCCTCGTCCGCTCGACAAATTCCGGGCTCACGGCCGTAGTCGATCCTACAGGGCGCATTTTGGATTCGATTCCGCTTTTCGAAAAATCATATCTTTGCGCAAGGATTCCGATTTACAAATGGCAGGAAACGGTGTATTCCCGCTACACGAATTGGTTCGTGCATTTGATTTTGATTTTCATGGCATTCATCTGCGTCCGCGCCGCGCTTCGCGCAAAAAACAATCCGAGGCGAACGACACTTCGTGAATGCATAAGAGCCGCATTGAACGAGATTTAAATGGCACCTCGAAAAAAAGTGTCAAAAATTCTGCAAAGATATTGACACTTTTTTAAATTTGTGCTAGTATAGAATCTCACGGCGGAATAGCTCAGTTGGTAGAGCACACGGCTCATATCCGTGATGTCTATGGTTCAATCCCATATTCCGCTAAAAAAAACACTCGCCTTGCGAGTGTTTTTTTTATTAGGGCTCGCGAGCCCTAATAAATATACGAGTTTTTAGCGGCTCAAAAAACTCGTCATAAAAATCAGCAACACATCTTATTTGCTGATTTTTATCGCTCCCATTTTGAGCCGCTTTTCGCGCGTGTCTTCCAAAATGCTTTTCAAATTCTCCGCGTCGTCATTTTGAATGAAATTCTTAAAGCGTTCGATTTGCGCTTCGAAATTGCAAATGTGCTCCACGAGCTTTTCCTTGTTCGCCAAAAAAAGCTCCGTCCAAAGCGGCGCGTTTATCATCGCGATCCTTGTCAAATCTTCGAAGCTTCCGCCGCCGAACGCCGTGATGCTTTCGTCCGACGCGCTTTCCACCAACGCCGCCGCGATGACATGGCAAAGCTGCGAAGTAAAGCCAATTTTGTAGTCGTGGGTTTCGCACGAAGTTTCCGTGATGCGAGAAAATCCCATCGCTGCGACGAGGCTTCGCATGAGTTCGAGATTTTCCGGCTTGTTTTCAGGACGCGGAATCAAAATGTAATTTCTGCCGATGAAAAATTTTTCGTTCGAATTCGCGTAGCCTTCCTTTTCGCCGCCCGCCATCGGATGCCCGATTATAAAGTCAACGTCTTTCCGCATAATTTCAGGAAGCAAATTTTGGAAAATTCCTTTCACGCCGCTGATGTCCGTCACGATTGAATCCGCCTTGAAAAAATCGCGGTTGTCGCGCAAAAAATTTATCGTGGCGTGCGGATAAAGGCAGACGAAAACGAAGTCGCATTCGCAAAGCATTTCCTGAACGCAATCCGAAGCGAAAGTCTTGTCCGCCACGCCTTCGTGGAGCGCGCTTTCAAGGCAGGCGGTGCTTCTATTGCACGCATAAATTTTTCCCGTAGACTCGGCGCGTGAAAGAATGTTCGCGCGAATCGATTTTGCAATCGAGCCGCCCATGATTCCCATGCCCACAATTCCGTAAGTCAAATCCTTCAAATTTTTCATTTCAATTTCCTTGGTAAATTATGCGCGCTTGAACCAACCCTTTACCATGAGAGCGAGACGCGCGAAAAATGCTTTTATCGCGTTCCAAACGCGCCGAAAAAAACTCGGATTCCGAAGCCGCTCGAGCCGCTTGTAACCTTCAAGCAGTTCATCGTCGGTAAATTCCTTGCGCTGATTGTTTTCTTCGATTTCCAGTTCCAGCTGAGAAATCTCGCTCAAATTGTCAAGGATATTCGCGTTAATGCTTGTCCAGCCGATGGCCTTTGCAGCCTCAAGCCGGCGTTCGCCCGCCACAAGCTCGTATTTGCCGTTGAGCGTGATTGGATTCAAAAGCCCGTAGCGGCGCAGGCTGTTTTTCAAATCTTCAAGGTTGCCCAAATCCTTTCTCACGCGACGCTTTACTTTTATATCATTTATACTTACAAGCATTTTTTATTCCATTGGCAGAGGCGCATTTTCCTCTTCAATTTCAGTTTTAGCCTCAGCCTCGATTTCGTTTTCAATTCCCGGCTGCGCGTTTTCCGGCAGTTCCTCTTTTAAATCCACCGCATCGCCAAACGCGCCTACGTTCATCGGAACAAAATAAAATTCGTCGATATTAAAATCCAAAATGTTTGCGTCCAAAATATTGTCATCCAAAGCATTTTCGCCCGAATCAGAATCATTCGTGCGCGGCTCGGAAATCGCTTCGCTAGGATTGGAACTGCGATCTTCTTTCGGCTTTGATGCGGAAGAAGACGGACTTTTTTTGGCATTCGAATTTCGCCTTCTTGAATTTCTGCTGTTCGTCCTTGAGTTTTGGGAATTCGTCCTTGGATTTTTGGGATTTTGCCGCGCATTGCTTTCGACGCTTTTTTTCGGCGACTCCGGATTCAAAATCGAATCCAAATCCAAATCGATTTGCAAATCCGTGTCATCGATAAAATCATCGAAAGAATAGCCACTTTGGAAAAATGCGTCTTCAAGACGATTTTCCGCGCGCCTTTGCGGATCTTCCGCGCCGGCGCCGTGAACGGAGCATATTCCAGACGGAACATTTTCCCTCAAAAACCAAAGCGCGACTAGGCCGCACTTTCCTTCGACCGGGCGAAGTCCTGTTTCGGCGCAAACATTCAATTTTACAACGCCTTCGTTGACTTGAGGAAAATCTTTGTACGGCAAGCCTCTATGAATCGCCCGCATAAAATCGCCCCACGGCGGACCTGCCATCGACGCGCCGGTTCCGCCCATGCCCATCGAATTGCCCGGCAAATCGAATCCAAACCAAAACGCGGAAGTATAGTAAGGACTGTAGCCGATCGCCCAAGCGTCCGCCCAGTTTTGCGTCGTTCCGGTTTTGCCGGCAATCGGCATTTCAAATTTGTTTCCAGTCTTGTCGGTGTAAATAAATTTCGAGCCGTTCGGATCGCCGGAATTTCGCTCAATCAAACTTGAGCGGTTTTGCGAGCCGTAGCGCAAAGTTCCGATTGTCTTTGAGGCTTCCATTATTTTCGTCATAAGAAACGCATTTTGCGGAGTGATGACTTGGACTGGATTTTTCAAATTGTTGTGCACATCCCTGTCGATGTTCAAAATTATGTTGCCCTTTCTGTCCTCGACGGTGCGGATAGCCGTTGGAGTGATCGCCTTTCCGCCGTTCGCGAAAATCGCGTAGGCACGAGCCATTTCGATTGGCCGCACGGAAACAGTTCCAAGACCGATTGGAAATCCCGGAACGAAGGCGCGGCTCGGCAATTCCTTTTCGGAAATTCCCAAAAGCGCGACGGAGCGTTCGATGGCCGCGTTAAAGCCGATTTTTTCCAAAACTTTCAATGCCGGAATGTTCAAAGAAAGCGCGAGCGCGCGCCAAAGCAAAACGTTTCCCCTCCACGCTCCGCCATAATTGTTCGGCAAATACGAAGAGCCGTCGCGTCCTTTAAATTCGTAGGGCGCGTCGAGAATCGCGGTGGCCGCCGTGAATTGGCCGGAATCAAGGGCAGCCGAAAAATAAAGCGGCTTGAACGAAGATCCGGGCTGAACACGCGCCTGCGACGCGCGGATGAACTGGTTGCTTTGGTCGAATTTGCTTCCGCCTATGAGCGCAGTTATGTAGCCGGTGTCGTTTTCCAAATTGACCATCGTGCCTTCTATCGTCGTCGCCTTTGCCTTTTCCTGATTCAAATTGTTCGCCCTGTTGATTATGCCGACTTTCAGATTGTCAATTCCGAACATGAGACTCGCAACATCGACAATCGGATTGAGCTTTGTACTGAATTCCTTTGTGGCCGAAGACTTCACAAGCCTGTTCGACATTTTCAAATCGCCCAAATTGAACATCAGCGTGACCAATTCGGAAAACGGAACATACTTACTGAACGCGCCGCGCCGTTTCGAAGCCATCTGCGCCTTGTAGTTGACATTCGCATTGTGAATCTGCTTTTCCATCAAAAGCTGCGCGGTCTGCAAATGAAAAAGATTTCCCGTGGTGTTCACGGTGAATCCGCTTGAATATATGTCCGCGTCGCCGTAAATCATTTCGCTCAGCTCGCGCCGAACATATTCGCTAAACCACGGAGCTTTGTCGTCGCGCATGAAGAACGCGGAAACGTCGGTGCGCGAATAGTCGAAATTAAGCCAATATTCGTCGTAAGAATCATCGGCCTCGCTTTGCGTGATATAGCTTTCCGAAACCATCGCGCTCAAGACATCCTTTTGCCGTTCCATAGCGCGGTTAGGATGCTCGAACGGATTATAGAACGCAGGATTGGAAAGCTGTATTACGAGAATCGCGCTTTCCGCCGGAGTAATGGAGCGCGCGTCGTGCCCAAAATAATATTTGCTCGCAGCGTTCACGCCATAAGTGCCGCCGCCAAAATAGACGCGGTTCAAGTACAGTTCGAAGATTTCGTTTTTCGAATAGCGGCGTTCCATTTGAATCGCCCACCAAAGCTCGTTCACTTTTCGCGCGAGCGTCATCTGCGTTCGATCCGCATAAATAGTTCCGGCAATTTGCTGCGTCAAAGTCGAGCCGCCGCCCAAAGATTTTCCCGTGAAAACTCCGAGAAACGCGCGCAAAATCGCCTTTATGCTAAAGCCCTTGTGCTCGTAGAAAATCCTGTCTTCGCGGGTTATGAGCGCGTCTTTCATGTGCTGGGGAATTTCCATCAGGCTAATGATTTCCCGCCGCTCCTCCGAAGTGAATTCCGTTATAAGCTCGCCGTTTATGTCCAAAAGTTTCGTCGGAAGCGCGGTCGTAAATTCAGTGAAATTTTCCGTGTGCACGGTGTCAGCCGTCCGCGCCAAAGCCAGTCCCAAAACCGCTCCCATCGCAAGCGCGGAGAACATAAGAAGAATGAAAAAAACTTTCGTAGATATTTTTATGGAAACCATATATTTCGCGAAATATTATAAAACTAAATCGCGGTTTTGTCAATTGCAAATTCGGCGATTGAAGGCAAAGAAAAAGCCCTGCCGCAAGGCAGGGCCATGCCATCAGGCATTGTCGGGGGCATGGGTGGGAGGAGAAATCCCCCGACAATTATATTATCGTCATTACCCCGAAAAATCTTTAGTACCGGCATTCAAATTTTTTCATTGTTGAAAATAAAGCAAAAGCATTCCGCCCGAAAGCGAATATTTTCTTGCATCGAAAATCTAATTTCTTGAAAAATGCGCGTAGGCGTTCATCGAGCTGTTTTTGAGGACGAGCGTTTCAAACGCCTGCCTTTCAAATTTTTCGACGGAAAAAGAATCCACTCCGTAAAGGAATTCCAAAAACAGCGTTTCAAATTCCATGACTTCGGGAGTTGCGCCGCGCCTCGTGCTTCCAACATTTTCGACTTTTATTTGACCAGCATTTTTAGAAGAAGCCTCGCCATTAAAGTAATTCGCGCCTGTAAAGCCCGAAATGTGAAAATTGCCGCCGCCTTTTTCGGCAATCGTCAAATCGGCATTGGCAATGACTTGCGCAACTTCGTCCTTCATAAAAAGCGTCAGCCGCCAATTTCCTTCGCAAGAAGAAAGGCTCAGGCTTTTTTCGTTTTTTCCATCTTCGACTTTCGTAGAACGGCAGGAAACGAGCGCAAATGCAATCGCCGCAAGCAAAAAAAATTTTTTCATATACATTCCTAACAAACTTCGCAAGAAACATCTCAAAGCGGAACGAAATCGCTTGCAGGATGCTTGCAGACCGGGCAAATGAAATCGTCCGGAAGAGGCTCGCCTTCGTAAATGTAGCCGCAAACCGTGCAGATGTAGCCTTTTTTCTTTTCGGCGTTTTCGCGCGATTTCGGTTTTATGTTTTTTTGGTAGAACGAATATGTCGCAGATTCGTCTTCGCTGAAAACGGCTCCGTCCGTAACGTCCGCGATGAAAAGCGTGTGGCTTCCCAAGTCCACGGACTGCACGACTTTTGCCGAAATGAATGCGTTCGCGCCGTTCGTGATGTACGCGATGCCGTTCGCCGAACGCTCGAATTCCACGGAAAGCATTTTGTCCGTATCACGTCCGCTTTGCATTCCCCAATGTTTGAAAGTCTCGAACCCGGCCTTTTCGCTCAAAATCGAAATGTTGAATTCGCCCGAATCGCGAATGAAATCGTGCGTGAAATTCTGCTTGTTCACCGTGATGGAAATTCTGTTCGGGCTTGCCGTAACTTGACCCGCCGTGTTCACGATGCAGCCGTTGTCACGGCCGTCGCGCTTCGACGTGAGCACGAACAAGCCGTAAGTGAGTTTGTACATTGCCTTTTCGTCCATATTCCGATTCCTTTTCGACTAAATTTCGACTCCCGCAATTTTCTTCGCGCAGTCGCGGTAAAGAGCGGCAGTTTTTTCCACGATTTCTGCTGGAATGGATTTTATGCTCGCGTCTCCAGCCAAATTGTTTTTCGAAAGCCAGTCGCGGACGAACTGCTTGTCGTAGCTGGCGGGGCTTTTTCCGACTTCGTAAGCCGCTTCGTCCCAAAACCTTGAGGAATCGGGCGTGAGAACTTCGTCCGCCAAGACAAGCGCGCCTTCGCTGTCAAGCCCGAATTCGAACTTCGTGTCGGCGATGATTATTCCGTTTTTGAGCGCGTGGTCGTAGCATTTCTTGTAGATTGCGAGCGCGGCGCGTTCGATTTTTCCGCCCAAATCCTCGCCGATGTCCGCCTTCATTTGCCCGAGCGTGACATTGACATCGTGTCCTTCCTCGGCCTTTGTCGAAGGAGTCACGATCGGCTCGGAAAGTTTTTCCGCCAAAGCGTATTCTTTTTCGAAGCTGTGTCCCAAAAACGACTCGCCTTTTTTGTACGCCTCGTACATCGAGCCGAACATGTAGCCGCGGACAATCACTTCGTAAGGGATCATCTTGAGTTTTTCCACGAGAATCGTGCGCCCTTCGAATTCCGCGCCTTGGAATTCCGCGGGCATTTCGCGCGTGTCGGCGGAAATCATGTGATTTTTGCAAATGTCCTTCGTAAAATCGAACCAAAAATTCGAAAGCGCGTTCAGCACTTTGCCTTTTCCCGGAATTTCTGTCGGCAAAATCACGTCGAACGCGGAAATCCTGTCCGTCGTGACGATTACCATTTTTCCGTTCTCAAGGTCGTAAACTTCGCGGACTTTGCCGCTCCTGATTTTTTTCATATCTTCTTTTCCTCCTTAAATTTTTTTGAAGCCCCTTACGGAAGCGAAGCGGTGCAGCCGCTATTTCCAAGGGAAGCGAAAATTTTCGTTCCGCATTTTTTCAAACCAGCATCATTCCGATTCCTTTATATTCGCCTCGAAATTCACGGAAATGTCGTAATGCTTTCCGTTTTGAATCTCGACGTTCCGGACGACTTCGTATCCACCGAGCACGAATTTGAAGGCGTGCTTCCCGGCTTCAAGCCTGACTTCGTCCGCGTTCGCGATTTCGTTTCCGTCCACGAAAATCCGCGTTCCTTGCGGCGCGTTGAAAGCGAAAGTCGGCTCGACGCTTTTCAGCTCAAGCTCGATTTCCGTAGTTTTCGCCTGCTCGACAACGACAGTCCGCACTTCGTTGCGGAATTTTTCGGAAATCACCGAAACGCTGTGCTTTCCGGGCTTCAGGAAAATCAGCCCTGCGTCATTCGGCTTCGCCGCCGCATCGTCCACCATCACAGAAAATTCGCCAGAATCCCTGTTCGCGCGGATTCTTATCGCGCCGAAATCCGTGAAAACAGTCTTCGCGCTCACTTCGAATTCCGCCGTCATCACTTCCTGCGGAATTCCTTTCATCGCGAGCTGGTTTCGCAAAAAAATGAATCCTCGGCTGGAATCTGGAATCAAAGTTTTGTCGGCGTAAGGACTTTGCGTTATCGTGTTGCCTTTTACGAGCGGAACGACGATCGACCATGAAAGATGCCCCGGATACAAGCCCGAATAAATCGCCTTTCCCGAATAGTCGGTCTCGCTCTCGGACGGAAATGGCGCGATGTTGTCGTAAAGCGAATATAAAATCGTGTTTTGGAAATTCGCAAGAACTTTCGGAATTTTCACGAGAATTTCGATTCCCTGGACAAAAGTCAAATCTTCGGGCAACTTTATCGAAGCGCATGCGTTTATGCCGACGTTCTTGCGTTCCGAGGCGTTTTCGTCCGCCACGAGAATGACTGTCTTTTGCGTGCGAAAAACTTCCGCCCCGAGCGGCGCGAAGAAAACCGCGAAAAGGAGAAAATTGAAAATGTGCCTTTTCGTAAACGACATAATCTAATTGATATATTTTTTCGGGTCGATGGAATTTCCGTCCTTGCGCACTTCGAAATGCAAGTGCGGCCCTGTAACTTGCCCCGTGCTTCCGCTTTTCGCGATTGGCTCGCCCGAACGAACTTGCGCGCCGTTCCGCACGTTCGCGTCCACGGCGGAAAGATGCGCGTAGAAACTGCTTATTCCGCCTGAATGCTCGAGCAAAATCCACTTTCCATAGACGGAATCTTCGCCGCTCGCCGCTACGCGCCCGCCCTTGCACGCGACAACTTCCGTGCCCTCGGGAACTGCCATGTCCATTCCCTTGTGCATCTGCAAACGCCCGCTTCCGAAAGGATCTTCGCGGTTTCCGAACGCGCTGGAAATCCAATAATTTTGCACGGGCACAATCATCGCGGGGTCGAGGAAAAAGGCGCGTTCCGTCGGCGAAAAATGCTCGTCGGGCAAAAAAACATATCGCCGCCCACGAATTTCAAAGTAAATCGCGCCGTCCGCGTCCGCAAGCGGAAATCGGTTTTTTTGAAGCAAAATTTCAAGCTGGCTTTCGCGCCCGTTTTGAAAATCCGGGTCGGGAATAAAAAGCCCCTTAGCCGTGGGAACGATTATGTCAAGCCCTTCGATTTCCTCGTCCTGCGACGAAATTGAGTTTATGACGACGAAAGTGTCGGAAATCACGCAAAATCTCGCCGCCAATTTCGAAACGGTGTCGCCTTTTTTCGCCTTGTACGCAAAAAAATTCACTTGCGGCGATTTTCCTCTGCGAATCGCGATGTTGTTGCGCTCAAGTTCGGCATCGTATTGCGCCAAGACAAAATCTTTGTCCAGCTGCTCGACAGATTTTATGGCGGGAAGTTTCGTTTCATCAATGGGGATAAAAACTTTTTTGCAAAACGAATTTTCCGAAAAAAAAGCCGCCAAAACGAGAAGAAAGAATTTTTTTTCAAGCGATCGCACTCGAAAACCCCTTCAGCCCAAAAAATCCACCAATTTGAAAAGAGCGACTGTCAAAATTGCCACAATCGCCGCGAAAATTCTGTGAAAGCCGAACAAAAGGACGACACAAACAGAAATTCCTGCGACAATCACAATGCATTTCAAGGCAATTCTCAAAGCCTTTTTCGCGCCAACTCGTTTCGCCCAAAGCGCAATCTTCCACAAAGCGAACGCCGCGACCAAAACCAACACCGCCACGGAATAAACGTTCGGCGCATTTTTTGCGAACGCCCACAACGGGAAGATAACCGCAAGGTTCACGACGAAGCACAAAGACACAAAAAAGGCAGCCTTCAAAAACGAGAAGAAAATGGATTTTGCTTTCGAGCCCATTCCTGGAGAATTACGCTTGGGCGATCGCTTCTGACGGGCAGACTCCGGCGCAAGTTCCGCAGTCAATGCACGTTCCGGCATCGATTTCGCGTTTTGAGCCCTGCTCGGAAATCGCGCTGACCGGGCATTCGCCTTCGCACGCACCGCAGTTTACGCAAGCGTCTGAAATTTTGTAAGCCATATTTAACTCCCATAAAAATTCGGCGTTGCCGCCAAAGATATTTTCCTAAAATATAACATATTCCATTGAAAAAATCAATAGGAATTTTTGAAGATTTTGATATTTCGGGAAGAGCGATTTTTGGCACATATGATTTTCTCGGCGGAAATTTGTATTTTTCTTAAAAACGTGATATAATCTTCATTATGAATGAAACAATTGCTGAAACAGAAAAATCTCGCCTTGCGAAAATGATCGACCACACTTTGCTTTCGCCCACCGCGACGAAAGTTCAAATAGAGCGGCTTTGCGATGAGGCGGCGCAAAACAATTTCGCGTCTGTCTGCGTAAATCCAGTTTGGGTGAAATTCTGCGCGGAAAAATTGCGCGAAACGCGCGTCGCAGTTTGCACGGTAATCGGATTTCCTTTGGGTGCGGATAAAACCGAAGTGAAGACTTTCGCCGCTTCTAGCGCGGTTTTGGATGGCGCGGATGAAATCGACATGCTGATCAACATCGGAAAGGCGAAAGAAGGCGATTTTGATTTTGTGCGCGAAGAAATCGAGCAAGTCGTGCGCGCGGCGAAGTCGGCAGGAGACGCGGACGGCAAAAAAATTCTTGTGAAAGTGATTTTGGAAACATGCTTTTTAACTGACGGCGAAATTGAAAAATGCTGCATTGCCGCAAAGTCCGCCCGCGCGGATTTCGTAAAAACCAGCACGGGATTTGCCGCGCCGAAAAATGAAAAAGGCGAGCCGCTCCCGAACGGCGCAAGCGTGCGACACATCGCGCTTATGCGAAAAACCGTCGGAAGCGAAATGGGCGTAAAGGCAAGCGGCGGAATTCGCACAGCACAATTCGCGCGGGATTTGGTGGAAGCGGGCGCGACAAGGCTCGGCACTTCAAGCGGAATCAGCATAATTAACGGCGAATAGAAAAATTGCCGCGTGAGGGATGTGTAGGGCGCGGAGCGTTCCGAAACGTAGTGTAGGAATGGAGCGAAAGCGTAACCCGGAACAGCCCGACCTGCGTTGCGATTTTTAAAGTCAAGAAAAAAAACGCAACGCAGGGCACGCCCAAAAAAACTTGCGAGACAGTTTTAAAACTCAGATTTTAAATTGAAATTTACTTGCGATGAAATGAAAAATGGAGTACAATATAAAAATGCAGGATTCTGAAATTTTTCTTCTGACAAATGAAAACAAGACTCTTTCGGGCGTTGACGAACTGAAATGTCCAGCCGAAGTTTATGTTCCGACGGGCGTAACGAAAATCGACAGGCGAGCGTTCGCGTCTTGCCCTGCAAAAAAAATTTTTTTGCCCGACACAGTTACGCAAATCGGATATGAGGCATTTTATGGATGCGACGCGCTTGAATATGTCCGATTTCCGAAAAAAATTGAATCAATAGAACCTGCGATTTTTCGGGAATGCTTTTCCCTGCAAAAAGTTGAGCTCGGCGATGAAATTTCCGCTTTTTCAGAAAGCATGTTCGAATGCTGCTATTCGCTAGAAGAAGCGCCTTTTAGAATCGGAATCACGGAATTGCCGCGAAATCTTTTCAGCGAATGCGCTTCTCTAGAATCGCTCGTGATTCCCGAAGGCGTCGCCGTGATAAAAAGCGGCGCGGCGGCGTATTGCCAAAATCTTTCCACGCTCGTACTTCCTTCTTCGATGCGAATCATCGAGGATGATGCTTTTAGAAATTGCGTCAACTTGGCGCACATTCGATTTAGCGCGGAAAATCCAGTTTTTTTCACCGACGAAGAATCCGGCGCACTTTTTGAGCGGCACGACGACGGCACTTTTTCGCTCATAAAAGTTCCCGTAAAGGCCACGCAAATCCGCATTCCGAAAAATGTGACTCACAGCCACAGCGAAGCGTTTCAAGGCTGCGATTCAATAGAAAAAGTTTATATCGACTGCGCGATGGTGGACCATCCGCTTTTCGTCGCGCTGAAAACCGAAATCGTGGACGCGGAATTTATCAATGAAAATGAAGCAGTGGCGGAAAAGCAAATTTCGCCGGAAACGGAAATCGAAAAAAACGAAGCCGAAGAAACGCCGATTTTGGAAGAAAACGCGGATTCCGAAACACAAGCGGAAAAAGAAGAGCCTCAAAAAAAACCGAGAAAGCCGCG
>CAMWWZ010000021.1 GCA_947178095.1 uncultured Treponema sp.
CACTGGCTGAATAACTAAGCATAAAATCGAAAAAATAGACAAGTTACTAATTCTTTTCACGATCGACATGTCAAACGGACTCGTATTTTTTGAAATCATCGAAAAAATCCTAAACCAATTGTGCAAGCCGAAAGCGAACATCGTCGCGAAGATTCCGAACAAAACATGAAAGATGAGAACGAGCTGACGTTCGGTTATAAAATCAAGATGGCGCAAAAAATTGTTGAACGGCATGAAAACGTTCATCGTAAAGGTTGACATCACGCCGGTCCAAACGATGAATTTTTCCGCCCAATTATTGGCAATCAGGACGGCAGTCACAAAACCATAGGCCGCCGCCATGAACATCAATATCTCTTCGACAAGAAAAACGCGCGAAACGATGAGGCAGGAAATCTTCATTTTGCATTCATTATTTTCAAGCTTCTGCCGGATTCTTTCCAAAGCGTCGTTGCCCTTTTTTGCAATCGTTTCTTTTAATTCGTTCATTTCCATAAGCAGGCATTATATCACAAAAGAAAATTTAAAACAAGAAATGGGCGATTGCAAAAAAACGCTTTTTTCAATATACTGATTTGCATGATTGTTCCAATCCAAATTCTTCCCGGATTTTTATTTTATTGTTACGTCACAGGAATCACGCCGGGTCCCGCAAACTTGTGCTCGCTTTCCGCGTCCTTGCAATTCGGAAGGCGGCAGGCGCTCAAGCAATGGCTCGGGCTTTTTACGGGATTTTTTGCGGACGCGATGGCGGCAGTTTTTATCGCATATTTTCTAGGAACGATTTTGAACGACTACGTAAAATATTTGGCGTACATCGGCGCGGCATACTTGATTTTTCTTGCGATAAAAATGCTCAGGCAAAATTATTCTTCGGAAAGCGACGCGCAAAAAAAGCCAGGATTTTTCACAGGACTTTTCGTGAACCTCACGAACGTGAAAGTGATATTGTTCTGCATAACCGCGATCACGAGTTTCGTCTTGCCGTACAATCAGGATTTCCGCTCGGTGCTTTTGGCAGGATTTTTCCTTCCGTTCACAGGTCCAATCTGCAATTTGGCATGGCTTTTCGCGGGAGCATTTTTGCGAAAATTTTTCGTGGCGCACACAAAAATCGTGAACATCGTGATGGCGCTTTCGCTTTTGCTTTGCGCGTTCAGTTTGATTTTCGACTCGCTGAAAACTTGAGAATATTGCGGAAAGGGAAAGATTCGTTCGGCAATGGATAACAGGATATTGTCTTGCAAAGCAAGGACAATATCCTAAACACTAAAATGCCCGGACGTCACGGACAACATTGTTAAAAAGACACCCATCGAAATCTATATTACCATTGTTGAAATTACAAGCGTAGGCTTGTCCTCCACCAATATTAGTATAAAACGTTTCCACCGAGGATGACCAATAGTAACTGTTGGTGACAATTTTTCCGCTCAGTTTAAGATTTCTATATATCAAAAGTAGCTCGTTATTGCTCGGCAGATACCATTCGCCCGTTTTCGTTGTTTTCGTGGAATATTCTGCACACGCCTTTGCCGCGCAATTTGCCAGCGTAAGAGGAGCGACATGATCTGCCCGCAGTATAATATCCGTGTTGCCTTTTCCGGCTCCAATGCCCCTACCAATCCCTTTGAATTTATTCTGCCAACCAGTAAAAGCTCCTGGACACCACGGTATATATCCTAGTTCCGTAGGCGAACACTCAAGGTAATGGCAAAGAACATCCGAGCCATGGACGGAAAATCCCACTTCGGAGTAATAAAACACAATGCCGCCGCCTGGCCCTGTGTCACCGACTTTGTAAGACACATTCATAGCCTCTCCACCCTTAAGGGCTTTTTTTTGTTTCCTTTCAGCCACCTGCTCGGGCGTGGGTTTGCTACACCCCGAAACGCACAGTGCCGCCAAACAAACGACGGCAATCACCGCCGATTTTTTTAATGTCAATATTCCTTTCATACATTACTCCTTTTGCCCTTTGCGGGCGATTTGTTTTTTTAGTCGCCCATACGAGCAAACTTTGTTGCCTGTTCTGCGGTGGTTTCGGCAAGCTCAACCACCGCTCGGTCATTGAGCCTGTCGAAATGACCACTTATTATTCCGTCGCAGAAGCCGCCGACTTCTTCTTCACTCCGCCAAGCACTTCCTGCTTAAAATGCGCAATTTCCGTGTTGGCATAATCGATGAACGCCGCATAGGTCTCCTCGCCCTCGATGAGCGCGTGCGCGTTCACATGCATCGCGAGCATCTTGTACGCCTCATCGCTCGCCGTTCGCGCCGCCTTGAGCGCGCCCGCCGTCTTTGCCGACCGCTCGTCCGTGCGCTGCCCCGTCAGCTCGCGCACTTCCTCGTTCGCGGCTTTGAGTTTTTCCACGAACGTGCCGAGCGAAAGAGCCTTCACCTGTTCGGCGAACTTGCCCTCCAAATCTTGGATAAAATTGACAAGCAGCCCTGTTTCTTTGTCCAGCTGCGCCTGCACGTCAATCTTGTAGTCCTTGATGTGCTGATTCAAGACCTTCGCCGCCTCCGCGAGCGAGTCCACCGGGAATCCCGCGTAGCCGCCGACCGCTTTCTTGTAGCCCGCGTAGAGCTGGTCGCGCAGCCGGTCTGCCGCCGCGATTTTGTAGGTCGTGAGACTTTTCGCAGAAATCTGTAAGTTCTCGTCCTCCGTCTGCACCGCCTCACGCAACGCCTTCACCTGCACCGCGCACTTCTCGGCAACGGCGGAATCCTTTTCCGCGCGCTCCACCATGTTCGACACGAACAGAAAATGCGCCGCATTGTTCATGTTCCCCAAGAAAATCGACTGGATTTCCCTCATACAAACCTCCTTGCGCCGTCGCATGACCGGCGCAGTACGCAAAAATTTCGCTTGAAATATTCAAACGGATTCCGAAATGGCTTCAAGTGCCACTTGATATGTCCAAACGGTTTCAGAATGCCCTTCAAGTGGCAGTTGAAGTGTCCAAATGATTTCAGAATGCCCTTCAAGTCGCACTTGATGTGTCCAAATGGTTTCAGAATGCCCTTCAAGTTACACTTGATGCATCCAAACGGTTTCAGAATACACTTCAAGTCGCACTTGAAGCCTTCAAATGGCTTCAGAAGTGAGTTCAAGTGCCAGTTGATGTCTCCAAACGGATTCAGAAGTGCCTTCAAGTGACACTTGATATGTCCAAACAGTTTCGGAAATGCCTTCAAGTGTCGCAGGACTTTCACTCTGCTCACCGAGTTTTCTTCGGAAGCAGAGGGTTTTCCCTCTCCCAAATAAAGTTCCTCCGCTTTCAAGCGGAAAAACGAGGATTCGGAAAGTCGATTTAAACACAAAAAGGACGCGCAATGCGACATCGTGTCAACATTGCGCGTCCTTCTATGTGAGAATCGTCCTTTTCCGAAATTACCTAGGTCGTCGTACCCCCCCCCGTACCCACGGAGGATTTACTGCCCATTAAAAACGCCGAAAACGCCGTGCTTGCGGCGAGCGGTTGTATATATTTTTCGAATGCAATCATTTTTCTCCCAAACATCCGCAAGTTTTTCAAACAAGGATATTTTATTATAATTCCATAACTTTGTCAATGCGGAACAAAAGGTTTCGCTCCTTAATTTTTAACAGTAAAGAAAGTTCGCTGGAAACTTCACCTTGCGGCTCGTTGCGAGAACAACTTTTGAGTTGTTGAAAACGCGATTTCGCAACGAAGTAAGAAATCGCAGCACAACAAACGAGTTTTTGAAAAAAACTCGAAGTAAAAATTGTCGCGCCCAATGCGGAACAAAAGGTTTCGCTCCCTTTGGAAATAGCATCTGCACCGCCTCGCTACCGTAGGGGCTCCAAAAAAAAATTCAAATTTCATTTTACAAAATTCAAAAGGTGTTGTATAATTTAATCATTACAAAAACATTTCAAAATATTTTTCCTAAAGAAGGCATATTATGGCAGAAAAAAAATCTTCCCCAAAGGTTGCGGCCACCCCCACTCCGCACATCCACGCGAAATTCGGGCAAATCGCGCCCACGGTGATTTTGCCTGGCGACGGCGAGCGCGCGGAATGGGCGGCGCAAAAATTCCTCAAAGACGCGAAAATCGTGAGCGATGTCCGCAAAGTGAAAGTGTTCACGGGCACATTCAATTCCAAGCCAGTCACAATCATGGCAAGCGGAATGGGAATGCCGTCCGCCGGAATTTACATCCACGAACTTTTCAATTTTTACGGCGTTGAGAAAATCATCCGCACGGGAACTTGCGGCGCGTTGCAAAAGAAAATCGCTCCGGGCGAAATGGTTTTCGCTATGAGCGCGTCCACCGATTCAAACTACGCGCACCAATTCGAGCTAAGCGGAACTTTTTCCCCTTCGGCGGATTTCGAACTTTTGAAAAACGCGGCTGACTTCGCGCTTTCGAAAAAATACAAGGCGCACATCGGAACGATTTTTTCGAGCGATTTTTTCAGCGCGTACAATGCAAAAGGCGAGCGCGAATGGAAAGCCTGGGCGAAAATGGGAACGCTCGGGCAGGACATGGAAACTTACGCGCTTTATTGCGCCGCCGCGTTCGCGCAAAAAAAAGCTCTCTCGATTTTGACGGCGACGATAAATCTGTGCACGAAAAAATCCGTCAAAGACACGGACGCAGTTTTATCCTCGATGATGCTCACAGCCTTGCAACTTGCATAAAATAAAAAAGCGGCGCATTTTTTCGCGCCGCTTTTTTACAACGAAATTAATTTTTTAGAATTCCTTCGAACGCTTGCTCTTGAAAAAGCTGCTTCTTCCGTTGCGCTCTGTGGGCGTGTGCGGATTCGGGCGGCTGCTTCTTCTGCCGAAATCTCGGTCGCGGTCAAATCCCCTGCCCCGTCCGAAATCTCTTTCGCGCCCGAAGCCTCTTCGTCCACCTCGCCTGCGCTCGCCAAAGTCGTCGTCGAAATCCCTGTCGCGTCCGCCGAAGCCGCCTCTCCTGCCACCGCGTCCGCCTCCGGCAGGCTTCGCGTCAACATGGATGTGCGGAATCGAAGAATCTTTTCCAGCCATTTCAAGCATTCTGTCCGCATCGGAAATCGGAAGGCTCACCAAACTGAAATTCGTTGAAACATCGATTCGGTCAACCAATTTTTCGGGAATGTTGAGAATGCCGCTAAAGTAATCCGCAATTTCGCGCGCGTTGTAGCCGTCCCGCCGTCCCAACTGGATGTAAAGCCGCTTTTGGTTCGGGTCGGAATCATCGAATTCGCGTCCGCCAAAAGAGCCGCCTCTTTCGTGCCGCGCGGAATCTTTTGATTTCGGCATGGCGGACTTGCTGATGTCCTCGTAGCGTTTTTTGCTCAATTTCTTTCCATACATTACGGAAAGCACCGCCGCCAAAACTTTTTCCGGCTCGTCGTTTTCGCAAAGCTCGCGCGCCATTTCCACGAACATCGAGTCGGGGCGGATGAGATTTGATTTTTTTTCGAGCGAATCCGCATTTTCAGAAATTGCATTTTCGCCTTCGGAAGCGATTTCCGCCTGCGCGTTTTCCGCATTCTGATTTTCAGGCGAATCTTCCGAAACGATTTGCGCGCCTTCGTTCAATTCCGAATCCTGCGCTTCCGCCAAATCCGAATCGTTCAAATTTTCTGCGACTTCATCTTCTTCGATTTCTTTTTTCAATCCGAGAGATTTTTTCAGCTCGTCGAACAAAGCCGCCTGCTTCACTTTGATGACGTTCTTCACGGAAGGAATTTCGCCTTCGTTCAAATCGCCCTTGCTCGCGCGCGCGACCCTCGCCTTGAGAAAATTCAATTTCCTAGTTTCGTTCGGACAGACGAACGTAACGGCAAAGCCCGAAGAGCCGGCGCGTCCAGTGCGGCCGATTCGGTGGACATAAGTAGTCGCATCGAACGGAAGCGAATAGTTCACGACATGGCTCAAGCCGGAAATGTCGATTCCTCGCGCGGCGACGTCCGTGGCGACGAGCACGCGGGTTTTCCTTGAACGGAATCTCGCGAGAATCTTTTCGCGCTGGCTTTGCGGAATGTCGCCGTGCAAAGCGGCCACGTCATAGCCTTTTTCGTCAAGCCTTTTGGAAACCGTGTCCGCGTCATTTTTGGTCTGAGTGAAAACAAGTCCATAAAAATCCGGGCTTGAATCGATGAGGCGGACAAGAGCCTCAACTTTGTCGCCCTCGCGCACGACCCAATATTTTTGGTCGATCAAAAGCGGCTCTTCCACCACGCCTTCTTCTTCGACGATTTCATAGTCGCCCATGAATTTGGCGGCAATCTTCAAAATCGGCGCGGGCATTGTCGCGCTGAAAAGCAAGATTCGCGCGTCGGGATTGGCCTGTTCGAAAATATGCTCGATGTCGTCGATAAAGCCCATGTCAAGCATTTCGTCGCCTTCATCGAGAATGAAATATTTTATTTTGCTGATGTCGAGAGTTCCGCGCTCCAAGTGATCCTGAATGCGTCCCGGAGTTCCGACGACAATTTCGGAACCGCGCTTGAGTTCGCGGATTTGCGTGTTGTAGCTTCCGCCGCCGTAAAGAACGCACGTCCTCGGATAGCCGCCCTCGGTGAACGACTGCAATTCCGTGCAAGTCTGCATTGCAAGTTCGCGGGTCGGCTCGAGAACCAAAGCCTGAGTGATGTCGCGGCTTTCGCGCAATTCCTGCACGATCGGCAAACCGAACGCGGCGGTTTTTCCCGTGCCTGTCCGGGCGCGCGCGATGACGTTCGCATCGCCATTCAAAAGTCGCGGAATTGCCAACGCCTGAATCGGCGAAGGCGTTTCGAAGCCCTTGCGGGCGATGGCGGCCAAGGTCTTTTCGTCAAGACCGAGGTCTTCAAAAGTAATAGAGTCTTCCATTATTTTTCCCCAAAGCGCGTTTGCCGCACTTCAAGAAAAAATTCTCAAACCCTATGCAGCGTTCGCGCTTTTATTTAATTCTTTTGCGCCCCTGCGCAACGCGCCGTTTTCGGCGCAAAAGTTTTGATATTGTAGCGAAAGTTTCGGAATGTGTCAAGCAGTTTTTTGAAAAATTTGGAATATTTTTGCAAATAGTGCGCTTTTTTACGTTTGCGAAGTTCGCTTCGCGGACTCCGCAAACTACCGAGTTTTTATCAAAACGAAACGCAAAAACGGCGGAAAAAAGTAAATTCAATTGCTTTTTTTTAAAATCTATGATATAATGCCAATATGCCTAGAGCAAAAAAAACTGAATACAAATTAAAGCAGCAAATTGTTTACCCCAGCCAGGGCGTCGGGACAATCACTGAAATTTTCGAAAGGGAATTCAATGGCGAAAAAGTTTCCTACTATAAGATTTACCTTGAAGTTTCCGACATGGTTGTAATGGTGCCAGTGAGCCATGCCAAAGATTTGGGAATACGAGCAATCGTCAACGCGGAAGAAGCGGAAAAGGCGCTGGCAGTTTTAAGCGACGATTTCGAGCCGATTACTTCGGATTGGAAATTGCGCTATCAAATGAATTTGGAACTTCTCAAAGACGGAACGATAGAAGGCATCGCGAAAATCGTGCGCTGCCTTTACAATCGAAGCAAAGTAAAGGAACTTCCGATTCAGGAGCGAAAGCTTTACGACAACGCAAAAAAGCTTCTCGAAGACGAACTTTCGATAGCGTTGGGCAAAGACTTGTCGGAAATCGAAGAAATCATCCACGAAAAGCTCGAGCCTCCCGGGGCCGCGCCGAAAATCAAGCATCAGGCGATTCAGGACGACGACGATGACGACGTTTTCGACATGGAAGACGACAGCGCGAAAGGTCGCGATGACGATGATGACGAAGAAGAAGAGGACGAGGACGAAGAGCAAGAGGAATCTCTAGAACGCCGCGCCGAAGAAGAAAGCGAATTTGACGATGAGGACGAAGACTACGACTGACGGGCACGATGCCGCCCTAATCCTTTTGGCGGCAGGCTCTTCCACTCGTATGGGCGCGACCGGAAAAAAAGAATTTCTCAAAATGGGCGGCTCGCAAAAAAGCGCAGTCATTTCCGTGGCGGCGAATGTTTTTTTCAAAGCCGCGCATTTTTCCACAGTCGCCATTGCCTACCCGAAAGGAGAATTGGCCAACGCTAAAAAGGCTTTCTATTCTTCAAAAGAAACAAGCGAAATCGCAAAAGGCTTGAACGTGATTTTTGTGCCGGGCGGCGACACAAGACAAAAAAGCGTTTTGCTGGCATTGAAAGCCATCGAAAGAAATTGCAAGAAAAATGGCGCGGATTTGCCGGGCACGGTTTTGATTCACGACGGCGCGCGCCCATTTCTTTCAAGCGCGCTCGTCAAGGCGACACTAAAGGCGGCGCAAAAATACGGCGCGGCCGCGCCTGCGCTCGAGCCAGTCGAAACGCAAAAGGAAATCGACTCCCACAAAAAAATCGTGCGCCATTTGGAGCGAAAGAATTTGGCCGCCGTGCAAACTCCGCAAGGATTTCAATTCGCGAGGATTCTGCAATATCATCTCGCCGCGCAAAATGACGGCCATGCCTATACCGACGACACGGAAATTTGGGACAAATATTCGTCTGAAAAAACGCAAATAATTCCCGGCGAAAGCGCGAATATCAAAATCACATATCCGAAAGACCTTGCGGGAATTCCGCGCGAAAAGGAAACCAGAATCGGACTTGGCTACGACTTGCACCGATTGGTGGAAGGCCGCTCGTTAATTTTGGGCGGAATTGAAATTCCTTTTGAAAAAGGCGAACTTGGGCATTCCGACGGCGACGCGCTTTTGCATGCGATTACGGATGCCGTTTTAGGCGCGGCCGCGCTCGGCGACATTGGCTCGCATTTTCCCGACACTGACGAAAAATGGAAAGATGCCGATTCAAGAAAACTGCTCGCGTCCGCTTGGAGCGAAGTGAAAAAATCCGGCTGGCATTTGGAAAATCTAGATTGCGTCGTAAAATTGCAAAAGCCGAAATTTCTTCCCCATCGCGAGCGCGTGATAAAATCCATCGCGAAAATTCTAGAAGTTCCAGCAGAGCGCGTTTTTGTAAAAGCGAAAACCGCCGAAGGCCTTGGAGATGTGGGGCACGGCGAAGCCATAGAATGCCAAGCGATTTGCCTCTTGAGCAAAACAAATTAATGATTAAAAATTGCCAATGCCATGCCGCCAAATTCCACGAGTTTTCGCAAAGCGAAAACTCGTGATTGAAAATTGCCTTCGGCAATTTTCAATCTGGCATATCCAAAATCAGCTGCACTTCGCCTTCGCTCAATTTCAATAGGTTCGCAATCTCTGCAATGCCCCAGCCTTGACGCTTAAGCTCTTTCACGTTTTCGCGCTTTTTGGGAGTGACGCCCGAAGCCCTTACGCTCTTTTTCGGCATGTCAGCCTTGACAATTTCTTCGAGGGTCGTGAATTTCGTATCGATGGCGTTCGAAAGCTTGTTCAAACGAGCCTCGCTGTTTATGATGCCCTCGCGGTCACGCTGCACTTTGTCGATGTGGCGATCCGTGTCCTCAAGTATTTCCTGCAAAGAATCGAGCTTGTCCATGGCAAGGTCAATTCGCCGCGTATTTTCCAAAAGCTTGTCGATATTCTTTTGGGCTTCCTTGATTTCGTCGGGCAAAGCAGTGGTTTGCCGCGAGCAAATTTCGAGCCGCCTTTCAAGGTCCTTCAAATTGTCGAACGCCTTGCTGACATCGAATGAAACCTGATTGATTGTCTCGCCTTTTTTGTCGATGCGGTCATACTTGATGTTGAGCGTCGCCAGTTCATCGGCAAATTTCCTGACTTTGACTTCAAGTGCCTGCAAATTGTCGTCGGTATCCTGAAGGCTTTTTATCTTCGCATCGGTTCTTTCGGCGAGAGAAACCAAACGATTGTAATTCTGCTCAAGTTCATCGATTTGCACTTTGCCCGCCTTGAAAGCCTCAAGACGTTCGGCGGCATTCTCATCGAGCTCAAGAAGTTTGGCATAATTCTTATTGTACACATCGGCCGCTTTTTGGAAATCTTTAAGTCGAGCAAAACTCTCGTCGATTTCATTCATGCGAATGTCGAGCTGCCGCTTGAGATCTTCCGCCTTGTCGTAAGTCTGCATTTGCGCTTTTACGGCGTTAATTTCCTTGTTAAGATTGTCGAGGCTCAACTGCAACTCATTGCTGTCGCTTTGCATTTGCATGACCAATTCGGAATGCCGCTTGCGATCCGTGTTGCTCGCCTTTTCAAGTTCATCATTGAGAGCCTTGATTTTCTTGTCGGCATTGTCGCTTTGATTGCGAACTCGCTCCTCGGTCGCCTCAAGCATTTTTCCGTACATGTCCCGAAGCTCGCTCAAAATCGAATCGGACTTTTCTTTGTACTCGTCAAGAGAATTGGACGTGCGCACATCGAGATTTTCCACCGCGCCTTCAATTTCCCTGTGCCTGCCTTCAATCGCATCTTTGAACGAATCAACATTGTCGATGATTTCTTGCTGGCTGGAAATCAAATCGCTTTTGAAATCGTCCAAAGAATTCTTCAAAGTCTCCTGCTTCGAAAGAATGTCGTCCTTGAACTTTTCGAACGAATCGTAAAGCTCGTCCTTCACGCCTTGATTCCTCGCATTGGACGCGCTCTTCAAATCGGCAAGCGAATCTTCGAAAAGCTTGTTCGACGCTTCGAGCTGGCTGTGCAATTTGTCCTTCCAAGAATTGAAATCATGCAAAGCCGTGTCAATCGTCGCGACGCTGAGTTGTCTTTGCGTTTCGCTGTCGCTTTTGAATTTATTCAAGTCGATTTCAATTTTCTCCTTCATTTTTTCGACGCGATCTTGAAGCTCGGCGGAATTATCTTTGAGCTTTTCCTGCAAAACATCTTCGGACGACTTTATGGATTCGTCAATTTCCGCCTGATAATTTTTCGTGAAATCCTCAAGCGCGGCGTGAACTTCTTCGACTTGCATATTGATTTCTTTTTGAATTTGCTGAATGTCTGCCGCCGCCTTTTTTATTTGCTCTTCGGACTTTTTTTCGATAGAACCGAGTCGCAGTTTCATTCCTTCATTATATTTTTCTTCAATTTCCTGCCTGTCATTTTCATAGGCAGTTTGGAATTTCGCGATCTTGTCGTCAAAGCCTTGCTTCCATTCATTCAAAGACTCATCGATGGCCTCGCTGCGTTTTTTCAAATCCACTCCGAAATTCTTCTCAAACACGCCGAGCATTTCGGAAGTCTTGGCGATGGATTGTTCCCGCAAATCTTTCATCGAATTTTCGATTTCTTGAATTTGAGAAGCGAGCACAATCGAATCTTCCTTGACCTTGCTTTGGAAATCCGCCTGCTGCTTTTTTTGGGATTCGCTAAAGCCCCTGAAAACATCGAGCACGCGGCCTTGCGTGTCAGCCATAGAATTGCGAAGCGTGTCTTCCAAATTGTCAACATCGTTTGCCAAAGTCGCAAGACGCTCGTACCTGTAGAGCATATCTGTTTTGTATTTTTCCAATTCGCCGTCAAGCTTGTTCATCGCGTTTATTTGCCTGCTGTCATAAGCCGCTATAGCATTTTTCACGGCATCTTCCAAATTCTTGGAAATCTCGCCAAGGCGACCTTTGGATTCATTTTCAAATTCCGTAATGGTGCGCTTGGTCTCGGCGTTCCAATCATCGACCTCTTTGCGAGCAGCCTTCGCTTCTTCCATGGCGGCAGTTCCGACCGCCTTCAATTCCGCGATTTCGTTCTTCGTTTCTTTGGACACGGCGAGGCTGTGTTCCTTCAAATCGGCGACCGACTTTTTGACGGCTTCCTGCAAATTCGAAACCTTTTCAAGAATATTCGTCCTGTACGTCTCGACCTTTTCATTGACAGAATTCTTATAATTTTCAATATGGAGTTTCGCCGCGTCGGAATATTTTTCGAACGCGACTCTTTCCTTTTCCTCGATTTTTTGAGTAAGATCCAAATAAAGGGCGTTGTATTTTTGCTGCAATTCCTCGATTTGAGTTTCGAGCTGCTCGCGAATCGTTTCAAGCGACTTTCCGTTGCCCGCGCTTTCCCTCGCAAGCTCATCGGCAGTCTTGCGAGCCATCGCCAAAGACGAGCCGAGATTTTCATTTGCATCAGAAATTGACTTTTCGAGATGCTTGCGCATTTCCGCCAATGAAGTGTTGAATCTTTCATTGGTTTCGAAAATCGATGTTTCGATTTCCCTGCGAGTTTGCGCCAATGATGCGCCGAGATTTTCGTTTGTCTCGGAAATCGACGTTTCAATTTCCCTGCGAATTTGCGCCAAAGACGCGCCGAAATTTTCGTTGGCTTCGGAAAGCGATGCTTCGATTTCCTTGCGATTTTGCACCAAAGTCGCGCCGAGATTTTCGTTGGTCGCAAAAATTGAGCCTTCAAGATTCTTGCGGATTTCCGCCAAATTCGCACCGAGACTTTCATTTGTCGCAAAAATTGAGCTTTCAAGATTCTTGCGATTTTCCATCAATGACGCGCTCAAATTATCGTTGGTCTCGGCAAGCGTCGCATCCACATACCTTCGCGCTTCCGCCAATGACGCATTCAAATTATCGTTGCTTTCGGCGATTGTCGCATCCACATACTTGCGCGCTTCTGCCAACGATGCGTTCAACTTCTCGCTGTTTTCGGCGAGCGTCCTTTCGACATTCTTGCGAGTTTCCGCCACCGACGAGCCCAAATTCGAATTTGTCTCGGCAAGCGACTTTTCAAGATTTTTGCGATTTTCGGTCAAAATCGCGTTCAAAGTCACGTTTGTTTCAGAGATGGATTTTTCAAGATTCTTTCGATTTTCCGTCAAAGTTGAACTCAAAGTCGAATTTGTTTCGGCGATGGACTTTTCAAGATTTCTGCGCTTTTCCGTCAAACTAAAAGTCAAAGTCGAATTTGTTTCGTTAATTGATTTTTCCAAACCTTGCTTGACCGCCGACAATTGGTTTCTCATTTCGACCGAGAATTCATTCACCATTTGCTGGCTTGTCGCGCGGGCTTCGGACCTATAGTCATCGACGCGCTTTTTCATCTGTTCGTTCAAATGCTCGAACGCCACATCCTCGAGTTCTTTAACTTTGTTCGCAGAATTTTCATAGATTTTAGAAACAGAAGAATTCAAATCCTTGAGCAAATCGTCTTTTTGCTCGATGGCTTTTTTCATGTCGGCATCAAGTTCTCCGACAAGCGCGCGAATCTCAACCAAACGTTCGTCGAATTTTTCAAGGGATTTTCCTGCGATGACTTTTAAATGCGCCTCGCTTGTCTTTTCAAATTCTTTCACAAGAGAAGGAATGCGCTTTGAAATTTTTTCGACGTTATCCTGATTGTCCTTGAGAATGGCCTGCAACTTGCCGACTACGGCACTTTCGTTTTTAAGGCGCTTTAAATTTTCTTCCACAGAATTGGTCATTTCGGAAAGTTCGGTTATGGCGCGCCCGTAACCTTCGACTTTCTTTTCCACCAATTGCGCCGCTTCCTTGTCCTTTTGAACGTCGGCAAGGACGCGCGCGAAATCTTCTTTTTCAATTCCAAGGCGTTTGATGGTCGCATCCGCAAGTTCGACTTGCGCATTGAGTTCCACGCCCTCTTCTTTCATTTTTTTTCGATAATCGTCAAAATATTTTTCGAACTGCTCTTGACGCTTGTTTATGAAAACCTTAAGTTTTTCCATTTGATTGTTGTCGCGATCCAAATAGCGCAAAAACAATGCAATTCCGCTCGAGACAAAAACAGATATAAGAACTAAAATTATTTCCATAATTTCATATTTCCCCACCCGAAAATATATTCTATATTATTTTAACACAAGTGTTTGAAAGTGTCGATAACTTTTAAAAGAAATATCCGCTTCTTTCAAATGCGCGTGAAAAATCCTTCTCCACAAAGGCTCAAGATACGCGGTTTTCATTCCGGCATTTTTCGCGCCCGCGATGTCGTACTTCGCATGGTTTCCGACATACAGAATTTCATGCGGCTCAAGTCCAAGTTCCATCGCCAAAATTCCGAACGTATATTTCGAAGGCTTGAGCGCGCCGATTTTTTCAGCGGAAAGAATTTTATCGCAATAAGGCCTGAGTCCCCACATTTCGCCTTTTTGTTCCGGCGGAAAATCCGAAAGAATCGCGATTTTATAGCCCGCCGCTTTCAGGCGCGCAAATGTCGCTTCGACATTTTTAAAAGGCTTTATATTATTGAAATATTTTTCCAAGCCCGAATACGCGATGCTGTCCAAAGTTTCCGCGGCTTGCTCCGTCGAACATTTCATCCGCTCGCTCATCAAAATCGCCTGATAGCGAATGAGATTCGGCAAAGGCGCGGTTCGGCGCAGTTGGTGTCGCACGCGCTGAAAATGGTAGAACACATTGACGTACCTTATAAAATGAAACAAAATTCTCGTGTTCAGCCGAAATTGCGGATACAGCGTTCCGTCGATGTCAAAGGCCACGGCCTTTATTCCGTCAATCATAGTTCCTGCCCTTTGGCGTTTGCAAATAATACTTTGCCGTGGTCCTCACTCTGACAAGGTGGACAAAAACATCTCCCGCGCTGTTCGCCAAACAAGCGTCGCAAAATTGTTCCAAAGTATATTCCTTTCCATCATAAAATACGACCGACTTGAACGCGCCGTTCTTGTCGAAATAAGGAAATATCGCGGCGCAATCATTGAAAATTCTCGTGTCGATTTTTCCGCTGGCATCGGTCTGCCGGATCGCCGCCAAATAAAAATAATCGGGATTCGTCGCGGCGAGAACGTACAGAAGCTGCTTCAAATAAGCAATTTTGTAGCCTGAATTTTTTATGTAGCCCGCCGTGTTCAAAACGCCTTTTTCGGTAATTCTTGCGGCAAATGGCTCAATCGTAACATCGACTCCAGAATCTTTGTATAAAATGTTTTTTTTCGCGACAACGCTCGAAGCCGCCGCCGCCAAATTCCTTGTCCAATCCAACGCGCTGTTTATATTGTACGAAGCGGCTTTAATTCCCTGATAGCCCGTCGTCTGCAAATCCACGGTTTCAACAAGAAGCGGATCGCGCCTTAAATAACTTCCCGCCAGCGGCTCAACAATTCCGTCCACAATCCATTTTACAAAGCCTTGCGAACAAAGCGTGAGTTTGTCATCGTATTCTTTGGGAATTATTCTCGACTTGCCAGTTTCAAGGCTGACAGGCTCGCCGTGCTCGTCATAAATCGCGTCGGCAAGATAAACTATGTCGTCCAAATTTTCACGAATCGCCTGAATCATCACCAAAGATTCATCGTAAATTCCATCGTAAGTCATAAAATCTTGCGATTCATTTTTCAACAAGTTTTTCGCCGAGACAACATAATTCCACGGAAGAGTCCTCTTCGTAAAATCCTGAATTTCCGCGAAAGAAGCCGTATAGAATTTCTCAAACGGAATTCCAAGAGGAACTGCGCGCGCGGCATAAGAATTGAAAATCAGCATATCCGCGAAGCAGGATTTTTTTTTATTCGGCCTGAATTGAACATAAACTTCGCTGTCTTTCGCAAAATAATATCTTGCGAGAATCGGCGCGCCGGATTTTTTGTCGCGCACCAAAATCCAAGAACCTGCGGCATCGGCAGAAAAAATTTTTTCGCTCACCAAGCGCGAGCCTTGCGAATCGTGGACATTGACTTTTCCGAGCGAAGCCGGCGCGAGTATTACCAAAAAAACATCGTCCTGCTCTTCAAAGCGCAATTCGAATTCTATGCCCACGGAATTCTTATAAAACTCCGTGCCAAAAGTGCGCAATTCCGAAAGCGGACCTTCGAACCATTCGCGTTCAAGCTTTTTTCGGATTTCGGAAGAATCAGGAATTCCAAAAGAATTGTATTCTGCAAACAAACCCGGCACGACGAAAAAAAACGCCGCGCAAAAAATGAGGAAAATCTTTTTAGAAAACATTCTCATATTCATCCTTGCAACTATTCAATCGCAAGCCTTTGGCTTGCTTACGAGTTTTTCCTTGCTCGCACCGCTCGCATTTTGTTCGCTTCGCTCACAAAAACAGAAAAACTCGCCACCAACTATTCATTATTAACTTTTAACTATTAACTCCTAAACTGGTGGCATTTCGCTTTGTTCCACTGGCTCGGGGTCGGTCAAAACCGCGCCTTGCGCCAAACGGATTTGCGGCTCGACTTCGCCATGCTCCGTCCAAATTTTTCCGCTCGGAGTTTCGTCGGGATGCTTTCCTGCCGGCGCGTTCGAAAGCAACAATTTCAAACGATTCAATTGATTCACTTCGCTCGAGCCGGGATCGTAGTCAATCGCGCTGATATTAGTTCCGGGATAGCGGCGGCGCAATTCCTTTATCATTCCTTTTCCCGTAACGTGATTCGGAAGGCACGCGAACGGCTGGACGCAAGCGATGCTCGGAACGCCCGAATGAATCAGCTCGACCATTTCGGCGGTGAGAAACCAGCCTTCGCCCGTAATGTTTCCAAGTTGAACGATGTCGTCCACGCCTTTCATCAAATCATAAATCGAACTTGGCGGCTCAAAGCGGCGCGACTTTTTCAAATAGCGTTTCATGTCGCGGCGATACAATTCGAGGAACCAAACAAAAAGTTTCGCATTGCGCTCGGTCTTTTTCGGGAACGCCAATTGCTCATGGCGGAAAATTCCCGTGCTGAATGAATAGAAGAAAAAGTCCGCCAAATCCGGCATCACGCATTCCGCGCCTTCGCGCTCGATCGTTTCGACAATTTCGTTGTTCGCCGTGGGATGAAATTTCACGAGAATTTCGCCCACAACCCCGACGCGCGGCTTTTTGATCGGAAGCAATTCCATCGAATCGAAATCCTTTATGATTTCTTTCAGCAATTTGTGATAGCCGCGAAGCGAAAGCGACTTGATTTGCTTTTGCGCGCGCAAATTCCATTTTTCGTAAATCGCGTTCGCGCTGCCAGGAATTTTTTCATAAGGGCGCGTCCGATAAAGGCATCGCATCAAAACGTCGCCAATCATAATCGACATCAACGCACGATGCAAAAGCGGCAGCGTGATTTTAAAGCCGGGATTTTTTTCAAATCCCTGCGCGCTCAAAGAAAGCACGGGAATATTTCCCCAGCCAGCGTCGTTGAGCGCGCGGCGAATGAAGCCGATGTAATTCGTGGCGCGGCATCCTCCGCCAGTCTGAGTTATGATGAGCGAAGTGTGATTCAAATCGTACTTGCCGCTTTCAAGCGCGCTTATCATTTGCCCCGCAACCAAAATCGAAGGATAGCAAGCGTCGTTGTTCACGTATTTCAAGCCGGTTTCCACCGCGCCCGGATCAAGCGCGTCCAAAATCACGAATTTGTATCCTGAATATTCGAACGCCTTTTGCAAAATCCTAAAATGAATCGGCGACATTTGCGGCCCGATAATCGTGTGCGTGTGCTTCATTTCCTTGGTGAAAACCTGCCGATTGTACGCCGCAGTTTTTATTTGAGGCCGAGTGTGATTGCGCTCGTGCGCCTTCACCGCCGCCACCAACGAACGAATGCGAATGCGAACCGCGCCCAAATTGCTGCCTTCATCGATTTTTATGAGCGTGTACATTCGTCCTTTCGAACGCATTATTTCGTCCACTTGGTCGGCGGTCACGGCATCAAGTCCGCAGCCAAAGCTCGTGAGCTGAACCAATTCCAAATTCGGCATTTGCGAGACGAACGCCGCCGCGCGATAAAGCCTGTTGTGATAAACCCATTGATCGATAATTCTGAGAGGCCGCTCGATCGAGCCGAGATGCGCCACGGAATCTTCGGTCAAAACCGCGATTCCAAGCGAGCAAATCATTTCAGGAATTCCGTGGTTGATTTCAGGATCAAGATGATACGGGCGGCCTGCGAGCACGATTCCGTTTATTCCGCGCGTGATGATTTCTTCCAAAACTTCTTCGCCCTTGCGCTGAATTTCCGCACGGAATTTTTCCTGCTCGTTCCAAGCCGCGTCAATCGCGCTCATCACCATTTCGAAAGAAATTTCATTGAAATGCGGATGGATTTCCTCGAAAAGCCTGTAGCCCAAACGATTCTTGTCATAAATCGGCAAAAACGGATCAAGATACAAAATCGAAGAATCCTGCCGCAGAGAGTCGATGTTGTTTCGCAAAACTTCAGGATAGCTTGTGACAATCGGACAATTGTAATGATTGCCGGCTTCCGCGTCTTCCTGCTTTTCATAAGGCGCGCACGGATAGAAAATGAATTTCACTCCCGCCTTCAAAAGCGATTCGACATGGCCATGAGAAATTTTTCCGGGATAGCAAACCGATTCCGAAGGAATGCTTTCCAAGCCGCGCTCGTAAACCGAACGTGTGGAACGCGGAGAAAGCCGCACGCGAAAACCGAGTTTCGTAAAGAACGTAAACCAAAGCGGATAATTTTCGTACATGTTCAAGACGCGCGGAATTCCCACTTCGCCAAACGGAGCGTCTTTCAATTCCAACGGCTTGTAATCGAAAACGCGATTGTATTTCCATTCAAAAAGATTCGGTATTTCAGATTCGGCTTCGGAATTTTTTTGGCTCGCGGCAATGACATTTTCGCCTTCCAGTTCCGCGCCGCGCTCGCAACGATTTCCCGTGATGAAAGTGCGAGCCTGTCCCGCGCCGTCTTTGTCGGTGGTGGTGAATCTGTTTATCGTGAGCTGGCAATTGTTCTGGCATTTTCCGCATCGACGCAATTCCAAATCCACATGGAAAGATTCCAATTCCGCTGGAGTGGCAAGATTCGTTCGGACATCGTGGACAGTGCCTTCCGGCTCGCCCGGTTTCGGAGCCATCAAATCGCGCCATTGGTCGCTCGCAATCAAAGCCGAGCCATACGCGCCCATCAAGCCCGCGACATCAGGACGGAAAACATTCACGCCGGAAATTTTTTCGAACGCGCGAAGAACGGCATCATTGTTGAACGTGCCGCCTTGCACGACGACGCGCGTTCCGATTTCGTTTGTATTGCGAAGTTTGATGACTTTGAAAAGCGCGTTCTTTATGACTGAATACGAAAGTCCTGCGGAAATGTCGGCGACGGACGCGCCTTCTTTTTGCGCCTGCTTCACTCGGCTGTTCATAAAAACAGTGCAACGGCTTCCCAAGTCCACGGGCTTTTCCGCCTTGAGCGCGAGCGCGCTGAACTGCTTTACGTCCATTCCCATCGTGTGCGCGAAATTGTCCAAGAAACTTCCGCATCCGCTCGAACACGCTTCGTTGAGCTGAATCGAAACAATCGCGCCGTCTTTCATTCGAAGGCATTTCATATCCTGCCCGCCGATGTCGAGCAAAAATTCCACGCCCGGAACGAAAAAATCCGCCGCGCGATAATGCGTGATTGTCTCAACTTCGCCAGCGTCCACGCCGAGCGCGGCTTGGAACAAAGCCTCGCCGTAGCCCGTGGAAACCGCGCGCGCGATGTAAACATCTTTCGGAAGCCGCGCGTACAAATCCTTCAAAGTCTGCACGGCGATTTCGACGGGATTTCCGGCGTTCGCAGTATAGAAGCTCCAAAGAATCCGTCCTTCCAAATCCGTGAGCACGGCCTTTGTCGTGGTGGAGCCAGAATCCAATCCCAAGAAAACAGGACCTTTCGTGGAATCCAAGTCGCCGCGCAAAGCCTTTTCGTTTGAATGCCGCGCGCGAAATTCCTGCAATTCCTCGTCGTTTTTAAAAAGCGGCTCAAGCCTCTGCACTTCCTGAAGTTCCGCGCCGTCCAAATTTGAAAGCGATGCGCGAAATTCTTCCAAGGTCGGGAATTTGAATTTCGATTCGTCGGAGGAATTATTTTGAGCCGATTCGGATTCATTCCAAACAATCGAACGTTCGGCGGAAAACGCCGCGCCCATCGCCACGAACAATTGCGAATTTTCAGGAACGATGATTTCGTCGTCCTTGAGTTTCAGAGTTTCCACAAATCGATTTCGAAGCTGTTCCATAAAATGAAGCGGTCCGCCGAGAAAAGCAACTTTTCCGCGAATCGGCTTTCCGCACGCAAGGCCAGAAATCGTCTGCGTAACCACGGCCTGATAAATAGAAGCTGCGATGTCCTCGCGGCGCGCGCCTTCATTGATCAGCGGCTGAACGTCGGTTTTTGCGAAAACACCGCAACGCGCCGCAATCGGATAAATCGTGTTCGCATTGGCGGCCAACTTGTTCAAACCTTCCGCATCGGTTTCCAAAAGCGCCGCCATTTGGTCGATGAACGCGCCGGTTCCGCCCGCGCAAGTTCCGTTCATGCGCTGCTCGACTCCGCCCGTAAAATACGTTATTTTCGCGTCCTCGCCACCAAGTTCAATCACGACATCAGTTTGAGGAATTATTTTTCGCACGGCGGTCGTGGCCGCAATCACTTCCTGAATGAAAGGAACACCGAGCCACTGCCCCACCGAAAGTCCGCCCGAGCCAGTAACTTTTACGGAAAGAGGATGCCGCGCACCCTGCGGAAGAACTTTTTCCAAAGAATCCAACGCCTTGTTCACCACGCTGATTATCGTGGAACGAATATCGGCGCGGTGTCGCTCATACGCGCTGTAGAGAAGTTCGTCATTTTCGCCGAGAGCCGCCACTTTTACCGTGGTCGAGCCGACGTCTATTCCGAAGCGAATCGGAGGAAATACTTGTTTAAAAATTGTGCTTTCTGAAAATTCCATAAAAATTCCAATTTAATTATAACAGAAAATTACAAAATTTTCAATAATCAAGCAAGGATTTTTTATTATTTTTTGGTGGAAATTCGGAACGTGTTCCCGACGGAAATTTTTTCGTTGTCCGCCTCGTTGTCAAGGGCGACAAAATATTTGCCATCCGCGAAAAGCATATAGCCGGAAGAAATTTTTGTGCGGCCGCTGAAAACGTCTACACGAGTACTTCCGTCACGAGTAATTTGCGGCAAAGCCGCTTCCCGAATAAAAACAGGAAGTCCGTATTTTCCAGAAACTGCCATCACAAAGCCCGCGGTTTTTTCGTCCGCAATGTCGCTGTTCAAAATGCTTTCAAAGCAAAGGTTTTCCATTCGCTCGGAATCGCGCTGCGCTTCGGTCTCACGCAGTTTTTGTGAAATGTCCTCGATTTCCGATACGGCGGCAAGCGTCAAGCCGTTCGCCAATTCCACGGAAAGCTTTCGCTCCGCGTTCACGACCGAGCGCATTGTGTTGCGGTTCGGAATCGACGCGGACTGTTTGTAGAGCGTGTCCAAATTTCCATAATTTTCTTCGATTTGTTTCAACGCTTCAATGAATGATTCGCTCAAATTCGCATCGGAATCCACAATCCGCTCAAGGCTGTACTTTTCGGCGACATCAAGTTTTCCCGCATCAGAAACGATAGAAAGAATTTTCGCATCATTTATAATCGGATCGTAAAGCGCGATTTCCGCCTCATAGCGATTCGTGATTTCGGTTGTGGCGGCGCGACGCTCTTCAAATTCCTTGATGCGAGTTTCCTGCAATTCGACGCGCGAGTTTTCCAGCATGTCTTCATAAGTCCGCACAAGCCTCTGCTTTTCAAGCTGGTGAAGCTGCCTCTCGCTGTCGATCTGCTGACGAAGCTTTTCATCGCGAATCAAATTTTCGCCGTCATAGGATTTCAATTGTTCCGCATACTGCGCGACTTCGGCATCCGCCACCGCCAAATTCTCATCCAATTCATTGTGGGCATCGGCAATTTCCTTTTCGTAGTCCGAAAGAATTTGGGCGCGGCGCGCCTGCGCCACGGATCTAGAAAGGCGCGTGTTTTTCAAAAGTTCCAAATCGCTTTCCCTTTTCATTTCCGCACGGGCAAGGCGCGCGTCAAGATTGCCTTTCAATTCCACGCGGCGTTTCGTGGCCTCGTCGTATTTTTCCTGAATGCGGCTGACTTGATCGAACAAATTCTGCAAGTTCAAAGTCTCGAAAGAAGAAAGGTTCACTTCGACATTTTCGTTGCTCGCGGAAAGTCCACGCATCGTAAAAATCGTAACGAGGACAACCACGGCGAATGTCAAAGCCAGCGCAATCCACACAGACCACAATTTGTTTTTTCGTGTCTTGGAATATTCGGTTACCAAATCGTAGACATTGATGCGTTTTGCCTTGCGCAGCGAGCCCAATTCGTCGCCCAAAAAGAGCATCACGTCTTTTTCCAAATCCGACTGCACAGTTTCTATTTTGTCTTCATTTCCCATATTCCGTTCCATCCTTCAGGCGCATTGCCGCGCGCGCCCATCCTTTCCAAAAACACATCCGCCGCCGCCATTTCGCATTGCTTGAAAAGTTTTCGCGCATCCTTCCATTCGCCAGAATAATACAAGGCGAGCGCGTTTTCATAAACATCGAATTTTTCGACGAGGGCGGATTGATCTTCGTTGCGCGTGTCAAGCGGAAAGAAAATCTTTTTGCCCTGCGTTTTTCCTTTGACTTGAATCGTGTCGATTTCGTAGAATTTGTAGCGTTCGGAAAGCATCTTCACTTCGTCCGCGATATATTCGGAAACGACGACAGGAAGGTGATACACGCGAGTGACGCCTTCAAGCCGCGACGCGGAATTCACGTTGTCGCCGATTACGGTGTTTGTCATGTGCTCGTCGCTTCCGATGTTTCCGTAGAAAACATTGCCGCCGTCAATGCCGACTCCGATGTCAATCAAAACCGCTTTGAAGATGCGCTCTTCCGCTTCGGTGAGGCTTCGAGTCTCCTCAATTTTTTCTCGCTGGGCGATCATCTTTTTGCGAAGCTCCGCCGTAACATAAGTGATTTCCCAGCCGGCATCAATCGCTTCGAGCGACTTTTTCGAAGAATCGCTGTACGTTCCGAAAATCGCCAAAATCGCGTCGCCGATGATCGAGCCGACGACTCCGTTCTGTTCGTGCACATCGTGGATGACGCTGTTATAGTGAACGTTGAGCAAGTCGATGATTTCGTTGCCCAAAGTTTCCGTGCGGTAAGTGAAACTTTTTATGTCGCTGAACAAAATCGTGAGCTCGCGCTGCTGGCCTTCCAAATTTATCGTGTGGTCGGCATAGGCTTTCGAAACGACATCTTTCGAAACGAATTTTTGGAACGTGGAAAGCAAATTATTTACCGAAACGGAAAGCGAGTTGAACGACGCGGCAAGATAAGTCACATCGTCGTTCGGCGCGCCGTCGATGTTTATTATGTCCAATTTGGATTTTTGCTGCATGTCGTAAAGGCTTTGCGTAATTTGCACGATGCTCGAAAAAACTTTTTTGAGCATGAAAATTCCGAGCAGCAAAAAAATTCCTGTCAAAAAAACTATCACGATGGAAATGATGAAAATTATTCCGTGCGTGTATTTCGCGGAATCTTTCCTTGATTCGGCGCGGACAAGATAGACATCCCAATCTTCGGAAAATATGTAAACGCCGTAAAATTCCTCGCCATCCAATTTGAAATTTACCCTGCCCTCGCTGATTCCGTTTTTAAAATCCTCGTTCAATTTTTCAAGAGCCGCGCCGTCCGAGAATTCAGAAATTTCAAGACCGCTCGCGCTCGAAAAGAAAAGGATTCTTCCCGCATCGTCGAAGCCCATCGCGATGCTGTTCGGATTCGAAAATTGTTCGGCGGCAGTGGCGGACATGCTTTCGAGGCATTCGTCGAGATTTTTTTTATAGGAATAAATCTGATATTGATTGCTCGCGTTTTTATACATTTCCTTGAGCTGCGAGACAGTGAGAGAATTCGTCAAATTGATGACTTGCCTTTGCGTGAGCTGGACGGAAATCAAATTCGTCATAAAGTTCGACATCAAAACCAGCGAAATGAAAATAACAAGAATTTTTAGAGAGATTGGAATTATGGGAACTTTTCCCACGCGCTGGAAAATTTGTTTCTTTGCCATTTCTTCTCCCAAATTTTAAATCTATAGTATTCTAACATCGCTTTCTAAATTTTGCAAGGATTTTCACAAATCTTATTTACTTTTTTCCGAAAAGTGATTTATAATAGAAAAACTTTGATGAAAAAGAATTTGGTTTCTTCCGGCATAAAACTTTCGTTTCTCACGATGATTTCCCGCGTGCTCGGCCTTGTGCGCGAAATGACGAAGGCGCGTTTTTTGGGAACTGGCTCGCTCGCGGACGCTTTCGGAATCGCGTTTTTGATTCCGAATTTGTTGCGAAGGCTTTTCGCCGAAAACAGCATTTCCGTGGCGTTCATCCCAACTTTCAAAGAATATTTGGAAAGCGGAAAAAAACGCGAAGAAACGCGCGAATTCGTTTGCGCGACGTTCACGCTCGTTTCGTTTTTGACGGCGATCGTCGTTTGCGCGGGAATTCTCGCAGCTCCCGTTTTGGTGCGGATTTTTTTGAAATCGGAAGAAGCGGCTCTCGTCGCCGAAACTTCGCTTTTGACGCGAATAATGTTTCCGTATCTTTTCGTGATTTCCGTGGCGGCGTGCTTCCAAGGAATTTTGAACGGCGAGAACATTTTTCTTCCGAGCGGATTCACTCCGATTCTTTTCAACCTTTGCGTGATTTTCGGAACTTACATTCTTTCGCCGAAAATGGCGAATCCTGCGCGGGCGATGTCCGTCGGCGTAATCGCGGGCGGATTTCTTCAGGCGGCGTTCCAATTGCCGTTCGTTTTCAAATGCGGATGGTCCGTCAAATTCATTTCGCTCAAAAAAACTTTTTCCAATCCTGGAACAAAAAAAGTCGTCGCGCTGATCGTGCCCACGATAATCGGAATGGCTTCATACCAACTCAACGATTTGATTTCCACCGCGCTCGCAGGACGCTGCGGAGAAGGAGTCGTTTCGAGCCTTCAATATTCGCTTCGCCTGCAAGAATTGATTTTGGGAGTTTTCGCAGTTTCGATTGGAACTGTAATTTTGCCAGACCTTTCTTCGTTCGCAAAGCGCGGACAATGGAGCGAATACAATTCGATGCTGACATGGGCGATAAAAATCATCGCGCTCATCACGATTCCAATCACGTTTTATTCGCTCATCACGGGGCGCGAAATAATTCAGCTCGTTTACAAAAGCCGCCGCTTCGACGACGCTTCCGTCGCGCTGACTTTGAGCGCGTTCACGTTCCACATCGCGGGATTGTTTTTCATCGCGTTGAACAGAATCGTCTCGCCAGCATTTTACGCGCAAGGCAACACGAAGCTTCCGACGCTCGCAGGAATAATTTCAATGGCGGCGGACATAATTCTTTCGTTCGCGCTTTCTTTCAAATGGCGCGGGGCGGGAATCGCGTTCGCATTGAGCGCGGCGAGCGGCGCGAACACAGTTTTGCTTTTCGCGTTCCTGAAAAAAATGCGCACAATCGACGTGGGCGGCGTGGTAAAATCAAGCGTGGTTTACACTGCGAAAATGATTTTGATTTCGATTGCAGCGAGCGCGCCCGCTTTCTTCGCGCATAAATTTTTCGTGCAAAAGTTTTCCGCGCTCGGAAGATTCTTGGGAAACGGAATTCCGCTCACACTTACATTGCTGGTTTTCGCCGCAACAGGAATTTTGATTTTGGCTGCGACGCGGGATGAAACAGTCGCGAGATTTTTCAAAAAGAAGCGCAGTTGAATTTTTGGAAATTTAATGGAGACGCATTCATGACAAATTCTTCTTCGCAAAAGCCGGGCTTTTTTTCGAAATTGTGGCGTTTGCTAAAGTCCGCCGTGGCGCGTTTTCCGGCGTTATTTGTTCTTGAAATTGTGACGGCAGTGGCGATGGCGCTGAGCACTTCGTATCCGTTGTTCTACGACGGCGATTGGAACAGCAAATCTTTGCTATTCGCAGAACGCATGAATCGGCTTGCTTACGCAGGCGTGTGGGGAATGCTGTTTTCGTTGATGGCGCAACTGCTTGTGGAAAGGCGTTTCAGGCGACGCACGCAACTTGCGGTGCAGGCGATAATTTTCGCGCTTTCGATTTTCGCGCTGCCGCGGCTTTTTTTGCAAATCGGGAGTGGAGAGCGACGGGAAGTGCTTTTAGTCGGAGTGACGCTCGCGCTGTGCGCGATAATCATGTTCATTTTGATGCGCACGCAGGGAAGCGACATCGCGTTTCCCAACTTCATAATCTCTGCCGTGATCGCAGGATTTTTTTCTATTTGCGCAATTATCGCTCGTATGGTGCTTTACCTTGCGTTCTATAGTTCGGAAAAAAACTTTCCTTACTATATTTTAAATAATATCTTTACACTGCTGACATGTATTTCGCTTTTTGTGCTTTCGCCGATGATTTTCATCGCATTCGCGACGCGGGAACGCGAACAGATTTCTCTGCCTTTCGTCTATCAATTCATCGCGCTGCGCATTCTCATCATGATCGGGATTTTGTTCCTTGCGTTGCTGTACCTGTATTTGTTCAAATTACTGTTCACGGATATTCTCACGTTTATCGGCATGTGCATGTCGGGGAGAGAAATCTTTCTATACATTTCGTTCGCGACCAGCGGCTATCTGTTTTTCTATTTTGCCTCGATGCCCGATGAAAGTCCGTTTTTCGTGTTTTTCCGAAGATACGGCGCGCTTTTCATGCTGCCTTTGGTGGCGATGCAGATTTTCGCGTTCGTCATAAAAATCGACGCCGAAGGCTACACGCCCGCTCGCGCGGCAGCCCTGCTGTACATAATTTTCAGCATCGCATCGTGCGCGTTGACTTTGATCAAACGCGGAAAGTATATGCCGCTGACGTTTCTCATATTTGCCGCGCTGTGCATTTTGGGAAGCGCCACGCCGCTCAACATCATCGACTTTGCAAAATGAGCATAATAAAAACATAGGGGAAATTTTATGAAGAAAAAAACAAAGGACGAAATGCTCGCAATTTATTCAGCGCGGCGAAAAAGGCTTGTCGAGGAAATGAAGGCGCAAAAAATCGATGCCGTGATTTTCGAGGACGACGAATCAAACCGCGACGTGAACTTGCGATATTTTTGCGGACACGCGAGCGACGCGACTTTGATAATCGGCGCGGAAGGAAATTCCGTCCTGATTCCGTGGGATGAAAATTTGGCAAGGCAAAATGCCTGCGTGGAAAAAATAATTCCTTCCATGCGCTACGAGCGAAACATGCTGCGCGCGATAAAAGCAGTTTTGGGCACGATGAAAATCAATTCGCAGAGAATCGAAATTTCGCCCGAAACTTCCTACCCGAAATTTTTGGAATACGTTGACGCGCTCGGCAACTACGACGTTCTCTGCCGCAAAAACGGAATCCACAATTTCGCCAAAGAAATGCGCCTCGTAAAAGACGAGTACGAAATCGAATGCATAAAGGAAGCGGCGCGAATCGGCGACTTGATCATCGACGAAATCGAAAGGCAAGTGCGAAGCGGAAAAATCAAAACCGAAACTGACGTGGCACTTTTAATCGAGCGCGAATGCAGGGCGCACGGATGCGAGCGCACGGGATTCGACACGCTCGCCGCAGGACCTTCGCGCAGCTTCGCGATTCACGCCTTCCCGAACTACACGGCTTCGGAATGGCCAGGCAAAGGGCTTTCGATTTTGGATTTCGGCGTGGTCTACGAAGGCTACACGAGCGACACCACTTTGACGATTGCAAAAGGAAAGCTGAAGGCCGCGCAATCCGAATTGATTTCGCTCGTAAAAAACGCCGCGCAGGAATGCCTTGAATTCTACAAAAAAGACGTTCCCGTAAAAATGGCCGCCGCCAAAGCCGACGAGATTTTTTCCAAGGCGCACCGCGCGATGCCGCACGGCTTGGGGCACGGAATCGGGCTTGAAATCCATGAAGGGCCTTTCGTCCGCCAGCGCGCCGATTCGGAAACGGTTTTCCGTCCGGGCATGGTCGTAACGCTCGAGCCGGGCTTGTACGACGCGGAGCTCGGCGGCGTTCGGCTGGAAAACGATGTGCTCGTCACCGAAAGCGGCAACGAAGTGATCACGCATTCGCGGATAATAGAGGTGTAGTTTGTGGGGAAGTCTCCATACGCACTGCGGGAGCGTAATTCCGCGCACTCCAGGACACCGCTTGCGCGCTATTGTGCGCCGGCGGCCTTGAGCAGTGCAATCACATTTTTCGCCTTGCGGTTTTTTGCCCACCAGAGCGCGGTTCTGCCGTCTTTGTCCCGTGCGTTCACGTCTGCGCCCGCTTCGATGAGCAGTTTTGCCGTGTCCGCCGCGCCGGTGCTTGCCGTATGTATCAGCGCGGTATAGCCGTGTATGTTCCGTGCGTTTACGTCCGCACCGGCCTCGACGAGCAGTCGTGTTACGTCTGCTGCATGGTAGTCTCTTGCCGCTGTTAACAACGCTGTGCTGCCGTAATTGTCCCTTGCCTCCAAGTCTGCGCCCGCTTGTAAGAGCAGGTTCGCCACGTCTGTCGCGTGCTTCACTGCCGCGAGCATGAGTACGGTTACGCCGAAATGTGTCTTTGCGTCCACGTCCGCGTCCGCCTCTATCAGCACTTTCGCCGCATCCACCGCGTTTTCTCTTGCCGCATACACGAGTGCGGTCCGGCCGTCTTTGTCCGTCGCCTCCACGTCCGCGCCTGCCTCGATGAGCAGTCTCGCCATGTCTGCCGAGTTTTCCCTTGCCGCAAGCATGAGCGCGGTCTGACCGTCGTCATCGTCCGTTGCGTCCACGTCTGCGCCCGCCTCGATAAGCAGCTTTGCCGCATCCGCCGCGTCGTGCCATGTCGCCCGCATGAGCGCAGTCCAGCCGTAGTTGCTCTTTGCGTTCACGTCCGCGCCTTCGGCAATGAGCCGCGCCATTTCTTCGGTGTTGTTGTCCATTGCCGCTGCTCTGAGCGCGTCCGACTTGTCGTCATCGTTCCTCGCATTCATGTCTGCGCCAGCTTCGATGAGCAGCCGCGCCACGTCCAACGCCCCTTTCTCTATCGCATACGTGAGCGCAGTCGAGCCATATTTGTCCTTTGCTTTCACGTCGGCGTTCGCTATGAGCAGAAGCCGCACCATATCCATGTCATACTCTTTCGCCGCATACATCAGCGCGGTCATGCCGTCATTGGACTTTGCGTTCACGTCGGCATTTACCTCTATCAGAAGCCGCGCTGTGTCTGAGGCATTATTTATTATCGCAATCATCAACGCTGTTGTGCCGTATTTGTTTTTTGCATTCACGTCGGCATTCGCCGCGAGCAGAAGCCGCGTCACGTCCACGGCATTGTTTCCTGCCGCAACCATTAACACCGTAACGCCGAAATAACTCTTTGCGTCCACGTCCGCGCTGGTCTCTATGAGCCGCCGCGCTTCGTCTGCGTTGTTGGTCTTTGCCGCCTCAAAGAGCGCGTTCGTCTTTGCGTCCGCATGCAGTCTTACACACGCGCTCAAGGACAGAACGCAGAACAAGCCCGCCATAAGAAATACCAATCTTTGTTTCATGCTCGCCTCCTTAAAGAATGTGCGGTGGTTACCATTCCGACCGCTTTTCATCCGTTTCTCCTATTCTTCCGTTTTCGCTCCTGCCGCCTTGAGCAGTGCAATCACGTCCGCCGCGTCGCGCTCTTCTGCATACTTGAGCGCGGTGTAGCCATATTTGTTCATCGCGTTCACGTTCGCGCCCGCTTCTAGGAGCAATTTCACGACCTCGGCAGACGGTGCTTTCGTATTCGTCGCCCACAAGAGCGCGGTATCGTAATAATCGTTATCTGCATTCACGTCCGCGCCTGCCTTGAGGAGCATTTGAACGATATGCGCGTTGCCATTGCCTGCCGCACACATGAGCGCGGTTGTGCAAGTTTCGCTTATTCCGTTCGCGTCCGCGCCGGCTTCGATGAGCATCTGTACGATGTCTGCCGCGTTCGCATCGGCCGCATGTACAATCGGAGGCACGGCGTCCGCAAATATGTTCACGTCCGCGCCTGCCGCGATGAGCAGTCTCGCACTGTCTACTGCGTTTTTATCTGCCGCCGCCGTGAGCGCAGTCATGTTATATATGCCCCTCGCGTTTACGTTCGCACCGGATTCGATGAGCAATTGTACGGCATCGGTCGCGTTATTCATTGCCGCAGCCATAAGCCCAGTCCAAGTCCAGCTGTCATCGTCATGTGCGCCTACGTCTGCGCCGGCTTTGATGAGAAGCCGCATCATTTCGACCGCATTTTCCGCCGCCGCATACGCGAGGGCGCTCTTGGACTCCGCATCCTGTGCCCACACTTTTGCGCCCGCTTCGATGAGAAGTTTCGCTGACCCCATCGCGTTGTTCTGCGCCGCGTATATGAGGGCGGTCTTCTCCTCATTGTCCTCTGCGTCCACTTCTGCGCCCGTTTTGATTAGCCGCTGTACGATATGCGCTTCGTTCTTTTCCGCCGCTGTCATAAGCGCGGTCTTGCCGTCTTCGTCTCTCGCGTTCACGTCC
>CAMWWZ010000022.1 GCA_947178095.1 uncultured Treponema sp.
TGTATAACTTTGACAGTCTCACCGGCATAGCCGGTGGTTTACTGCTTTAATTAACGAACGACCAATTCCAAGCCGTCGTAGGCAGGCTCGACGCTTCCGCCGCTTTTTACGATTTCCGTCAAATTCGGATAATTCGCGAGAATCGTTTCAAGATGCAATTTCACTTCCTCATGGCTTTTGTCGTGCGTAATGTGCGTCATCCAAGTGTGGCGCGGCCGGATTTTTTCCGCCACGTCCAGGGCTTGCGAAAAACTGAAATGCGTGGAATGCGGCCTTTCGCGAAGCCCGTCTATTACGGCGTGTTCCAAAATGCCGCAATTTTCCAAAATCAAATCTATGGATTTTTGCCCGATGAAATTGCAGTCGGTCAAATAGGCGACGCTGAGCTTTTTCCCCTCCCCGTCGCGCGTGGAAACAAGATAACCCAAACAGTCCACTTTTCCGTGTTTCATCGGAATTGAAATTATTTGCATTCCGCCGATTTCAAGCGGATTTTTCGGCGTGAGACTTTCGCCGCGCAGCAATTTTATTCTTGGCTTTCCCCCTCCCACTTGGGTGCGCTTGAAAATGTAGTCGAAATGAAGCCGCACGATTTTGCGAGTTTCCGCGTTCGCAAAAATATGGATTCCTTCGGGCGGAGCGTTTTTCGCAGCGTCATCGACTTTTGTCGAAGAATGCGGAACTTTCGTATGGCTGAAAATCCGAATGTCGTCGAGGCCGTGCAAATGGTCGGCGTGTCCGTGCGTGAGCAAAATCAAATCGAGCGAAGGAATTTTCGCGCGCAAAGCCTGCTCGCGGAAATCGGGCCCCACGTCAATCAAAACGCGCGTCGTCTTTCCGCCCGCTTCGTTCGTTATCAAAGCGCTCGCGCGGAGCCGCCTGTCGTGCGCGTCTTGCGAAGAGCACACTTTGCATTTGCACGCAATCACAGGAACACCGTGGCTCGTGCCGCTTCCAAGAATCGTAAAAACCATAATTCATTATAAGTCAAAAATCGATTTTTTTCCAGTGGCAATTTCTGCGAGAATTGCAAAATTCAAAAAGGAGAGCGCGGCGTTCCGCCGCGCTCTCCTTTTTGGCCCATATGTGAATCGAACACACAACCTGCCGCTTAGGAGGCGGCCGCTCTATCCAGTTGAGCTAATGGACCGTTTTCATAATATACACCAAAGCGATTTTTTTTTCAAGCCCTTCGCAAAATCTATCATTGCAAAAAATCTGGCAGCCTGTACACATCCGCCACGCCCTCGACCAATACCCCTCCCATTCCAAGTTCGAGCGGCACGGAAATGTCCAAGTCGTACCTGTCGCCAACGCTCAGGCATTCTTGCGCGTGGCTTCCGCATTTTTCGGCGGCAAGCAAAAACGGCTCGCGCGCTGGTTTTGAAACATTGCAAGTGTCAAGTCCGATGATGTCCGAAAACAGGCTTTCCACGCCTAAAGCGACGAGAGTTTTTTTCGCGGGCGTTACAGGATTGTTCGTCACGCAAATCAAATTGAATTTTTCCGAAAGCGCGGAAAGCGTTTTTTGCAAACGCTCGTCGTGCGTCAAAAAATTTTTCGGCTCCAAAAGTTCGCGCCGCCATTCTACGCTTTTTTGAATCGGAACGCCGAAAGAAAGAAGCGTGTTCGAAAGACTGATTTTTTTTCCGCCATTTTCGCGCGCGAATTTTTCGCGGAAATCTGCCACCAATTTTCGCGCCTCGTCATCGGAAATTCCGCGCTCGCTTGCGAAACGTCGCACTTGGCAATCGACTTGTTCGAACGCATATTCCTCGTTTGTGTAAAGCGTGGAATCTATGTCGAAAATTATCGTTTTCAAATTTTGAGGAATTTTTATGACTTTCATTTTTCGCCTTTTGAATTTTTCGGATAAAAAATTTTTTGCTTTTTGCAAATCGCGTCCGTCGCGCTTTGAAGCGAATCGAATTCGCCGAGCGCGGTAAACGCAATCGCAGCGTCGCCCAAAAGTTCCGCGTCCGCAATTTGTCCGAGCGCGATTTTTATTCCAGCCGCCTCCGCTTTTTCCTGAATCAAATTTTCATCGCGAGATTGCCCGCCTGTAATTGCGATTGTGTCGTCGAAAAAAACGCCGTGTTTTTCCGCGCATTTTTTTAGCGTGCGAATTCCTTTCGCAAAATTTTTCACTTTTTCAGAATTCGATTTTCCGGGATTTTCGATTAGAAAAGAGGCATTCCAAAAAGGCGCGACTGGCGAAGGAAGCGTTCGGATTTCGTCCGCCATGATTGGAAAAGGCGTGCACAAATTCAGCCCTTCGCTTGAACCTGCGCGATCGCACAACGCGCCGGCTTTTATTGTGGCAGTGCCGATTAGAGCGGCTACAAAATCAGGTCCCGCCCCAATGACAGGAATTCCGTAAGGCACGCCGAATTCGCAGGCGGCTTTTTCCGTGGCGTATCCTGCGATTTTCATGCTGGGAAAAAAATCGCAAAGCATTCCGCGCGGAATTCCCAACGCATCCAAAATTTCTTCCGACCAATAAGCCGCCTTGAATCGCGCTTCGGGAAGAATCGTGATTTGCGCTCCGCAAATTTTATTGATTAAAAATTCAGGGCAAGAAAAAATTTTTTTGCCTTCGTTCCATTGCGCGGGAAAAATATTTTTCGCAGCGAGAATTCTTGGAATGAAAATTGATTTTTTCGCTTCACAAAAAATGCCGTTTGAATCAGGCGCGGCGTTTTCCAGTTCCGCTTCCGCATTTTTCAATTCTGCATTTTTCGAAATAGGCGCGTTCCACAAAAGCGTCGTTCCGTCTTCAAAAACCAAAGTTGGTCCATTGCCGGAAACGCAAATCGCGCGCGCATCAGAAATCGCGCCCTGCATTTTTTTGCAAGCCGCGCCGAATGCGAAAATCCATTTTTGGGAAAATTTTTGTTCGTAAGGAATTTTTATCGGTGCAAATTCTTCTCGACAAAAATCCAAGACTTTTCCGTCGGCGCGAATTACCGCCGCCTTCAGCGCGCTCGTTCCTATGTCAACTGCGAGGACGCAATTATTCATCGTCCTCGTTTACGCTCGTGTCAAGCCGTACAAGTTTTTCGATAATGTTGCGATTGTCGAGCAAATCACCGAGCGACTGATTGTGATGAACGCGCGTGATGACGTTGGCGAAAAGCCCCGAAACGTTCGTGTCGATGTACCATTCTTTGTTCTTGAGCTTTTCGTGATAAACGGCATTCGTTCCGATAATTCGATAAAACCAGCCTTGCTTGTACGCTTCGTCGAAAAGTTCGATCGCGTTGCCGGTAAAAAACGGAAGCGAAATCGCGGCGATGACTTTTGTCGCGCCCTGCTCTTTGAGAAACTGCATCGCCTTGAGAAGCGTGCCGCCTGTGCCGAGCATGTCGTCGGCAAGAAACGCGACCTTGCCCCGAACGTCGCCCAAAAGTTTCACCGACTTTATGTTCGTGCTGTGCGCGTCCTGCGTCACGATTGAATAGTCGCGTTCCTTGTAAATCATCGCAAGCGGAAGCTTGAGACCGGAAGCATAGAATTTGTTCCTGTCCACAGCTCCCGTGTCGGGCGAAACCACGACCAAATCTTCGGTCTTTCCAGTGAGGTCGAGGAGCTTCGCCAGCTCGCGAATTATCTGATAACTTGCGTGCAGGTTTTCCAATGAAATCGTATTGAACGCATTTATGATTTCGCGCGAATGAATGTCAAGTGTGATGATTCGCTTTACGCCAAGAAGTTCGTAGATGTGCCCGAGCATGCTCGCAGTGAGGCTTTCGCGGCCTTTCTTTTTGTGCTGGCGGCTATACGGAAATGCCGGAACAACAAGGCTCACGCTTGCCGCGCCCGCCTGCCGAACGGCGTCAACAGTAACAAGCATCGACATCACATGGTCGTTCACCGAAAGAGACATAATGTTCTTTCCGTCATTGAGCGCGAGCGGCTCGTGGTTTTCAACGTCCTGGAAAATGAAAACGTCTTTTCCGCGTACGCATTCCAAAAGTTCGGTTTTGAATTCGCCGTTCATAAAATACGTGAATCGCGCCTTGACTTTGAAAACCGGCGGGCGATATTTGTCTGTCGCGTTTCGCATCGCGATGTCCGACGTGTTTATGTCGCTTCCTAAATTTATTTGCTTTACAAGCTCATTTTTATCGATTTGGTATCTTTTGGAAATCGTCTCGTTTTTTAAAGTGAAACGATGTTTGTAGATATTGCGCAGATGAGTGATAACTTCGTCGGCAAAAGATTCGCCGCCCGGGCATGCCACGACCGCAAGGTTCGTAGGTTCAGAGTATAGCATTTTGTCCCCTTTTTGCGAACGACGCACAACCATGCAATGCAACTGAATTGCGCGCACAGATTCAATGAAAATATATTATCAAAAAAACAATTCTTCGTCAAGTCGCAAGCGGCTTCATATTATCAACATCGCTTATTTTTCAAAACTGGTAAGTTCCTCCTATTCAATCATCAAAACGGATCAAACGCGACATCACAGTTTCCATTGGAATTTTGAAAAATCATAAAATCAAGGCGTAAAGGAAACTCATCGTTATTTTGTCCCCATATTGATCCATGGCGATTGAGTTTCGTTTCATATAACAGGCAATTCTTTGCTTCATCGAATATTCGCAATGTTCCAAATATCAAATCGTCATCAACCCTTTTTATGCTCAAGCAGCAATCTATACGAAGTTTTTTTGCATCCAGTTTTATTTCTTTATGTCTATCGCAAACGTCAATTTCAACGTGCAGAGGAACGCCCAAGTCATTTTTCGCAGCAATTGATATTTTTCAATGCGTCCGTTCATACAAGAACAAAGAGAGAAAAATCAATGCCAAGAAAGAAATGCTGAAAATTACAAGCCGTGCAGAAAGTTTTCGTTTATCCATAGAAAAATTGTTCGTTAATTTTCAAAAACCCTTTGCAGACACAAAATGGTTCAGCGCGTTGACGCATTACCCCTCCCATGCACGAACAAAAGTTTTGTAAAGCACTAAAAACAACATACCTCGACGAAAACATCGAGGTATGTTGTTCACATGAGGTATCGCAGTCAGATTTCACGCCATTTATCACAACACAATAGTTGGTGCAAAAAATCTTCTGCATGAATCAAGAATTAAAACCGCGCCAAAACATCAAGAACTTCGCCATTCGTTTCAGCGCAAAATCAAAGCGAAATTATTTTTCCACTTCTTTCGGAACGTGGACTTTTTTCACCACGAAACCGCTTCGCAAGCACTGCGTACAAACGTTGATTCTGCGCGCGCCGCCATCGCCAAAGTCTGCCTTGACTTTGTGAAGGTTCGGAAGCCAAACATGCCTTGTGTGGTGGTAAGTCTTGCTCACTCTGTTTCCGTGCTGCGAGCCTTTGCCGCAAATGTCGCACCTTCTCATAATATTTTACCTGCCTTTAATTCAATATAAGTTTAAATATTTTATAGAAAACACGAAATAATGTCAATAGGTTTGCCCTCGTTTTTCGCGCATTTACTTCGCCACGATGTTCACAAGCTTATTTGGAACGACGACGACTTTCGCCACTTGCTTTCCTTCCGTGAATTTCTTGTAGCCCTCGGTGCGCGAAGCCATTTCCTTGAGCTGCGATTCTTCCGTTCCGGGAGCGGCGCGGAATTTGTCGCGAAGCTTTCCGTTCACCATGACCACGATTTCAATTTCGCTTTCCTTGCAGAATTCCTCGTTGAATTTCGGCCAAGCCTCGTAAGCAAGAGTCCGATCGTTTCCGAGTTTCTGCCAAAGTTCTTCGCCGAGGTGCGGAGCGTATGGCGAAAGGATGAGGACGAAATCCGCCCACATTTTTTTCGGGAGAAATTCCGCTTTTGCGGCTTCGTTCACGAAAATCATCATTTGGCTGATCGCCGTGTTGAAATTGAGCGAGGCTGTGTCTTCCGTCACTTTTTTCACTGTCCGCGAAAAAGTTTTTCGAAGTGATGCGAGATTCTCGTCGTCGATTTTTCCTTCGATGTCGAAATCGCGCATTTCCTTTTCGCTCGTCGCCCAAACTTTTTCAAGGAAGCGATTTATGCCGATGAGCCCTTGCGTGTTCCAAGGCTTCGAGACGGTGAGCGGTCCCATGAACATTTCGTACATGCGCACGGAATCCGCGCCGTATTTTTGTATCATTTCGTCGGGATTCACGACGTTTTTGAGCGACTTCGACATTTTCGCGATAATCTGCTCCACTTCTTCGCCGGTCGCCTTTTCAAAATATTTTCCGTCTTTTTCTTCAACTTCATCGGCAGGAACAAGCGTTTTGTTTTTCCGCTGGAACGCGAACGAAGTGATGAGGCCTTGATTTATCAGGCGTTGGAACGGCTCTTCCGTGGAAACCGCGCCGATGTCGTAAAGGACTTTGTGCCAAAATCGCGCGTACAGCAAGTGAAGCACGGCATGTTCCGCGCCGCCCACGTACAAGTCCACCGGCATCCAATATTTTTCTTTTTCCGCCGCGCAGAACGAAGCGTCATTTTTCGGATCGAGGTAGCGCAAATAATACCAGCACGAGCCGCCCCACTGCGGCATCGTGTTCGTCTCGCGCTTCGCCTTTCCGCCGCACTTCGGGCATTCGCAATTTACGAAACTTTCGATCGCGGCAAGCGGGCTTTCACCTGTCCCCGTCGGCTGGTACGACTGGACATCGGGAAGCCGCACAGGAAGTTCGCTTTCGGGCACGGGAACGCAGCCGCATTTTTCGCAATGAACAAGCGGAATCGGCTCCCCCCAATATCGCTGGCGGCTGAAAATCCAGTCGCGAAGCTTGTAGTTCACGGCTTTTTTTCCGAATCCTTTTTCGTCAAGGAAATCAATCATTGCGCTGATTGCGTCTTTTGTCTTTTTGCCGGTCAAAAATCCAGAACTGATTGCATAGCCGTCTTTTGCGGAAGTGCATTCGGAGGCGATGCCGAAAATGTCAGGATATGAAGCCGCAAGTTTTTCGTATTCCTGCGGATTTTGCGCCGCCTGAGCGAGCAACTGCGCTCCTTTTTCTTCGTTTCCGTCGCCAAGCCGCGCAATTTCTTCTTTTGAAGCAACGACTTTTATAATTGGAAGGTCAAACTTTTTCGCAAAATCCCAGTCGCGCTCGTCGTGTGCGGGCACAGCCATGATCGCGCCCGTTCCATAGGAAATGAGAACATAGTCCGAAATCCAAATCGGAACAAGCGCGCCGTTCACAGGATCAATTCCGTAACTTCCGGTGAAAACGCCCGTCTTGTTTTTGTTCAAATCCGTGCGCTCAAGGTCGGACTTTTTCGCGGCTTCCGCCACGTAAGCGTCCACCTGCGCTTTTTGCTCGGGAGTTGTAATTTCCTTTAAAAGCGGATGCTCTGGCGACATAACCATGTACGTGCAGCCGAAAAGCGTGTCCGCGCGCGTCGTGTATACAGTAAGTTTTTTTCCTGAATCCTTTCCGTTCGCGTCCGCGATGGCGAAATCGACTTCCGCGCCCACGGACTTTCCGATCCAGTTTTTCTGCATGAGCTTTACGCTTTCGGGCCAATCAAGTTTGTCAAGGTCGGCAAGAAGCCGCTCCGCGTAATCCGTAATCCGCAGAATCCACTGGCGAATTGTCTTTCGGGTGACGGCCGAGCCGCAACGCTCGCACATTCCTTCTTTTACTTCTTCGTTCGCAAGACCCGTGAGGCAGGAAGGACACCAATTTATCGGCGTTTCCGCTTCGTAGGCAAGCCCTTTTTTGTAAAGTTGAAGGAAAATCCACTGCGTCCATTTGTAATAATCCGGCTCGCATGTCGAAACGCATCGCTCCCAATCATAACTGAATCCGAGAGCCTTGATTTGCCGCGTAAAATTGGCAATGTTCGCGTTCGTCGTGATTGAAGGATGCGTTCCCGTCTTTATCGCGTAGTTTTCCGCCGGAAGCCCGAACGAATCGTAGCCCATCGGATGAAGCACGTTGTAGCCGTTCATGCGAAGATATCGGCAATAAATGTCAGTCGCCGTGTAGCCTTCGGGATGCCCCACGTGAAGTCCCGCGCCGCTCGGGTACGGGAACATGTCGAGGACATACCGCCGCCTTTCTTTGGGAAACGACTCGTCTTCCGTTACGCGGAAAGTCTTGTTCTCTTCCCAATACTTCTGCCATTTTACTTCGATATTCTGAAACGGATACTTTGCCATTTTTCTACCTGAACAAAATAATCAAAACTTGCGAGACAATGACGACGGCGATCAAAGCCATCGGGTATGTTGCGGCATAAGCCGAAGCGACGTTTTCCGTGCCCGCCGTGGAAATCAAAGTTCCGAGCGCGGGAGTGGAAGTCATTCCGCCCGTAATCGAGCCGAGATTGTTCAAAAGGCTCAACTTGAGGACGTAGCGCGCGAAGAAATATCCCACGATAAGCGGAAGCGTCGTCATGATGATTCCGTAGATGAAGTAAATCACTTTGAAATATTTTACGAAACTCGCGCCGCCCGCGACACCCGCGCCAATCAAGAAAAGCATGAGACCAAGCTCACGGAATTCCTTGAGCGTCACGTCAAGCGGAGTGAGATCGATAGGACCGACATGCGCGAGATAGCCGAACACGAGCGAAACCAAAAGGCATCCGCCAGTCGTGGTGAGCGCGAACGACCAGTTCGGATGCCCGAAAATCGTTCCAATCATTTTCCCCCAATCGACTCCGCCGACGATGATTCCCACCACCGCCGCGAGCGCGAACGGCATGAATCCGTAGGCATCCATTTCAATCAATTTTCCCTTGTAGGTTTTCTTTGTTCCGGCGTCCGCCGCCACGAGGTGCGCGCGCTCTTCGTCCATGTTCGCTCCGATGATTTTCGGCACAATCTGAACGAAAAGCACAACGCCGATTACTCCGTAAATATACGCGATTCCGTGTCCGACTGCGACAATCGATTCAAGTTCAGGACCATTAACAGTGGCCTTTGCCGCGGAAAATGCCGGCGTGGAAGTAAGACTTCCCGAAAGCAAGCCGACGAGCATCGCCGCCGCTTCCTGCGCGTCGCTTCCGAAAGCCTTAATGTCGAACGCGATGCACGCCGCGCACGAAAGTCCGCCGACCAAAATTATCAGCACGCCGAGCAAAATGTACGACTTGAAATTCTTTTTTAAGTTCGAAAAGAAATTCGGGCCTGCGATGAATCCCACCGAAGTCACGAACAAAATCAGCCCAAGATTTTCGACAATCTTAAGCGCGTTGGAAGTGTATCCTTTTGTCTGTCCTTCCAAGAACGGATAGAAAAGGCATCCGAACACAAGCGCGATGATGAAAACGCCCGCAGTTCCAAGCGAGACGCCTTTCACGGTGATGCGTCCAAGCAGATAGCCCAACGCCGCAATGATGAAAACGCTGGACATAAGGCAAGTGATTCCTTTTATGGAAATAATTCCGCCAAACAAACTCATATAAACCTCGAATAATTTTATTTGACGGACATTATATCACAAATCAGACAAACAATGCAAGACCTTGCGCAAATTTGGAAAATGTGATATAAAGTCTACGAATGCGGATTTTCTTTCATGGCAAAGTCCGCGTGACGAAAAATTGACTTAGCACTTTCATTCGCAAAATTGCGAAAATGAATTTTTGGAGGAAACAATGACTTTCTATGTTGACACAAATGCAACGCGAAGCGGGAACGGCGAAAAAAATCATCCGTTCAAAAAAATCGGCGAGGCGGCGGCCGTCGCGCGCGCAGGCGACGAAGTGATTGTCGCGCCCGGAATCTACAGGGAATATGTCAATCCGAAAAACGCGGGAACGGCGGAAAACAGAATCGTCTACCGCTCGGAAAAGCCGCGCGCCGCCGTCATCACTGGCGCGGAGCAAATAAAAAACTGGACGCAATACAAAGGCGACGTTTACCTCGCGCGCATTCCGAACGGAATTTTCGGCGAATACAATCCTTACAAAACTTTGGTGAGCGGCGACTGGTTCATCGCGTTTTACGTCGCGCACACGGGCGAAGTTTTTTTGAATGACAAGTCGCTTTACGAAGCCACGTCGCTCGAAGATGTTCTCAATCCGAAAGTCTACGAAAAATCATGGGACAAGGAATTTTCGATTTACAAATGGTACACCGAGCAGGACGAAAAAACGGACGAAACTTTGATTTACGCCAATTTCCACGGAAAAAATCCCAACGAAGAAAATGTCGAAATCACCGTGCGCGAAAATTGCTTCTATCCTTCGAGCGAGGGAATCGGATTCATCACGCTCAGCGGATTCAAAGTGTGCAAGGCGGCGACGCAATGGGCACCCCCCACGGCGTACCAGGAAGGAATGATCGGCCCGCATTGGTCAAAAGGCTGGATTATAGAAGATTGCGAAGTCTGCCATTCAAAATGCTCGGGCATTTCGCTCGGAAAATACAAGCAGCCGAACAACGACAACAAATGGCTCAAGACGAAATTCAAGGACGGAACTCAGACCGAGCGCGACAACATTTGCCAGGCGCAAATCGAAGGCTGGACAAAAGAAAGAATCGGCTCGCACATCGTCCGCCGCTGCGAAATCCACGACTGCGGCCAGACGGGAATCGTCGGACATTTGGGCGGAGTTTTTTCAATCATCGAGGACAACCACATCCATCACATCAACAACAAGCAGAATCTCGCTGGCGCGGAAATCGGCGGAATAAAAATGCATGCCGCCATCGACGTTATAATCAGGCGAAATCATTTCCATCATTGCACGCGCGGACTTTGGCTCGACTGGCAGGCGCAGGGAACTCGCGTCACGCAGAATATTTTCCACGACAATACCGTGCCTCTCAAGGAAATCGGCAAGGAAAATATCGACGGACTTGGAGAGGACATTTTCATCGAAGTTTCGCACGGACCGACGCTCGTTGACAACAACCTGCTTCTTTCCGACTACGCGCTCAAACTTCCAACGCAGGGAGTGGCTGTCGTCCACAATTTCATCGCGGGAAGTTTCACCGCAGTCGGACGCGGCGTTGACAACGGAACGCTCACAAAGCCCGCTCCGCGCTACACTCCGTACCATGTTCCGCACAGAACGGAAATCATGGGATTTATGACGATTCTGCACGGCGACTGCCGCTTCTACAACAATATTTTCGTCCAGCAAAAAAAGCGTCCTTTCCTCGAGCAGCTTCAGGAAGAATGCAAGGACGCGGAATGGACAGACGCGAACGTCGTTTGCGGAACGATTCCGTTCGACAAATATCCGACGCAGGAAGAATGGCTTTCGCAATTCGAAGGATATTGCGGAATGGGAAGCGAGCCGAGCGACCGCTACTACAATCCCCTCCCCGTCTGGGCTGCGGGCAACGCATTTTTCAACGGCGCAGTTCCGATGAAAAAAGAAAGCGACGCATTCGTTGACACGGAGCACAAAGTGGAATTCTCGATTTCAGACGACAGCGGAAAAATCACGTTCAAAACGAACGTCTACGAATTTTTGCCGAAAGGAAAAGTGGCGACGATTTCCACTAAAACTTTGGGCGAAGCCTTCGAGTCGGAGCAGAAATTCGAAAATCCCGACGGCTCGGAAATCGTCTTCAACGAGGACTTTTTCGGAAACGCGCGCGCGGCAAATCCCACGCAAGGTCCGCTCGAAAATTCTTCGGGACAAAAAGAATTCGTTTTGTGGAACCTCTAAAAACTTCAGTTTTTAGAGGTAACTTTGAAAATGCGATGTTATAAGTCGCGCTATTATAGCGACTTATAACTCGTCGGCACATTCGAAAAAATTGCCAAAGGCAAGTTTTTCGAGGTGCCATTTTATGTAAAGAAACAATCGCAAAAAAACGCGCGATGTTTTGAATGAAACTTCATTTAGCACCGCGCGAAATCTAGTGAACTTATTGGCAAATTTGCGAAAAGTTTTCAGGACAAAAAAAAGCCCGCTCTTCGAGCGGGCTTTTTAGCATTCGCTTATATCCTAGCGTAAGAGGCTGAGAACATTCTGCGACTGCTGATTCGCCTGTGCGAGCATCGCCGTGCCGGCTTGCGTAAGCACCTGGTTTTTCGTGAACTCGACCATTTCGGAAGCCATGTCCGTGTCGCGGATGCGGCTTTCGGAAGCCTGGAGATTTTCGGCACCGATGTCCAAACCGACCACAGTCATTTCAAGTCGATTCTGATATGCGCCGAGATCAGCACGCTGCTTGTTGATTTTCATCAAAGCCTGATCCAAAGTTCCAATCGCGCGGTTCGCCTCGTCAGGAGCGGCAAGGGAAATCTTTGTTTCGTCGCCGACATTGCGGATTCCCAAAGCAGTTGATGTCATCGTTCCGATGTAAACCTGAGTGCGCTGATCCATGTTCGCGCCAATGTGGAACCACATAGATCCAGTAACGACATTCTCACCAGTCGGGCGAGCAAAGCGACCCGTAAGCATATTCATACCGTTGAACTGCGCCGCAGATGCGATGCGGTCAACTTCATCCACGAGAGAAGAAACCTCAACCTGAATCATCATGCGGTCTTCGTCAGAATAAATTCCGTTTGAAGACTGAACGGCCAATTCGCGGATGCGATGGATGATATCCTCAGTTTCCTGAAGATAGCCTTCTGTCGTCTGAATGAATGAAATGCCGTTTTCCGCGTTTTCAGAAGCCTGATTCAAGCCGCGAATTTGAGCACGCATTTTTTCAGACACTGCCAAACCGGAAGCATCATCACCCGCGCGGTTGATTTTCATGCCCGACGAGAGTTTCTCCATGTTCTTTTGGTTTGCCAGTTCAGTGATTCCTTCTGAACGCTGCGCAAACATTGCGCTCATGTTGTGATTGATAACCATAGTGTATCTCCTTACATGTTTTTTTGAGCAGCTTATTGAAACAAGTTTCAATAGAAGAACCCGGTTTGCTCCCGCCGGTTCTCACCACCCTACATAAATTTTATCGGAGTTTGAAAAAAAGACTTAAGCGAAATTTCAAAAAAAAATAAATTTTTTTTGAACAAATCAGCAATTAAATTCGTGTTGAAATGGCGCGCGAGATTTTTCGTGTTTGCGCGTTATTCTTTATATCTCATGGCGATGCAAGTTTCTTTGAATCCGCAACGTTTCCAAAACGCGAGGGCGTTTTCATTCCAAGGAAGCACTTCCAAATCAATTTCTTTTACATCCAAATGTCGCAAAAGCGTTTGAAAAGCCTCGATTCCATAATGACGTTTTCTGTAATTTCGCTCGATGAGAAATTGCCGCAAATATAACGGAGTGCCGGAATTTCTAACAAGCGCGTATCCGATTTTCCTTGAATCTTCGATGAAAAAATATGCGCTGTAATCCGTTTCCAAGAATTCCTTCATCCGGATTTCCAATTCGGCGAGATTCATAGAATTGTCACTTTTTTCGTCATCAATAAGCTGCTTGTTCAAAATGGCGAGTTCGCCAACATCCGCCAAAGTGCATTTTTGAATTTTCATCGCGTTATATTCTTGAGTATAGAACATTTTTTATTTTTTGTAAATCTGATTTTCAATTGGTTGCAAGCAAAAATGCGCCCTGAAAAAACACTTGATTTTGCGGGAATTATGTGTTATGCTGTGAAAAACACACAAAGCGAGGTGAAAACATGGCAAATATCACGGTTACACTCAATGACAGCGACAAAAAGCGACTTTCGGATTTCTGCGATCAAATTGGGATTTCCATTTCCGGGCTTTTTACGATGTTCACAAAAACCGTCCTGCGCGAGGGCGAAATTCCGTTCAGGATTGGGCTTGACAAGCCGAACCGCGCCACGATCCGCACGATGAAGGAAGGCGACAAAATCCTCAAGAACCTGCACAAGGCGAAAGTGTATGACAGCGTGGAAGAGGCACTCGCGGAGCTGAAACGATGAACGACATAGCAGACAAATACAAGACGGTTTGGACGGCGCGATTCAAAAAGGAATACAAACTTGCCGCCGCAGGCTTCTACGAAAAATGCGGCTACGAAATCATGTCCGACACGTTCATCGAAGCAGACGTGGCGCATGTCAAAATGAGGAAAGTACTGTCGGCAAAATTGCATTCGTGAAGCGTCACCACCACGCTTCCCTACTTTTGCTTTTCAAAAGTGAAGGCGTGCAGGAACTGTTTGGCGCGATCGGTTTTTGGCGACGTAAAAAATTGTTCTGGCGAAGATTCTTCGGCAATCACGCCGTCGTCTATGAAAACAATTCTGTCGGCAACCGCGCGCGCGAATTCCATTTGATGCGTCACAATCAGCATCGTGCGCTTTTCCTTTGCGAGATCCATTATCACGTCCAAAACTTCTCGAACCATTTCAGGATCGAGTGCCGCCGTGACTTCATCGAAAAGAAGAATTTCTGGATTCATGCAAAGTGCGCGAACAATCGCGACGCGCTGCTTTTGTCCGCCGGAAAGCTGGCGTGGATAAAAATCTTTTTTGTCGAGAAGCCCGACGCGCGAAAGAAGCTGCTCTGCCTGCTGCATGACTTCCGCCTTGTCGCGCTTTTGCGCCTTGGTCGGACCGAGCAAAATATTTTTCAAAACCGTCATGTTCGGAAACAAATCGTAGCTTTGAAAAACCATTCCGATTTTTTGGCGGATTATGTGCATGTCATTTTTTCTGTTGCTGATGACTTCGCCGTCGAGAAGAATTTCGCCTTCCTGAATTTGTTCGAGGCCGTTTATGCAGCGGAGCAACGTGCTTTTTCCGCAGCCCGAAGGTCCGAGAATTACGACGGTTTCTCCGCGCTCAACATCAAGCGAAACGCCTTTCAAAATTTCGCCCGCTTCCTTGAAGTCCTTTTTTATGTTTCGAATTTCGAGCAATGCCATTTATTACTCCCATTTACGATGTAAATTAAAAGCTTGCGTTCCATTCGTGCGGAACTTTTATCATATACCCCTCTGACGTTTTTCGATTTTTCCTGCGATGAATGAAAGCGGCCAGCACACGATGAAGTACATGAAAAAAATTGTGCCGTACACCGCGATTGCCGCAGTGGGAACAGAAAGCCTGTTTGACTCGATAATCTGTTGCCCGATTTTTATCACTTCGATCACGCCGACAAAAACGACAAGCGAAGTCGTCTTTATCATTCGCGTGATCAGATTCATGCTGAGCGGAACGAGCCGCCTCACTATTTGCGGAATTATTATGCAACGGAAAATTTGATTTTCCGTCAATCCGATTGCGCGTCCGCTTTCGTACTGATGAAGTGGAATCGACTGCAACGCGCCGCGAACCAAGTCTCCCATTTCCGCCGTTCCCCAAAAAGTGAAAACCATGACGGACGCAATTTCGCCGGAAATCGAAATTCCGAATGCATAAGTCAATCCGAAGTACGCGAGAAAAAGCAGCACCATTTGCGGCATGATTCGCATGAATTCAACGTACGCTCTGCACAAAATTTTGAGCGGCTTTTTGCGAGTCGTCATCAGAATGCCGAAAAGGAATCCGAAGAAAATCGAAATTGCGACAGAGATTGCCGCAATTTTTACCGTCACTCCAAGCCCGCCCAAAAGCCTTGCGAAATTCTTTCCTTTGAAAAGAACGCTGAACGATTCCGCGACAGCTTCATTAAGCACCGAATTCGCCATAGCGCAGCCTCCTTTCAAAAAAATATCCGAGCAAAGAAATCGGCAGAAGGATCACGAAATATGAAATCACGAGCAAAAGCAAAGTTTCCTGCGTCTTGTAATAAAGCCCGATCAAATCCTTCGCGACGTACATCAAATCGGCGAGCGCGACCGCGCTGAACACCGAAGTTTCTTTGAGCAGAAAAATGCAATTCGCGCACAGCCCCGGAATCGAAACGGAAAGAGCCTGCGGAAAAACAATGTAGCGCACAAGCTGCGTTCGGCTCAAGCCGACGCACATTCCGCTTTCAATCTGAACTTTGCCTACCGTTTCGAGCGCGCTTCGAAAAGTTTCCGCCATGTAGCTTCCGCCGAGAAACGTAAGCCCGATGATTCCGCATTGCTGCGAGGAAAGTTTTATGCCCATTCGAGGAAGCGCGAAGTACAAAAAGAACAGGTCAATCAAAAGCGGCGTGTTCCGAGAAAGCTCCGTGTAAACGCTTACGACGATGCGAAGAACCGGAACTTTCCAATAGCGGACGACGGCGCACACAATTCCGACGGCGGCGGAAAGCACAATTCCTGCGCAACCGATTTTTACCGTGAGCGCGGCCGCTTCCGCAAACATTGGAATGACTTGCTTTATAAATTCAACGTTCATTTTTCTAAAAAATGCGGCCTTGAAGTTTCAAAACCTTTCTTAATTGTAGCATATTGCGCGATTTTATGGAATAGGTGGGCTTCGAAAACTCGCGCGAGAATTTTTTTGAAGCCCCTTACGGAAGCGGAGCGGTGCAGATGCTATTTCCAAGGGAAGCGAAAACTTTTGTTCCTCTTGGAAAATTGCAAGGACGAAGTAGAAAATCTACTTACTTGCTTTTCCTTGCGGGAGCGAGATAGATTTTCTAGTTTCGTGCCGACACGTGTTCCGAACGAAATATATTTTATATATCGCTCCCGACGCATGTTCCGAACGAAGTAGAAAATATATCTTGCCGCTTCCGTCTGCGGCAAAGAAATATATTTTCTACTTCGTCGCCGACGCGCGTTCCGAAGAAAATATAAAATATATCTGCTTGCTACCGGTAGCGGCGGAAAAATATATTTTATATTTTGTTTCCGTCGCTTTCAGTTTGATACAAAATATATCTTCGCCACGCGGAAAATCGTTGCTAAATCTTTCCGCCTTCCACTACGAGCGCGTCCGCGTCGGAATCTTTTCCGTAAACGCTGCGCAACGTGGCTTCGTAGTCGGCATGGAAAAACTGCTCTTTTTCAAGCGACTTGATTTCATTGTTGAGCCAGCCGAGCAATTCGGAATTGCCTTTTGTGACTGCGGGCGCGATTGCGTCAAGGCTTCCGAGCGAATCCGCGCCGACGGCGAAGCCCTTGTTTTCGATTGCCCAGGCGAGCACTTCCGTGTTGTCCGTGGAAAGCGCGTCTCCTCGTCCGTCAAGCAAAGCGTTGTATGCTTCGGAATACAAGTCGAATTTAAGCAGCTTGACCTTGGGATAATTTTTTGTGAAGAATGTTTCGGCGGTCGTTCCCTTCGCGATGATGAGCGTCTTTCCGTTGAGCTGCTCGGGCTTTGTAATCAGTGCGTTTTCGGGCGAGACAATTCCGAGCGCGACTTTCATATACGGAAGCGCGAAGTCAACTTTTTCCGCGCGCTCGGGCGTAACGGTGAAATTGGCAAGAACGATGTCAACTTTTCCCGTTGCGAGAACTTCCACGCGGCTTGCGGCTTCCACGGGAACGTATTTCACTTTCACGCCGAGATCCTTTGCGATGCGATTTCCGAAGTACACGTCGTAGCCTTGGTATTCGCCGTTTTCGTCAACATAGCCGAAAGGCTTTTTGTCGCTGAACACTGCGATTTTCACAGTTCCGCTTTTCTTTATCTGTTCGACAGTGCGGAACTTTGGCTTTGCGATTGCGGGCGAAAGCGAAGCGATTGCGATCGCTGACGCGATAATCGTCTTTGAAATCTTTTTCATAATAACTCCTATAAAAAATGTTTGTTTCTTTTAGAAACTGTTTTGAAAATTTTGCGAATATTTTTTCGCTTTAATTTACTGCGTCAAACGCCTGGCTCAAATCGGCGATGATGTCGTCAATGTGTTCCGTTCCGATTGAAAGCCTGATCGTGTTTTCAAAGATTCCTTGATCCTTGAGTTCTTCGGCGTTCAGTTCGGAATGCGTCGTCGTCGCGGGATGAATTACGAGCGACTTTACGTCTGCGACATTCGCGAGCAAGCTGAAAATTTTCAGATTGTCGATGAACGCCCATGCTTCTTTTTGTCCTCCTTTTATTTGGAATGTGAAAATGCTCGCGCCGCCGTTCGGAAAATATTTCTTATACAGCGCGTGATTCGGATGCTCCGGCAACGAAGGATGATTGACTTTTTCAACCTTCGGATGCTTGCTCAAAAATTCGATTACCTTGCGCGCATTTTCCGCGTGACGCTCGAGCCTGAGCGAAAGCGTTTCCGTTCCCTGCAAAAGAAGAAATGCATTGAACGGAGAAAGCGTCGCGCCTTCATCGCGGAGAAGAATCGCGCGAATGTAAGTGACGAACGCCGCAGGTCCAGCCGCGTCCGCAAACGAAACTCCGTGATAGCTCGGATTCGGGCCTGAAATCAGCGGAAACTTGCCCGATTTTTTCCAGTCGAATTTTCCCGAATCCACGATGATTCCGCCGAGCGTCGTTCCGTGCCCGCCGATGAATTTTGTCGCCGAATGCACAACGATGTCCGCGCCGTGTTCAATCGGCCGCACGAAAAACGGCGTTCCGAACGTGTTGTCGATTGCGAGCGGAATTCCGTGCTTGTGCGCAATTTCCGAAACCGCGTCGATGTCGGGAATGTCACTGTTCGGGTTGCCGAGCGTTTCGATGAAAATCGCCTTTGTGTTCGGCTTTATCGCAGATTCAATTTCCGCCAAATTGTGCACGTCAACGAACGTCGTCTCGATTCCGAATTTACTGAGCGTATGCTTCAAAAGATTGTAGCTTCCGCCGTAAATTGTTTTTTGCGCGACAATGTGATCGCCCGCCTGCGCCAAAGCCTGAATCGTGTAAGTGATCGCAGCCGCTCCCGAAGCAAGCGCGAGCGCGGCACTTCCGCCTTCAAGCGCGGCAATACGTTTTTCAAAAACGTCCTGCGTTGAATTGGTGAGACGGCCGTAAATGTTTCCTGCGTCCGCAAGCCCGAATCTGTCCGCGGCGTGTTTCGAATTGTGGAACACATACGACGTTGTCTGATAAATCGGAACTGCGCGCGCGTCGCTTGCAGGGTCTGCCTGTTCCTGCCCGACATGAAGTTGAAGCGTTTCAAAATGAAGCTTTGTATTTGCCATAATTTTCTCCTTAAAAAAGTTGACGGCGTTTCAGCCAACTTTTTATCATTTCTCCTTAAAATTTTTCGGAGCAATAAAAAAAAATGAAATGCGGATTCGCCGCCTGAACAAAGCGCGCCGCATCCATGAAATTGATTTTGCATTTGCACCTAAATCACGCAAGGACAACAGAGGCGCATTTTTCCAAATCTGAAATTTTCACGAACAAGTTTTTCAAAATATTCCGTGGCGTACATTTTTGCCTCCTAAAAACGAAATTGTCGGATTGATCGCCCGACAATGAAATTATGCCAAATAAAACCTATTTTGTCAATAGGTTTTATAGGTTTTTTTTATTTTTTTCATTTATTGCTTTTTCGTGAATAATGCGGTATAATTATTGTGATATTTTTTCGGAGGCTCGCATGAAACAACGCTTTTCTTTTACACGCATACTGTCTTTTGTTTTTCTTATTCTTTTGATGGGGGGGGGTACACTTCTATCCTGCGATATTATAACATCACCCGGCAATGGCAGCAATTCAAACTCTGAAGCCACTTCCAAACCCGACGACAGTTCAGGCACAGAAAATAATCAAAAACCTGACGAAAATTCAAAACCGAACAAACCTTCTGAATCCGAAGCCCAGGAAACAATCTGGAACGGCGCAGAAACATTGACATGGAATTCCCACGTATCAATTCTCGCCGAAAAATTCAGCGCGGTATCGGAAGGAAGCCGGCTGATTTTTTCGATCACTGAAATCGCTTCGGCAGACTATCACGACATAAAAATATACAATAATAGTTGGCAACCACTTTTGTCGGGAAACATTGACGGCGCAGAATTGTCTGGAAGCGGAAGTGACGCGGCTTTTAAGCTGACTTCAAACACCGTCACGTACACGCTTACCGCTTCGGACGCAGTCGCACTGAAATCAAGCGGACTGATTATTCAAGGCTTCGGCGTGAAATTGACAAAAGTTGAGGTCGTAACAAAAAGCGCGTCATCAAGCAATCCGCCTGAAACTCCCACAACGCCGGAAGTTACGCCGAATCCGCCGCCGGCCTCGCAGACAGGCACGCCGTTTGAAAGGCACGGAAAACTGCATGTTTCGGGCGCGTATTTGTATGACGAACACGACCAAAAATATCAATTGTACGGAATGTCAACGCACGGCATAAACTTCGGCACGGAGTTTAGTCGCTACGTCAACAAGGACGCATTCAAAACGCTCTTCGACGACTGGAACACAAACTGCATCCGTCTTGTACTTTATCCGAAAGATTACAACGGCTACTGCAATGGCGGCGATAAAGCGGCTCTGAAAAAACTCATCTGCGACGGAATCGACTACGCCACGGAACTCGGCATGTACGTCCTGGTAGACTGGCACGTGCACAATTACAATCCGAAAGAGACGCAGGCAGAAGCAATCACATTCCTCAGCGAAATCTCCAAAAAATATGCCAGCTACGGAAACGTCCTCTATGAAATCTGCAACGAGCCGACCGGCTCACCGTGGAGCACCGCAATCAAGCCGTATGCGCAAGCAGTCATCCCGAAAATCCGCGAAAACGCGCCGGATGCCGTGATTATCGTCGGCACGAACACTTGGTCGCAGGATTTGGACGAGGCGTGGGCGGACAAACTGAACTTCGACAACGTGATGTACACGTTCCATTTTTATGCGGGCACTCATTCCAATTTGAAATCGCGCGTCGAAAATGTCATAACAAAGGGAATGCCTGTCTTCATCACGGAATTCGGAACGTGCAACGCAAGCGGCGACGGCGGCTTTAACGCGGCGGAATCAAACAGCTGGTTTGCGCTGATTAAAAAGTACAACATCAGCCACATGAACTGGAGCCTGTGCAACAAGAATGAGACGGCGAGCGTCATTCTCGAAAACTGCGCAAAGACAAGCGGCTGGGCAGAAAGCGACCTGACCGAATCGGGCAAACTGATTTACAATCATTTCAGAACGCTCACGCGGTAAAGTCGGCGGGAGTAACAGGAAAATTATTTTTTTCTGAAATGCCGTGTAAAAGCACATCGCAAAAAATTATTCCTCAATTTTCAACAACGAAAAAAATTCAATTTTTTTCGTTGTTGAATACGTCATTTCGCAATGGAATGAGAAATGACAATAGATAAGCGAGTTTGCAACACAAACCCGGCATTAAAATCAGCAACGATATTTTAGTTGCTGATTTTAATATGGTTGTTTTGTTCGCGATAAAAGAATTTTTTCCTCGCCGCTTCTCATTTTTCTTTTTTTGATGTACACTATATTTCCAATAAAATTTAAAAAATGAAATTCAAATTCGGAGGAAATATGAAACGATATTGGCTGCCGGCTGCAATGCTGGCTTTTTTTCTGGCGGTTGCCACGGCACTTTGGATTGCAACAGGAAACGCATTTTACCTGTTCAACTTCGACTACATCGGGGCGGCCATTTCGCTGGGATTTTTTTGTTCCTCAAAAATTGCGCGCATGCCCGCCGCATAACGCAACTTCTCGTCGGGCTGTATATGCTCGTCTATTTGGGAATCATTTGCAACGAAAACATGCAAATCGAAGGATTTTGGTTTTATCTTTTTTCGGGCGTGTTTGAAGCAGCTACAATTCATTACGCTGTCGCAAAAATTTTCGGGCCGCTGTTTTTCGGACGAGGCTGGTGCGGCTATGCTTGTTGGACGGCGATGGTGCTCGACTTTTTTCCCTACAAAATTCCGTCCGCTCCGAGAAAAACGCTCGGCGCACTTCGCTATGTCACTTTTTCGATTTCGCTTTTGTTCGTTGCCGCGCTGTTTTTTTTCCGCATCAAAAACAAGGAAGCAATTATGTTCCGCGCGTTCATCATCGGAAACGCCTTGTACTATGCCGCAGGAATCGCGCTGGCTTTCGTCTTCAAGGACAATCGCGCTTTTTGTAAATACCTTTGCCCCATAACTGTTTTCCTAAAACCCGCAAGTTATTTTTCGCTGCTCCGCGTAAAATGCGACACAGAAAAATGCGTAAAATGTGGCGCGTGCAAAAAAGTCTGCCCGATGGACGTTGACATAACGGACAATTCGCGCAAGCGAAAAAACGGCACGGAATGCATTCTCTGCTTTGAATGCGTGAAGAGCTGTCCAGTAGACGCGCTGTGATTTGTGCGGAGGAAGGAGAAAAAAGCAATGCCTTTCATCGAACTTGTCCTCGCACAAAACGCGGACACGCTCGCCCGATGCCTGCGCGTCCGTGAAGAAGTTTTTACCATCGAAAAAGGCGTACCAAAAGAAATCGAAGTTGACGCGCTCGATTGCCTGAACGGAGCGTGCGAACACTTCCTCATCCGCTGCGACGGAAAAGATGCCGGCGCGCTTCGCTGCACGTACACGCCGAAAAACGTCGCCCGCATCCAGCGATTCTGCGTCCTCAAAAAATACCGAGGGCGCGGGCTTGGGAAAACCGCCCTTGAACAAGTCGAATCCTATTGTCGAAGCCGAGGCTGCCACGCCGTCGAACTGGGCGCAAAACTTTCCGCCGCAAGATTTTACGAAAAATGTGGCTACGAAATCGTGTCCGACACGTTCATCGAAGCAAGCGTGACGCATGTCAAAATGCGGAAAGAGTTGTAGGCAAAATCCCCTCCCCTACTTCCTGCCGCCGTTGAGGACGGAAAAAAGCGGCGAACAAATCTTTCGCAGCAGAAGCCCGCTTGCCGTGCCAAGCACGACAGTCAAAATATTCACGCAAAAATATTCAGCAAGACATCGCGCTGGTGTCGTCATCGGGAAGATGCGCAGCCACACTTTTACCAAAAATCCGTTCAACAAAGGATTGTGGACGGCAAACAGCCAGAACGACATGGGCGCAAGGAACGATGCAGTGGCGAACGCTTTTTCGTTCCGCTCGATGAGCGCGGAGCATTTCAGCATGAGGACGCACGAAAAAAACACCATGAACTGACACATCACATTTTTATCTCCGTCAAACATATTGCCAAACAAAAACGTGAGTGCGAACAGCACGGCAACTTCCGCCCAGCTGATTCGGTCGATATACTCGAACAGCGGGATGCCGTATATGCCCCAGTATGTGCCGAGGCAAAAGAAAAGTAGCGCGTCCGTCCGCACGAACAAAACGCCGGGAACGTCGGCAAAAAACGGCACGCAGGCAAGCGCAAGAAACCCCGCCGGAAACTTCCTGATGAGTCGCCTGAGAATCGGAGAAAGGGCGAACAGAATCAAAAGGTCGCGCACGAACCAAAACTGCACGGCCAATTCCGGCAGACTGGACGGAATGTTTTGCAGCCCCGGCTCTATCTTTTCGGCATTGTAGCCGAGGACTTTATGCAGCCAGTCCGCCGCCGTCCATGAAAGCACCGTTTGTTTTGGATTCAAAATGAACTGCGGCGCAATCCGCAGGACGAGCAGTTTGATTCCGCCGTAAAAAAACACGTACAGCCCTGTCCACAACACGAACGGCAGCGCGAGCGACTTCGCCTTTTTGCGCAGCATGACGGGATACGAATCCTCTTTTCGTGCCGCAAGATATGCCGCAAACAGAAAGAACAGCGGCACGGCACACCGCGCGATTCCGTCCGAAATGAACAGCTGCGTCCATTTTCCCAACGCATTCTGACAGAACGCCGTCTGCACGCCAGTATCTTGAAATATTTCAGCAACGCTTTTCGCCGTGAAGTTGTTGTGAATGAACACGACGAATACCGCCAGCAGAAAGCGCAGCGACGTAATCCTGCGCGAGGTTTCGCGCCCGATGAGAGGCTTTGAGGTTTGAATTTCCATAACTTTCTCCGTTACAATTGTTATTTTTCGCTACTGTAGTAGCATTTGAATACAATAGTAGCGTAAATACAAAGAAAATGCAACTATAGTAGTATCATTATTCCATGGGGTTTTGGGCGAATGTAGAAAAAGAAATGGAATATCAAGGGCTTTCCCGCAAGGAACTTGCCTACAAAGCCAACATTTCCTATTCGGGAATCGGGCTTGGCTTGGAGCGCGACAGCATGCCGGGCGCAGACACTGCGCTGAGCATTGCAAAGGTGCTGCACGTTTCTATCGCATACCTGCTGAACGGAACGTCCGCGCCTGACAGCGGCGAAGAAACAGACACAGGCGGAAAATACCAGAGCGTCGCCGCCGATTTGGAATCACTGCCGAACGAAGTCCGCGCACCCGTCATTGAAATGATCCACAAACTCAGCCTCGCCACACGGAAAAAGCCGTAACCGCGCCGCGCAGTCATCAGTCTTGTTGACGCAATGGCGGAAAAATATCCGCATTGAAAATGCTTTAGGCGAAGCAAAATCCCCTCCCATACAATGCAAAAGGAGTGCAACTAAATTGCACATGCAAGGAAAAATGATTTATGGAATTGATTTTTAGAAAAGCCGAACTTTGCGACGCGAAAGTTATTTTCGATTTTGTTCAAAATGCCGTCAACATGATGATTCGCCAAAAAATTTTTCAGTGGGACGAAATTTATCCCGCTTACGATGATTTCGAACTCGACATAAAAAACGGCGAGGCGTTTGTCGCGGAAATTGCAGAAAACGAAAATGATTTTGAAAGCCGCAAAAAAATCGCGGCGGTGTATGCTTTGAACAAAGAATGCGACGAGGCGTACAAAACTGGAAAGTGGCAGTACGGCGGCGACGATTATATCGTGCTCCACCGGTTTTGCGTGAACCCCGAATTTCAGCACAAAGGAATCGGCCTCAAAGTCTGCTCGCATATTTTGGCGCAGGCCAAAGCCGACGGAATCAAAGCCATCCGGCTTGATGTCTTTACGCAAAATCCGTATTCACTGAGGCTATACGAAAAACTCGGATTCAAGACGACAGGCTCGGCTGAATGGCGCAAAGGGAAATTCCTGTTGCAGGAAAAAATTTTGTAGGCGAAAAGTCAGATTCGTCTGCGGCAAGGATTGGAGGAGCGACCGCAGTCAACCACCCTCCCTCGCGTCCTCACACTTTGAACTGGCTCATCTCGTCGAGGAGAGTTCCGATATTCTCTTTGTTCTGCTGGGCAACCGCGTCCATTTCGCGCACGGACGCGCTGATTTCTTGCACGCCGTTTATCATTGAGTATGTGCCTTCACGAATCGCTTCAACGACGGAATCCAATTGCGTAAGTTTCTCGGTAAGAAGCCGTCCTTTGTCCATGCACTCCTGCGAACTTGAGCGCGTCTTGCCACTAGCATTGTTTATGGACTGAACAGCATCGAGCACTTCCGCCCCGGATTCTCTCTGCGTCTTCATCGCTTTTGCCATCGATCTTTCGTGGGCGCGCACTTTGTCCGCGCAGTCGAACACCTTGTCGAAAGCCTCGCCGAGCGTGCTGCCCGCCTCCGTCATTTCGTTGATTACCTCGAGCGACTCTTTTATAACAGCCGCCGCGCGTTTTCCTTCGCGCGAGGAATTTTCCGCAAGCTTTCTGATTTCGTCGGCAACGACCGCAAATCCTTTTCCTGACTCGCCCGCGTGCGCCGCCTCGATTGCCGCGTTCATTGCGAGCAAGTTTGTCTGATTCGCAATCGTCTGAATCACTTTGCTCGTCTCAAGAATTGAGCTCGACTTTTCCGTCAACTGCGAGATTGTCGCAGTTACGTTAGAAAGCCGCTCGCGCCCTTCCGCGGTCTGCGCCACCATGCCGTCAAGAAGCTCGCCGCTCTGCTCGAACAATCCCGCAACCGCGTCGATGTTGTCAGTGATTTTCTTCACCGCTCGCACAGATTCGTCCACGCTCGCCGCCTGGCTTTCCGCAGACTCTGCGACGCTTTCAATCGCGCCAGTTATCGCGTCCACCGCTCCGACCATTTCGCTCACGGCAGAATCTTGCGCCGTCGCCTGCCCTTGAATCACCGCGATGCCCGAATCTATCTGAGTCAAAGTTCCGGCGGAAGAAGTCGTATGTTCCGCAAGCGAACGTCCCGCTTCCGTCATTTCATTGGCACTGTCCTTGACAGTTCGTATTGATTGCGCGATCGTGCTGAACGTCGCGTTGAAATCCTTCGCAAGCAGCGAGAATTCGTCGTTGCCCTTTTCGTCCATGCGCACAGTGCAGTCGTTCTGCGCCGCCGCCTTGAGAAGTTCGCTCATGTCGCGAATCGGCTTTGTGATGTGCGTCGCGAACACCACGGACACGAACAAGAACAGCACGAAAAGTCCCGCGCCGATTACGCTCATCCAAAACAAAATCGCGCGGAAATCCGACATCACTTCCTTTTCCTTCATAAACGCGACGAGCTTCCAGTTCAAATTGTCGTTTTGCATCGTGTGAACATACGCAAGATATTTTTCTCCGTCGAGCAAAACTTTTCCGCCGCCATTTTCCTTTGAAGCGAACGAAGCGATATTCGTGTTTTTCAATTCGGAAATGTTTTTGAAATTTGAATTGCTGTCGTGCGGATCGGCAAGAATCACGCCGTCGTCCTGAATCATCATTATGAAGCCGGACTTTCCGATGCGAAAATGGGAAAGCATGTCGGTGAGCGTGTTGAGAAGAATTTCGATTGATACGCATCCCAAAGGCTCGTTCGTTCCGTCGCTGACGGTGCGCGTCACGCAAATGACGACATCGCCCACGGTGGACTGGTACGCCTTCGTGACGCACGTTTTTCCAGGATTCGCGCTCGCAAGCTGATACCAGCCGCGCTTTCGCGGATCAAAGCCCGCGAAAACTTCGTAGTCAAGATTCGTCGCGTAGCCGCCCCACTTCGTTCCCATGAAGACTTCCACATATTGTTCTTTCGCGTCGAACATCCGCTTGAACAAATCCGTCATTTCGGCTTCGGTGCTGCCAAGTTCGCCGCTGTGCGTCATTGTGGCAGAAGAAGTATCGTAATACGATTCGATTGAATTGTCCGCCGCATTCACCGCAGGATGCGCGGCAAGCATGCTCAAGTCGTCAAACGTTTCGGAAAAAAACAAATTGATGCTGTTTTCCACGAGCGAAGTTTCGCGCGACATATTTTCACCGAACTGCTCGATGCCAGACCGCCGCACGCGGACACCAATAATTGAAACGACAAGGAACATAAGCACAAAAATTATGCACGAACTGAACAAAATCAATTTTTTCTTGATGGTAAAAATGACACACCTCCACCCATGCACGCACTTCGGCAAAGCGTCGCAGGACATCAAACGGATTTCAAAAATTTCACTGAAACAACAGCGTAAAAATGTGATTTAATATTATATTACAGGGAAAGCATTTTGTCAATGAATGGTTAGAGGAATGATTAAAGTTTGCGTCAAAATATGTCGCATGCTTACGAGCTTTTCACTTGCTTTTTTGTGAAAAATTCGTGCCGCAAACTTAAGCCAAAATCCATTCAAAGATTCACTTCCGCTCGCCTTTTTTGAAATCCATCACGGCATCCACGCTCGCGACGCACGCCGCGCGAAACCCCGCGCTTTCCAACGCGCCCACTCCGCGAATCGTCGTGCCGCCGGGCGAACAAACCGCGTCCTTCAAAACGCCGGGATGCTCGCCAGTCTGCAATTGCAATGCCGCGCTTCCAGCCATCGTCTGGCTCACCAAGCGATACGCCTGCTCACGCGCGATTCCATATTTCACGGCAGCATCGGCATAAGATTCGATTATCAAGTCCATGAACGCAGGTCCGCATCCGCTTATCGCGCCGCCGATTCCCATGAGGCTTGAAGGAAGCGTTTCCACCAAGCCAAGCGCGCCAAACAAATCCTTGAACGTTTCCGCCTCGCCATCTCCGAGCGAATTTTCCTTTTCGAACAAAAGCACGCCTTGCCCAATCCGCGAAGGAGTGTTCGGCATCACGCATTGAATCCGCACGGAATCAAAAATATCGCCGAGCGCGTTTTTGTATGTTTCGAGCGTCCAGCCCGCCGCGACGGAAACCAAAACTTTGTTTTCGAGCGCGCCGCCAATTTCCGACAAAACGCCTTCGATTTGATGCGGCTTGCAAGCGATGAAAATCACGTCGCATTTTTTTGCCAGTTCCAAATTCGAAGCGCACGGAACAAAGCCGATTTTCTTTGCGTTCTCATTCAATTTTTTTTGGTTGGGCGCGAACGCGAATAAATTTTCCGAAACGATTTTTTTCGCCGCGACAAATCCAGCCGCAATCGCCTGCGCCATATTTCCCATTCCGACAAAACCAAAATTTTTCATAACCCCTCCCACGCAACGTAAGTTCTTCGCCGCCGTTTTACAGCAGCGCCTTGTATTTTTCCGCAAGACGCTTTGATTTTTCGGCGGCCAAACCGTGATAATTTTCGGGCTTCGCGAAAAACAAATCCGCGTCCTTTCCGAGCTTTTTCAATTGCGCTTGAATCCGCTCGTAAGAATCGGCATGCTTTTTAAGAACGTAGAAAAATTGCGCGTTCGTCTGTTCGGCTTCAAGCGTGATTTTTCGAATAACTTCGTGCGCGTCGCTCACTCCGCTTTCGGCGAGCAAAATATATGCGGCTTCGGCAAGTACGCCCCCCCGAACTTTTCCGCCGGCGTTTTCCAAATTGCGCGCCATGTTTTCGCGGTCGGCCTGCAAGCCGCTCACGACTTTTTTCATTCTTGCGACGGCCATCGTAAATCCCGCAAGATAATCCGAGACGAATCTTTGGCTTGCGGAATTCGTGAGGTCGCGCTGATGTTCGGAAATCTGATCCATAAAAAAAGTAATGACGCGCGGCGCGAACGCTTTCCACAAAGATTTCACATGCTCGCTGTTCCATGGATTTCGTTTTTGCGGCATCGTGGAAGAGCCGACTTGCGTTGAAGAAAAATATTCGAAAACTTCGCCGATTTCGCTTCGCTGCAAGTTGCGCAAATCGTCCGCCAAATTCGCGATGATTCCAAACGCGACATTGCATTCAAGCAAAAGCCGCAAAAGATATTCCGGCTCGACAAGCTGGTTTGAATATTCGCTCGGCTCAAGCCCGACGTATTCCAAATACCTGCGTTCCAAATCTTCGGGATCTTTTACAATCATCGAAGGTCCGTTGTACGCGCCCACAGGTCCTGCGAGCTTTCCCTTCAATTGCTTGCTCAATTCTTCGATTCGCAAAATCGATTTTCCAAGCCGCGAAACAAATTCCGCCACGCTCCATCCGAACGTAATCGGAACTGCGTGCTGGCCGTGAGTGCGCCCGACTTGCGGCGTTTGACATTCGCGCGCGGCGATGTCGCACAAGGCTTTTTCCAAATTTTTCAATTCAGGAAGCACGACATTTTGAACGGCATCACGCACGCGCATGCTGAGGGCGGTGTCCAAAATGTCAACGCTGGTCGCGCCCAAATGAACGAGCGGCGCAATTTCCGCAGGAACTTTCGTTTTGAAAACATTCACAAGCGCGCGAATATTGTGCTGAGTTTTTTCTTCCTCCGCGTAGACTTCTTCGGGATCGATGTTTGCGGCGGCCTCGTCCAAAGTCTTTTCCAATTCGTCGGTGAGAATTCCTCGGACGCTCAAATGCGCTTTTACCAACGCGGCTTCCGCGCGCGCGCAAGACAAAATCGAAGCGGATTCCGAAATGTATTTCGAAAGATTTTCAAAAACGCTTTTTTCAGAAATCGAATAGCGATGATCCAGACAAGAAATATTGTCAAAAATGTTTCGTGTTTCCATAAGAAAAATGATAGCGCAAACACGAAAAATATTCAAGGGAACCTCTAAAAACTTCAGTTTTTAGAGGTCTCGCAAGGCTCGCAATGAATCCAAGTGAGCTCGTGCTTGTTGTAATTCAAGTGGACGACACGGCTGTTTTCGATCGCGGCAAATTTTTCCACCACGTCCCAATTTATTCCGCCTTGCATTTTTATCGTGCAAATCATATTTTTCGCAAGGCCGCTTTCAAGCCATTTTTGCGTCCATTCGAAAAGCCGCTCGGGATAGCAAATCACGTCGCTGAAAACCCAATCGCATTTTCCGATTTGCTCGGGCGGAAGTGTGAACGCATCGTGCGCCAAAAATTCCACGCATGGATTTTTCATCAAACGCGCGTCCAATTCCGCGCGATCCACGGCAAGAACGCTCGCGCCCAAATTCGCCAAAACCCAAGTCCATCCGCCGGGCGCGGCTCCGCATTCAAAACATCGCGTTCCTTCTCCTGGAAATTCCACGCCGAAAAAATTGTTCGCAAGCACCAAGGCTTCCTGCAATTTCAAATACGCGCGGCTCGGCGGCTCAACGTGATTTTCCTTGAAGACGATTTTTCCCGCCGGCAAAAAACTCAAAGTTTTCGCGCTCGCCAAAATAGTGTGTTCGTCCAAAAGCGTCCAAAGCCCGATCGGACTTCGAGGAATTTTCACGGGAAAATCTCGCGCGGAAAAATTTATGTAAGGCAATTTTTTTTGAATCAATTC
>CAMWWZ010000023.1 GCA_947178095.1 uncultured Treponema sp.
CCCGCATCTTATGCCGTGGCAGCGGCTTGTGGTAGGAAACATTTTGGATTCGGCGGAAGATTTGCAAAACGGCGCGGCAAAAAAAATTCAAAAAGAAAATTCGGACGCGGATTTTACCGACGTTTTTTGCCTCGGCCGCCAAATCGTGCTTTTGCCCACGGGCGCGGGAAAATCGCTTTGCTTTTTGCTTCCCGCCGTTTTGCTTTCAGGCCCAACTTTGATTTTCTATCCGCTTCTCGCGCTGATGTCCGATCAGGCAAGAAGAATCGAAGAGCGCGGAATCGAATGCGTCGTTTTTCGCGGCGGACAAAGCGAAGAAGAACGCGAGGAAAATTTCAGGCGAATAAAAAACGGCGCGAAAATAATTCTTGCGAATCCCGAAGTTTTACAAAGCGAAAAATTGATTTCGAAATTGCGCGAATGCAAAATCTCGCACATCGCAATCGACGAAGCGCATTGCGTTGCCGAATGGGGCGACACTTTTCGTCCGGCGTATTTGACGCTTGGAAAAATAATTCAAGATTTGGGAATCGAACTTGTTACGGCTTTTACGGCAACGGCTTCTCCACAAATTTTGGAGCGCATCGCGCAGGTGCTCTTTGGCGGAAACGCGCATTTAGTTCGTGGCGAAAGCGATCGTCCGAACATTCATTATTTTGTCAAATATGCATGGGCGAAGCAAAAGGCCGCGTGCCGGCTTGCCGTCACGGAAAAAAAGCCGATGCTGATTTTTTGCGGAACGCGCGCTGCGTCTGAAGAAATGGCTCGCGAGCTTGTCGAATGTTTCGGGCATGAAAAAGTTCGCTTTTATCACGCGGGACTTTCTCGCGAAGAAAAATCCGCCGTGGAAAAATGGTTTTTCCCGAATGACGACGCGATTCTTTGTTGCACTTGCGCGTTCGGAATGGGCGTTGACAAATCGGACATTCGCACCGTGATTCATCTTGAGCCGAGTCTTACGGTTGAAAGTTACGTTCAAGAGGCGGGGAGGGCGGGGCGCGACAAAAAAATCTCGAAGGCGATTTTGCTTTGGAATTTTGATGACAGCGAAAAGTTTGAAAATTTTCCAAAAGAAAGCCGCGAGCGTGTTATAAAAAAATTCGCCGAAAGCAAGACTTGCAGGCGGCAGGTTTTGCTCGACGCGCTCGGCGGCGAACAGGCGATTTGCTCCGGCTGCGATATTTGCGAAGGCGGGGAGGGGAACGAAAATTTTTTGCCGCCGGGAATTTTCGATGCGGCCGACGCGAATCACGTTTTTAATTTCATTCGGAAAAATCGAAATTATTATGGCAAAAATGAAGCGCTTGAATTTGTGAAGCGCAGATTCAACGAGCGCGAAAGAAAAATTTTTGGAAAGAATATATGGACGACGGGCGATGTTGAAATAATATTGGAGCAGTTGCAAAAAAGCGGCGCGATTTATAACGCCTCGCCTTTGTGGAAATATAAACTTTCCGCGAAAAATTCTCTCAAGCCTCTGCCGCCTCGTCAGAAGAATCGTCGCCTGATTCGGCTTCCGCAGGTTTCGCGGGTGCAGGCGCGGGCGAAACGGCACGAGGCTTCCTAGTCTTCGGCGGCTTCTTTTTGTAATGCGCCACGAAGAAAACGAAGTTCAAATAGAGAATTATTGCAAGTGTCGTTCCGATTACGATGGGACTTTTCAAAACTTCGCCAACAATCGGCAAGACAACGTTGAGTTTCATAATTTTATTGTCGGCGATTTTTGAAATATGTTTAGCAGGAAGTTTTCGCAATGAGAAAATTTTTCGGGCAAGGCGGATTTGAACCGCCGGCCTCTACGTCCCGAACGTAGCGCGCTACCAGCTGCGCTATTGCCCGAAAAAAATACCCATTCCAATGCCCGCAATCGCGACCAAAAAAGAATGGGTTTTGCGGGAGCGAAGGGGCTCGAACCCTCGATCTCCGGCGTGACAGGCCAGCGCGATAACCAGCTTCGCTACGCCCCCGTGATTTTTATATTCTATAAAATTTTTAAAATCGTGTCAATAGAAAAACACGTTTTTTTATATTTTTTTTTTTGCAAATCGCAATTCAATAAAATCGAATTTTTTCCGCGTCCTCAGGACCTACAATCGCGAAAAATCTGAACGATTCGTCCGTCCAATATTTTTTGAAAACTCGAATCACGTCGGCGACGCGGACATTTTTTGCCTGCTCAAGAAATTTGTCAAGACCGTCGATGTCGCCCAATTGAAGAAGGCTGCTCGCCGCGCGTCCTGCAATCAATGCGCAAGTTTGCTGATTCGTGTACGCGCTCGTGATGTACTTGTTCACGAATCCCGGAAGCCGCTCTTCGATGCTGTCGTATTCCACGCGGCCTTCGACCAAAGCAAGCATTTTTCCGGAGGCAAAACTTTCCTGCGCTTCATGCAAATATCGCGTGGCGTTTTGCAAATCGGAAACTCGGTACAAAAAATCTTCGCCGAACGGCGCGGGAGAAAATCCAATCAAAGTGGAAGGCGTGTAGCACGCGCCGCGCATTGTGCGCACGATGTTGAACAAAACTTCGTTGTACATTTCGGCGGCGATTCGCGCGGGAATAAAATCTTGTGAAAAAATATCCGGGCTTTTGAAAACTCGCGCGATGTGTCCCGAGCCTGAAATCGCCGCATTTTGCAAGACGACATTTTCGCCCGAAATTTCAAGCGCGGGAATTTCAGGCGGCGCAAATTCTTTTTCAAAACGCGGAATTTTTCCCAAAGTTTTTTCGAGCGACTTTTCCAATTTTTTTTCGTTCAACGCGCCAGCCGCCACCACGCTTATTCGGCTTGCGTCCATCAATTTTTCGTAATGCGATTTGAGATTTTCAATCGTGATGTTTTCGAGCGATTCAGGCAAAACTCCGGCGGAACTTTCGAACGGATGGTTTTTGTAAATTTCTTTTTTCATCGTGTAAAACAAAAACGATTCCGGATTGTTCAAAATTTTTTGGATTTCCTGATTGTATTCGGTGAGCATATTTTCAAATTGAATTTCGTCATAAGACGGATTCAAAAAGCAATCCAAAAAAATCGGCAACGCTTCGGAAAAATAATAGTCGATGCACGAAAAAGAAAAAGTCGAGCCAGCGTAAGATGTGCTGTGCGAAAATGAAATGTGTTTTTCCGCGCTCAATTCCTGAATTTTCGTGTACGGAAATTTTTTGCTTCCTCGCGACATCAATTCTAAAAGCGCACTTTCAATTCCAGAAAACTCACGCGGATACATCGCACTTCCGCCTTTGATCGTAATCACAACTGAACACATTCGCGTGGAATCGACGCTTTTGTAATAAATAGGAATTCCATTTTTCAACGAAGTCTGCGAATTGCGACTTTGCGAAAAAATCGCGCCGCAAAAAATAAAAACCAACGCGAACAAAACGAAAATATTTTTTTTCATTTCAAGTTCCTCCGCACGAATCAATTTCTTTGAAAATTATTTTTTAACTTCTTCAAAACCTTGCGCGTCAAAGTCGGATTTTTGCGCCTTGTAAATTTCAGGATTCACGGAAACGCACACGAACGCATTTTTTCCTTGAACATATTTTTCAAGAGCGCGCGCAATGTCCGCGTTTTTCACTTTTTGAAAATTCTCGTCGTATGTAAAATAATATTCCGCGTCGCAAACCGTCCACCAATAGCGCACTTCCGCCAAAACTTTTTCGGCGCGTTCTGCGGAAATTATTTTGCCGTCTTTTTGCGATTGCAGAATTTTTTTGAAATCTTTTTTCGGAACGATTTTTTTTGTGCGAACATAATTTTCTATAATTTCATCGGAAATCATAGAATAAAATTTTTTCGTCCGCGAGGCAATCGCGCTTTCGGCATCGAACATCACGGCATAAAAACTCACGGTCGAAGTGCGCCGCTTTGTGGAATACCCTCCCCCGACATAATCATCGGAAAGAATTCGCAAGTCTTGGTCGGAAGAAAGTTTTTTCACAAAATCGCTTTGCGGCAAATTTATGTAGGAAGTAAAAGCATCGAGCGCGTAAGTTGAATCGCGGTCGAAGTCCGCGTCCGCGCCGCGAAAGTAAACCGAAACCTGCGCGATTTGCGGAGAAATTTGCTCGTCGCTCATCACGAAAAATTTTGTTTCCGAAAACGGCGCGTCGTCTTGAATCGCGCATTCGCTTGCAAAATCAAAATAGGATTTTTGCCAGTCGCCAAAAATTTCCTGCGCCAAAATTTTCACTTGCTCCACGTCAACGTCGCCGCCCACAAAAAGCGCGGCATTGTTCGGAACATAATATTTTTCCTTCATGCTTTTCAATTCGGAAAGAGTCGCGTTTTGAACGGTCTCCACCGAGCCACTCGGATCGAGCTGCCAAGGCGCGGCAGGAAAAAAATTCTTGCGGAAAAAATTTCCCAAAATTGTTCCAGGCGAATTTAGCTTTGCAGAGATTTCCGAAACGACGACTTTTTTTTCGTCCTCGAATTCCGCTTCGTCCAAAAGCGGCTCGCGAATGGCGGCGTTCCAAAATCGCATTCCGCTTTCCAACTGCGCCGAAGGCACGGTGAAAAAATAATTCACGCAATGCTCGCCTGTCGTTCCGTTCCAGTCGTCGATTCCCATGTCGGCAATCGCCTTTTGCACCGCCGTCGAATTCGGATAAAGCGAATTTCCTTTGAACATCATGTGCTCGTACAAATGAAAAATTCCCGCGTTGTCACTGCGTTGAGTTACCCCTCCCGCGCGGACGGCGATTTCAATGTACGCGAGCGGAACTTTGTGATCTTCCTTGACAAAAACCGAAAGTCCGTTTTCAAGCTGAAAATATTCAGGATAAAGAAAATCGTCTTGAGAAGCCTGCGGTGAATTTTTCGCGCACGAAAAAATCATCGCGCAAAAAAAAGCGAGCGTGAAAATTTTCAAACTAAATCCAAAAATAAAAAAATTCCCGCGCGCAAGAATTCCGCAATTATTTCCAATTCGACTTGCGAAAAAATTCGCGCGTCTTTTTCCAATTATTTTATTTTTCATTTTTTCCTCTGCGATTCACTTTTTAAATTCGCCGATTTTTTTATTGTACAAAAATACAATCGCTGCCATGGAAATTATGATCGCGTAGCCAATCCAACTGAGCAAGTCAGGAATTTGGCGGAACAAAAAGTAGCCCAAAGCCGCGCTGAAAATTATTTGCGAATAATCGAAAATCGAAATGTCGCGGGCGGGCGCGTGGTAATATCCGAAAGTCATTCCGAACTGTCCGCCGCATCCTGCAAGCCCTGTTCCGAGCAAAACCAAAACTTGCGCGAACGTCATCGGAGCGTGATTCGCAATGATGAACGGAACGCAAAGCAAGCAAGAGAACGCCGAAAAAAACGCGATGACGACGCTTCCATTTATTTTCATCGTGCCCAATTTTCGGACGCACGCGAACGCGAATCCCGCGCCCATTCCGCCCAAAAATCCGACGAACGCCGGAAACGATGTGATGAAATTCGAAGAAGGCTTTATTACGAACATCGCGCCGAAAAACGCGCCGAGCGTTGCGAGAAACGGAACGAATTTTATTTTTTCGCCAAGCAAAATCAGGCTGAAAATTATCGCAAAGAACGACGACATTCTGTTTAGGATTGCGGCGTCGGCAATCGGGATTCTGTCTATTGCATAAAAATTTCCGAAGATTCCGATCGAGCCGACTGCGGCGCGAAGAAAAAGAAATTTGAGCGTGCCTTTCGGAATAGAAATTTTTTCGCGGTCTTTTGCGAGCATCGGAATCGTTATGAAAAACGAAATCAAATTCCTGAAAAATGCTTTTTGCATAAAAGGCAAGTCGCCCGCAAGGTGAACGAACGCGCCCATCACCGCAAAGCAAAATGACGAGAAGATGATTCCCAAAATGCCCAGCAGAATGTTCGTGTTTCGGGCATTTTCCAAACCAAGGCTCATTTGAAATTCTTCACTCCGTCCAAGTCGAGCGTGGCAAAATAATCTTCGACAGTTTCACGGCGGCGGATTTCTTTGAAAGAACCGTCGGGGCGCAAAAGAATTTCTCCGCAACGAAGCTTGCCATTGTAGTTGAAGCCCATCGCGCGTCCGTGCGCGCCCGCATCGTGAATCACGAGCAAATCGCCGATGTCAATTTTCGGCAATTCGCGCTGGACTGCGAATTTGTCGCAATTTTCGCAAAGGCTTCCCACAATGTCGTAGACGCGATTTTTTTCCGCCGCCTCCTTTCCGCTCACGGTGACTTCGTGATACGCGCCGTACATTCCAGGCCGCATCAAGTCCGCCATGCTCGCGTCAACTCCGATGTAATTGCGATAAATATTTTTTTCGTGAATCGCGCGCGTGACAAGCCAGCCGTAAGGACCTGTGATCGGGCGGCCGCATTCCCATTTTATTTCAAGGCCGTCAAGCCCTGCCGGAACAATCATTTCGTCATAAAGCGCGCGGATTTTTTTCGCGACGCAATCAAGCGGAACTTTTTTTTGTTCGGGGCGATACGGAATTCCGATTCCCCCTCCCAAGTCAAGAAATTCGATTTTAATGCCAAGATTTTTTTTCAATTCAATCGCGAGTTCAAAAAGAATTTTCGCAGTGTCCACAAAATATTCGGGATTCAACTCGTTGGACGCGACCATCGTGTGCAAGCCAAAACGCTTTGCGCCATAATCGCGAGCTTTTTTATACGCCTCGAAAATCTGCTCGCGCGTAAGTCCGTACTTCGCCTCCTCGGGCTTTCCGATAATCGCGTTGCCTTCCTTGAGCGGACCGGGATTGTATCGAAAGCAAATCAATTCGGGAAATCTTCCGCCGAGCGAATCGCGCAAAAAATCAATGTGAGTGATGTCGTCCAAATTTATGATCGCGCCATGCTCGAACGCAAAAACAAATTCTGCGGCAGGAGTTTCATTCGAAGTGAAAATGATTTTTTCGCCAGTGATTCCGCTCACTTCGCAAAGCATAAGTTCGGGCAGGCTTGAACAATCCGCGCCGCATCCGCAATCCGCGAGAATTTTCAAAATGTAAGGATTCGGGCAAGCCTTGACCGCGAAGTGCTCCGTGAATTTCGGAAAGATTTTGAACGCCTCGGAAAACTGCGCCATGTTCTCACGAATCGCGGCCTCGTCGTAAATGTAAAACGGCGTGGGAAATTGCCGCGCCAAATCTTCAAGCCGCTCGTGCGAAAGCGGAAAATTGCTGCTCATAATGTGCTCCCAATTTTTTTGAGAAACATTATAGCAGAAATTTTCAAAATGTGCAATCGGAGGAAAAGTGCGCAAGGCAAAGTGCTCGCGCACTCGCGCTATTTTGCCAAGGCTTCGTCGAGCATCGCGCTGATTTTTTCTTTGTCCAAATGCGTTCCGATTATGCAAAGTTTTATCATCCTGTCGCCGATTTTTTCATCCCAATCTTTTTTGATTTCGGGATTTTCGCGCAGGATTTTTTCGCGCTCGCTTTTGGGCGCGGCCGCCACCCATTGCCCGGAATATCCCGCGACAATTTGTCGGCCAGTCGTTTCGAAAACCCACGCCATTTCAGGCTCGTCCGCAAACCACATCAAGCCTTTTGAGCGAATGATGTTGCGCGGCCATTTGCTCGCCGCCTCGTCCAACTTTTGCCTGTCAAACGCCGCGCGTCGATAATAGATGAACGAGCCGATTCCATATTCGTCCTCGCTTTCGCCTTCGTGCTTGTGTTCATGGTGATGATGTCCGTGATGCTCGTGCTCTTCGTGATTGTGATCATGCTCGTGGTGATGTTCATGTTCATCATGGTGATGCTCGTGTTCGTGCTCGGCATGTTCGTCATGCTCGTCATGCTCGTCTTCGTCCACGTCCTTGTTGAGTTCCGCGACCCAGCCCGCGCTTTCGTAAACTTTTTCAAAGTCGAATTCGTGCGTTCCCAAAATCTGCGAAAGTTCCACTTGGCATTTCGTAGTTTCAATGACACGCGCGTTCGGCTGCAACTTTTTCACGACGACGCGGATTTTCTTGAGCTGCTCTTCGTTCACCAAATCCGTCTTGTTGATAATGAGCGTGTTGCAAAATTCGATTTGTTGGACCAAAAGCGACTCGATGTCCTCTTCCTCCATGTTGTTTTTCAAAAGCGCGTTTCCTTCGTCAAACTCCGTGGCAAGCCGCATCGCGTCAACGACAGAAACCAAATTGTCGATGTAGCCTTTGTCGATTTGTTCCACGGCCTGCGCAATCGGCATCGGTTCGCAAACTCCGCTCGCCTCGATGAGAATGTAGTCGAAGTTTCCGGTTTTTATGAGACCTTCGATTTGTTCCACCAAATCAGTTTTGAGCGTGCAGCAAATGCAGCCGTTCGTGAGCGGAACGAGGCTCGAAGAATCCGTGATGTTGGCTTCCTTCGAAATGAGAGTTTCGTCAACATTCACCTCGCCGATGTCGTTCACGATGACCGCGACTTTGTAGCCTTTTTGATTGTTCAAAATGTAATTTAAAAGCGTGGTTTTTCCCGCGCCCAAATATCCTGCCAAAAGAGTGATTGGAATTTTTTTCATATTTTGCCTCTTAGTTGCCTATTTCAATTTTTCTTTTTGAATGTGAACTTTCGCGCCGTCGGGAACGGTGTCGTAAAACCATTTCGCATTTTCCATTGAAAGGCGTATGCACCCATGGCTTGCGGGCTGCCCCAATTTCGCCGCTTCTTCAGGAATGACGTTGCCGGCTTCGTCGGTCGCAAGCGAATGGAAAAGCCAAGTGCCGCCGATAAATCCGACCCACCATTTCGCGCCTTGTCCGAATCTTTTTGAAAAGAATGAAGTGCCGCGCTTTTGTCCGCTTTCGTTCAAAATGTAGTCGCCGAGCGGCGTGTCATTGTCGCCGTCAAGCAAACCAGTGGAGCAAATCATTTCGCGCACAAGCTCGCCTTTTTGAAAGACGTAAGTTTTTTGATCGTCGATGCTCACCACAACTCGCCAATCTCCGCCATAGCCCGGAGGTCCTGCGAAAACCGACGCCGCAAAAATTGACGCGCTCAAAGCCAAAGCCGTAAGCGCAGTAATTAAAATTTTTCTCATAATACACCTTATATCGAAAAAATTGTTTTGATAATATAACAAATTTTTGGGAAAAGCGCAACAGGTGGAATGCGGCGCAATTGTTCCGCGAAAAAATTCGCAACACATTTCCCCGCCTTGACTTTTTTCCGCCTGAAATATAAAATGCTTTTCGTGAAAAAAATATTTTTTTCTATTTTTATATTGATATTTTTCTCGCTTTTCTTTTTTTCTTGCAAGGAAACCGATTTCAATTTGCAGGCAAACGTGAACATTTCGGAGGATTTTATTTCGCGTTTGCTTGAAGGGCACGAACTTTTTGCGGAAGGCGTGAATGACTTTGACTATTCGTTTTGCGGAATTGATTCCGCCGAATTGAAAGAGCTTTTAAAAGCAATGGGCGCGTTCAAAGGTTTTGTTGACGTGAATTTGACGACGCAGTTCAACGGATTTTCGCTCAAAAAAATTTACGCGAAAAAAGACGTGATGGCGAGCGGCTATGTTTCTTTTGAAAACGAAATTCCGCAAAAGCCGATTGAGGCCTACGAAAATTTCGTTCGCGAAAATCCCGACACTTCGATGAAATTGAATTTCCACGATGACAAAAAAGGCGCGTCCTACAGCTATGTTTTTCCCGTCGATTCATATTTGTATGACAACGAACGTTCAGGCGGCGAAGGCTTCGATGTTTCCGCATTTTGCGACAAAGGCAATCATTCCAAAAAGCAAAAGAATTTGAGCGTGAAATTTCGCGGCGGAAAAATCATCATAAATCCGGCCAAAGGCATCGAAGGTCTTGACGCAGAAATCGTGATTTCAAAAATCAAGTCGTAAAAATGCCTTCGTCTCTCGCGTATTTCTACGCGCACATTCCATTCATTTTTTTTCGTTTTTTCTTGACGACTTCCACCGATTTTTATTATCTTTGTAAATATGGAAGAAATGGAAGAAAACGAGAAAATCGCGGAGCAGCCTTGCGAGCAGGAATCGTCGCAGGCGGAATCTTCTGCGGATGAATCTTGCGAAAAATGCGTGGACGCGGAAAAGGCTTCGGGCGAAGACACTTGCGCGGAGCAGGAGGCGGAAAAAGAGCCTTCTCCTGAAGAGCGCGTTGAGGCTTTGGAAAAAGAAAACGCCGACTTGAAAGATCAGCTTTTGCGCCGCGCGGCCGATTTCGACAATTACCGCAAGCGCATGATAAAGGAAAAGCAGGAAGCGTTCGACTACGCCAACGCCGCCCTTTTGCAGGATTTGCTTGAAAGCATCGACAATTTGGAGCGCACTGTCGCTGCGGCGGAAGGAGCAACGGACGCGAAGTCCATCGCGGACGGCGTGAAAATGATAAGCGCGTCGCTTGTCAGCATGCTCGAAAACAAATACAATTTGACGGCTTACGGCGCGGTGGGGGAGGCTTTCAATCCCGACGAGCACGAGGCTCTTCGCAGCGAGCCTTCCGATGATGTGGAAAGCCCCATCATCAAGGAAGTGTACTTGAAGGGCTACAAGCTCAAAGATCGCGTTATTCGCAATGCAAAAGTTTCGGTTTCTATGCCGAATGAAAAATAATATAATTGAAACTTGTGTTCAGCCACGAGTTTCGGTAGATTTGGAGGAAAATTATGGGAAAGATTATCGGAATTGACTTGGGAACTACGAACTCTTGCGTCGCCGTCATGGAAAACGGCGAGCCAGTCGTAATCCAAAACTCCGAGGGCGGACGCACAACGCCCTCAATCGTCGGATTCACTGCGAAAGGCGACCGCATTGTCGGTTTGCCCGCGAAAAACCAAATGGTCACGAATCCGAAGAACACGGTTTATTCGGCAAAACGCCTCATCGGACACAAATTCTCCGAGCTTCAGGGCGAGGCGACGAAATTGCCTTACAAAGTCGTTGATCACGGACAGGATTTGCGAATCGAAATCGACGAAAATGGAAGCACGAAGCAGTACAGCCCGCAGGAAATCTCCGCGTTCGTCTTGCAGAAGATGAAAAAGACCGCCGAAGACTATCTCGGCTCGGAAGTGACCGAGGCTGTAATCACAGTTCCGGCTTATTTCAACGACGCGCAGCGTCAGGCCACAAAAGATGCCGGAAAAATCGCCGGCCTTGACGTAAAGCGCATCATCAACGAGCCGACGGCGGCTTCTTTGGCGTTCGGCTACAAAGAAGATCAGGCCAAAGAAAAAACGATCGCCGTTTACGACTTGGGCGGCGGCACGTTCGACATTTCGATTTTGGAATTGGGCGACGGAGTTTTCGAAGTCAAGTCCACGAACGGAAACACTCAGCTCGGCGGCGATGACTGGGATCGCGTCGTAATCAATTGGCTGATTTCCGAATTCAAAAAGGACACCGGAATCGACCTCGGAAACGATCCGATGGCGATGCAGCGTCTGCGCGAGGCGGCGGAAAACGCGAAAGTTTCCCTTTCAAGCCAAACGAGCGTTGACATCAACTTGCCGTTCATTACGGCGGACGCTTCTGGCCCGAAGCACTTGCAGAAAAATCTCACTCGGGCGCAGTTCGAGCAGATGACGGACAGCCTTTTCGAGGCGACGAAAGAGCCGTGCCGAAAGGCGATGGCAGACGCTGGCGTTACGGCCGACCAAATCGACGAAGTTTTGCTTGTCGGCGGTTCAAGCCGCATGCCGAAAGTCCAGGAAATCGTAAAGCAGATTTTCGGAAAAGAAGGAAATCGCTCGGTAAATCCTGACGAGGCTGTTGCGGTGGGCGCGGCAATTCAAGGCGGCGTTCTTGGCGGCGACGTGAAGGACGTGCTTTTGCTCGACGTTACGCCGCTTTCTTTGGGAATCGAAACGCTCGGCGGAGTTTGCACGAAGCTCATTCCGCGCAACACGACGATTCCGACAAAGAAAAGCCAGATTTTCTCCACTGCGGCGGACGGACAGACGGCTGTTTCCATCCACGTCTTGCAGGGCGAACGCGAGATGGCGGCGCAAAACCGCACGCTCGGAAATTTCGACTTGGTGGGAATTCCCGCCGCGCCTCGCGGCGTTCCGCAAATCGAAGTTACATTCGACATTGACGCGAACGGCATCGTCCACGTTTCTGCCAAAGATTTGGGCACTGGCAAAGAGCAGCACATCCAAATCACTTCTTCAAGCGGACTTTCCGAAGAAGAAATCAACCGAATGGTGAAGGATGCGGAAGCCAACGCAGCCAGCGACAAGGCAAAGCGCGAAGGAATCGACGCGAAAAACGAGGCGGACAGCCTGATTTACGCCACGGAAAAAACGCTTAAGGAAATGGGCGACAAAGTTGATTCCGCGGAAAAGCAGAAAATCGAGGATGCCATCGCCGAGTTGAAAAAGGTCATGGAAACCGACAACGTTTCGGAAATCAAGGCCAAGACCGAAAGCCTCAAGCAGGCTTCCTACAAAATCGCCGAAGAGCTGTACAAACAGCAGGCGGCGCAGGGAGCGGCGGGCGCAGGTTCTAACGCCGGCGCGAATCCGAACGCGAACGACGGAGGCTCTTCTTCGGCGGGATCGCAGGGCGGCTTCGACAAAGGCAGCGCGGAAGACGTGAACTACGAGGTGCACGATTAAAATTGCGAATGGGGTCGCGGCCGGCAAACGCCGGCTGTTGACCTCCATTTGATTTTGTAGTATATTGAAAAAATGGGCAAGCGAGATTATTACGAAGTTCTTGGCGTAGACAAAAAGGCGTCTCTTGACGAAATAAAAAAGGCGTACCGAAAGCTCGCCGTAAAATATCATCCCGACCGCAATCCTGGCGACAAGGAAGCGGAAGATAAATTCAAGGAAGCGACCGAAGCCTACGAAATTCTTTCCGACGATAAAAAACGCCCGATTTATGACCAATATGGTTTTGCGGGGCTTGAAGGCATGGGCGGCGGAGGCGGCGCGCAATATTCGCACGCATTCACCGATTTCGCGGACCTTTTCGGTGGCATGGGCGGTGGCTTCGGCGACATTTTCGAAAGTATTTTCGGCGGCGGCTCTTCAAGGCGTTCGCGGCAGGACGACAATACTGGCGCGTCGTTGCGCTACGATTTGGAACTTTCGTTCAAAGACGCGGTTTACGGCACAAAAACCGAACTCCGCTTTTCCCGAAACGAGCTTTGTCCAACGTGCGGCGGCAGCGGAAGCGAAGCCGGAACAAGCAAAAAAACTTGCCCTTCATGCGGCGGCGCGGGACAAATTCGGCGCAACACAGGATTCCTTTCGATGGTGCAGACTTGTCCGCAATGCGGCGGCTCTGGACAAATAATCGAGCATCCGTGCAAGGCGTGTCGCGGAAGCGGCTACAAAAAAGAAAGCAAGGCCGTAACGCTCACGATTCCCGCCGGAGTGGACGACGGACGCAGGATCGTGATTCCACATCAGGGAGACGCTGGCAAAAACGGCGGCGCGCGCGGCGATTTGATTGTCGTGTTGCACGTTCGAAGCCACGAATATTTCGAGCGCAGCGGAAACGACCTTTATTGCGCCGTGCCTGTTTCCATTACGCAGGCGGCGTTGGGCGCGACAATAACAGTTTCCTCGCTTGACGGCCGCAAGATTGACATTCCTGTCGCCGCCGGCACGCAAAACGGAAAGATGCTTCGCATAAAAGGCGAGGGCGTTCCGTATTCAGGCGGCGGACGCAAAGGCGACTTGTACATAAAAGTTATGGTTCAAGTGCCGGAGCGACTTTCTGCGCAGGAAAAGAAATTGCTTCAGGCGTTCGCCGAGGCGGAAAATCCCACGAAAGAGCCGAAACTGATTCCGCTTTCATCGCTCGCAAGATAGTTCGGGCGGCGCAATTCATATTTTCTCGGCGTTAAAATCGGCGACTCATTTTAATTGCTGATTTTAGCCGTTTGTTTTTGCGCCTCGAATTATTTTGCTAAAAATTTATATTTTTTTCTTCCATTTTTTCCGATAATGTGATATAATGAAGTGTATTTTTTAGGGGTTTCTATGTTAAAAACCAAAAAACGCAATGCGATTATAATGTCGAACGTTTTGGCTGTCATCCTGTTCTTGTTGGTGTCATATCTTGTGCTGCCGCAAAGGACAAACGGAATCGGCATGTTTTATTTTGTGATTCTCGAATTTACGCTTTTGCTTTTTTCCCTTATAATTGGAAGCGCGTTTGCAAATTCACTGAACAAAAGGTTTGAAAATTATACTTTTAAAAAAACGGAAACCGCTTATGTGCAGGATTTCATAGACGCGCTGAGATTCTGCTATTCTCTTGATGATTTTTATGAAGTCGTCAAGAACATTTTGGAGCGCAAGGCGGATTGCTCGGTATTGTACATCGACAGCGAAAAGGATTATGTTCTATATTCATCCACCGATATCCTCACGAGCGACAAAGATACGGTCAACACTCTGAACATGAATTTCCCGAAATCTTGGGAAGACGGAATTCATTTCATTGGTGATAGTTTGGGAGTGGTTTCTTCCTATAAAGACGCGCGCGGATTTTTCCTGTGTGCGAGCAGACATCATTTCTTCATTTTCTGCCGTTATACGAGGCTTTTCGACACTGGCGTGTACAGCGTCCTTTTCGAAGAATTCGTGCGCTTTAGAAAACGCGCGGCCACCATCGCGAACCTTTCCGAAATCGCCTCGCTTTCCAAAGACTGGGAGCAGCTCGCGGAAACGCAAAAGCTCTTTTTGCCGCACAAGCTTCCGGAAACGAACAGGCTCAAGATGGCGGCGTATTACCGTCCGCTTGTCAACGTTTCAGGCGACTATTACACCGCGCTTCCCATCGACAATCACAAGACGCTTTTGATGCTCGGCGACGTTTCGGGAAAAGGTCTTCCTGCCGCCCTCATCATGGGCTTGATTATGAACACGGTCAAAATCATCGATGACAAGGAAGATTTGGTTTCGATTGTCTACGCCATCGACAAAGCCATAAAAAGCATGAAATTGCAGGACAAATACACGGTTTTGTTCATCAGCATCGTGGACACGCAAAAAATGACGATTCGCTATGTGAACGCTTCGATGTCCGACCCTGTGATCATCACGCGCGCGCCCGATGGCTATACGATAAAGCCGATGGCATCGAACTGCGGCGTTGTCGGAATCATCGACTTGGATGGAGTGCACACCGATGAGATGAGGCTTTTCCGCGACGACATGATTATGTTCGCTTCCGACGGCGTGAGCGAAGTTATGAACGAAGACAACGTGGAATTGGGAGATACTGAATTGTATCACAATACTATGACAAAGAGCGCGGTGAAAACTCCGCAGGAATATGTTGACGATGTTGTGCGCCTCATATTTGACTATAAAGGCGAATGCAAGTTGCACGACGATATTACAATGCTCGTTACAAAGGTGGTCAGCTAAATGGTCTATGTCATAATAAATTGCGCGATAGCGTTTTTTTTGTTTCACACTTCGTTCAATCTCAATACTCAGAATCTCAAGCATGAAAACACTCTTGTAAATATCGTGTTGCTCGCTTCGGGCTTGTCGATTTTGATGGCGATAGTTTCGGGAATGGCTTTATGGGGACCTGATCGGTTTACTGTTTTTCTCGAGCACAGCGCGCTGTTTTTGTTCGCCGCTTTGTACATATTGATTTCGTTCTTTTTTCTATCGTGCGCCTTTGGAACAAACGCATTTTTGACTGCGCTCGAAGTGATTTTCGTGTTGGCGGCTTTGTATCCCGTCGTCTCAAAAATCGAAGTGGTGGACAGTTCGAAATTGATTTTCACTTCGGAAAAAGTATTTTCAGGAGATCTCGCAGAATCGATTCCATTGACGTGGCTTCAACTTTATTATGCGCTTTTCGTTTTCATCTTGCCGGGATTTTCGCTTTTGACATTGATGCTCTATGCGGAAAACGTCGAGTCGCGCCTTGTTTTTCAGCGTTCGCTCTTTTTCCTCGGCTCGCTGCTTCTCGGCTGGGTAGGCTTGCTCGCGATTGTGCTTATCGCGAAAATTCTTCCTTTATACACTTTGTTTTTTATGCTTTTCGTGGCGGCATCTGTGGTAATGCTCGCGCGCGCGGCGATTCAGGACAAGATTTTCGACGGACTTTCGATTTTTTCAAATTTTGTTTTCATCATAATGAGATTCGCGTTGCCGGCGTTGGTGGGCGGATTTTTCTTCGTCGCCTTGCGTCCTCTTTACAGCGATATGCGAACGCTCTATTTCGTCTTGGTTTTCCTGATTTCGTTCGTGATGATTTTCGTTGCGGCGGCGTTGGTAAAAATCGTGACAAAACTTTCGGCGTTCCGCTCGTCGAATTACGGCGCGGATTTTGAGTCGGATTTGGCGGCCATCGACTACAACGATGAAACTGCCGACATTTGCTCCAAATTCTACAATATTTTCCAAAATCGCGTCGGCGTTGACAAAATGAAAATCCTCATTGCGAGCGGCAATAACGAGTTGAATTCGGTTTTTTCTTCCGACGGCAATAGTTTTACGCTTTCCGCCCAAGATCCTGGACTTGAAGTCATTCGCTCCGAAGGTTTGAACGTATTTTTGAAAGAAGAAATTCAGGCGAATTTCACGTTGCAACAAAAAGAAAGCGATGTCAACGCCTTTATGGACAAGCTTGAGGCCGAAACTCTGATAATTTTGAACGAAGGTCGCCATTTGATAGGCGTGCTCGCGCTGGGCGAAAAGCGCGGTGGCTCGAGCTACGATGAATATGACAAAGAAGTGTTCGACAAGCTTTATTCGTATTTCTTCGTTTTCGGATATTACATGAGCAACATCGCCAACGCTTCGGTAGTCGGTACTGTAAACCGCGAAATCCGAATGTCGGCGCAAATCATCAAGTCCATTCAGGAAAATATGGACATGGTTAAAAATCCGAAAATTGACGTGGGCTACCTTATGGTTCCCGCGCACAATATCGGCGGCGAATTTGTCGATCTTGTCCGTTTGACTGATACAAGGCATCTTTTCATAATCGGCGCAATGAGCGGAAAGGGCATCAGCGCAAGTATGAATATGGTTATCTTGAAATCCGTAATCCGAACATTGCTCGCCACGACCCACGATTTCAAGAAATTGGTTTCGAAAATCAATTCGTTCATTCACACTGGATTGCCGCGCGGCACGTTCTTTGCGGGCGTTTTCTGCCTTGCGGATTTCGAGACGGACACGCTTTATTACATCAACTGCGGCATTCCTGCGATGCTTTTGTACACACGCTCATTCAACAATGTAATCGAAATTCAGGGCGCGGGTTATGTTTTGGGATTTGCCAAGGACGTTACGCCGCTTCTCAAAGTAAAGCAAATGAAACTCAATCCGGGCGACGTTTTGGCGATTACGACGGCAGGAATCATCAACAGCCATTCTCTTCGCGGCGACCAGTACGGCAAGGACAATATAAAGAAATCCATGACCGACAACTATATGTACGACGGAATGCACATGGCATCGTTCCTTTTCGACGACCTCAAGCGGTTTATGGCGAAGGATCTTGACGAGGACATCACTGTAATGATGCTTCGCTATTTGGACAAAGACACTCAGACCGTTTCAAACCTTGACGAGGATGAGATTTCTGCCAAAGCCAAGGTGGAAGAAGAAGTGGTGCATTACAAGAAGGCGGACGAAATTGTCCTGGAGGCTTTGTAATTTATGGAACAGATTTCAATTTCCGAAAAGCGCGGCGCGAACTACACTTTGCTTGAAATTTCGGGCTCGGTAAACGCCTATACCATCGCCGACTTGCAGAACAGAACTTATTCTATAATACAGGAAAGCAATCTCGTGCTCGATATGTCAAATGTGTTTGAGCTGGATTCGAGTGGCATGGCACTTTTGATGGGGCTTTTCAACGCCGGCAAGGAGTGCGAAAAAAAGCTTTATCTTCTCAATATGTCGCCGCCCGCCCAAAAGACAGTCCTAGAAACCGGCTTTATCGACGCTTTTAACGTGATAAATTCCGTTACGGAAGTAACCTAACTTTATAGTTAATAGTGAATAGTTAATGACGCGCGTTTTTGCGATTGGCGTTAGCCCTTGCTAATAATGCGCGTGTTTTTCATTTTTTTCGCATTTTAATCTTCACAAAAATCAAATCCTGTTGTATAATTATAATGATATTCTGTAAACTTTGCCGCGTGGGATTCCGCGCGCGCCAAAATCACTGCGAAATTCGCAATTTCGCTCGCAATTTTTTATACTTTTTATAGGAGTAGTTATGAACAAAATCACAATCATCGGGGCGGGTCAGGTTGGCTCGACGATCGCGTATGCGCTCACGCTTAGGCAGTTGGCGTCTGAAATCCTTCTCATCGACATCGACAAAGATCGTGCGAAGGGCGAGGCCATGGACATTTATCAGGGAACGCCGTTCCTCGGGCCGGTTTGGGTTCACGCGGGCGAATATTCCGACGCGACCAATTCGGACATCGTTGTCATCACTTCGGGCGTGGGAAGAAAGCCCGGACAGAGCCGCCTGGATTTGGTCAAGACAAACGTCGGCATTATGAAATCAATCATTCCTGAAATCACGAAGGCCGCGCCGAACGCGCTTTTCATAATCGTTGCGAATCCCGTGGACATCCTCACTTATCAGTTCGTGAAAAAATCCGGCATTCCGCAAAACCGCGTCCTCGGCTCTGGAACTATGCTCGACACGGCTCGATTCCGCGCGCGCATCGCTGAAACTTACCGCGTGGGACAGGAAAACGTGCACGGCTACGTTTTCGGCGAGCATGGAGATTCTTCTTTCGTGCCGTGGTCGCTCGCAAATATCGGCTCGATTCCCGTTGACGAGTACGCTTCGGCTCTCCGCGAAATCAAGGGCGCGTCGTTCAATAAGGACGATGTGGAAGACTATATCCGCAAGTCAGGCGGAATCATCATTGCCGCGAAAAAGGCCACGAACTACGGAATCGGCGTTACGGTAACATCTCTCATCGAGGCTCTCAACTACGACACGGATTCGCTTTTGACGCTTTCTTCATATATTGACGGCGAATACGGAATCAACGACGTTTGCCTTTCAATTCCGCTCATCGTGAACGCCAAGGGAATCACGAGCCATCTTGAGCCGAAAATCACCGACGACGAAGTTGAAAAACTCCGCCACAGCGCGCAGTGCCTCAAAGATGTCATCAGCCAAGTCGAGGCGGATTTCTAAAACGGAGCGTTCCATGGAATACAGAATTGAGCACGACTCGATGGGCGAGGTGAAAGTGCCCGCCGACAAATTGTGGGGCGCGCAAACCGAGCGCAGCCACGAGAATTTCCTCATAGGCGTGGGACAGGAAACTATGCCTCGCGAGATCACGCGCGCGTTCGGCTATCTCAAAAAGGCCGCGGCCATGGCGAACCATGAGCTCAAAGGCGAAAAAATGACTTCCGAAAAATTGAAAGCCATTTCCAAAGCTTGCGACGAAGTGATTTCTGGCGCGTTGAACGAAAATTTTCCGCTCGTAGTTTGGCAGACGGGAAGCGGCACGCAAAGCAACATGAACTGCAATGAAGTCGTCGCAAACCGCGCGAATCAAATTGCTGGAAAAAAGCTTTGCCATCCGAACGACGACATCAATATGAGCCAGTCTTCGAACGACACTTTCCCCACGGCGATGCACATTGCGGCCGCCACCGAAGTGGAAGACAAGCTTTTCCCCGCGATCGACACGCTCGTTGAAACTTTCAAAAATTTGGAAAAAGTCAACAAAGGCATCGTAAAAAGCGGGCGCACCCATTTGCAGGACGCTGTTCCGATTCAGTTCAGCCAGGAAATTTCGGGCTGGCGAACGAGCCTTGAGCGCGACAAGGAAATGCTCAAATCGTCTTTGCCGTATTTGAAGCAGCTCGCGCTCGGTGGCACTGCCGTTGGCACTGGCTTGAACGCGCCCAAAGGCTTTGACAAGCTCGTCGCGCAAAAAGTTTCCGAACTCACCGGCAAGGAATTCAAAACCGCGCCAAATAAATTCCACGCGCTCACAAGCAAGGACGAAATCGTTTTTGCGCATGGCGCGGTGAAGGCTTTGGCATGCGACATGATGAAAATCGCGAACGACGTGCGCTGGCTCGCTTCAGGTCCGCGCTGCGGAATCGGCGAAATCCACATTCCCGAAAACGAGCCTGGCAGTTCTATTATGCCCGGCAAGGTGAATCCCACACAGTGCGAGGCGGTTACGATGGTTGCGGTGCAGGTTTGCGGAAACGACGCGGCAATCGGCATGGCGGCTTCTCAAGGCAATTTCGAACTGAACGTTTTCATGCCGGTGATTGCGTACAATTTCTTGCAGTCCGTGCGGCTTTTGGCGGAATCTATGATTTCGTTCAATAAGAATTGCGCAGTCGGCATTACGGCGAACAAGGAGAAAATGCATTTCAACTTGTACAATTCGCTGATGCTCGTTACCGCGCTCAATCCGTACATCGGCTATGAAAACGCGGCGAAAACAGCGCACAAGGCGTTCGACGAAAACATTTCGCTGAAAGAAGCCTGCGTAGGCTTGGGCTTTTTGACTGCCGAAAAATTCGACCAAGTTTTCAAGCCGGAGCAGATGGCGAAGTAAATTAGTTGATGATTAATAGTCAATAATTAATAGTTGTCGTTTGTGCGACAACTATTGAGTTCAAAAGTTATTCACTATTGATTGTCCTTAAGCGAGTTTCCGAAAGAAACTCGAAGTTAAAAATTGCGGCGGCATTTCGACGCAAATTTATACAGAGGATTTGAATGGACGACCAGAAAATTTATTCTTATTTTCCTGGCTGTACTCTGAAGAGCAAGGCGAAGGACTTGGATTTGTTCGGAAGACTTTCGGCAAAGGCTCTCGGATTTCAGCTCGAGGAAATTCCTGAGTGGCAATGTTGCGGCGGCGTTTATCCCACGGGCAAAAACGAGATTGCGCCAAAGCTTCCTTCTGTTCGGGCGTTGGCGGCGGCGCGGGACAAAAATCGCGCTCTCGTAACACTTTGCTCGGCGTGCTACAACGTTCTCAAGCAAGTGAACTGCGATTTTCAAAACGACGAAAATGTCATTCTCAAGGCGAACAACTACCTTGCCGAAGACGAACTTTCCTATCACGGCGAGGCTCGCGTGCTCCATTTTTTGGAAGTGCTCCGCGACGAAATCGGCTGGGATGCCGTGAAAGCCGCCGTGAAAAATCCGCTTAAAGGCAAAAAAATCGGCGCGTATTATGGCTGCCTTTTGTTGCGGCCGAGCAAGGCTTTGGAATTCGACGACCCCGAAAATCCGAAAATTTTGGAGGATTTCATCAAGGCCATTGGAGCGGAGCCTGTGATTTACGCCGAGCGCAACGAATGTTGCGGAGCTTATGCCGAATTCGAGGACGCTTCTGTTCCCAAAAAGCGCGCCACGAAAATTCTCGGCAACGCGCAGGAAATGGGCGCGGATTTCCTCGTTACGAGTTGTCCGCTTTGTCGATACAATCTCATAAAAAACAAGGGCGATTCTCCGCTCGAGGTTTTCTATTTTACGGAACTTTTGGCGGAAGCCCTTGGCGTAAAGGAGGCCGCGAATGCTTGAATCCGAAATGCTCAAGTATAAAAAACTCATCCTCGAAACGAGCGGAGTCAATCCGAAAAAATGCATGGTCTGCGGAAAGTGTTCAGGCACTTGCCCGAACTATGACGCGATGGAATATCATCCGCATCAATTCGTGCAGATGGTGGAAAACGGCGAAATCGAGCCGCTTTTGAAAAGCAAGTCGATTTACGCTTGCCTTTCTTGCTTCGCGTGTTTGGAACGATGCCCGCGTCAAGTCGAGCCTGCCACTTTGATTGACGCGGTTCGAACTGTTGTGGAACGCGAACGCGGCGATCATCACCTTGATCCGAACGAAGTGCCGCAAATGATTTGCGACGACACGCCCCAGCAGCTTGTGATGAGCGCGTTCAGAAAATATAAGAAATAGGAGGCTGCAGATGGAAAGAATCGGTGTTTTTGTGTGCCACTGCGGCACGAACATAGCGGGCACGGTTGACGTTGCCAAGGTCGCCGAAGAACTCGGAAAAGTGCAGGGCGTGGTTTTCTCTACGCATTACACTTATATGTGCTCTTCGGCCGGACAAAAAATGATTGAGGATCACATCAAGGAAGACGCGCTCACAGGCGTCGTCCTTTGTTCGTGCTCTCCGCGAATGCATGAAAAGACGTTCCGTGGTTGCGCGGAGCGCGCGGGACTCAATCCTTACAAAGTGGAAATCGCCAATATCCGCGAACAGACTTCGTGGGTTGAAAAGGACATTGAAAAGGCCACCGCCAAGGCAATCGCGCTCGGAAAGGCCGCCATCGCAAAGACGATTTTGGACACGCCGCTCACGCCGGGCGAAACGCCAATGACAAAGCGCGCGCTCGTAATCGGCGGCGGAATCGCGGGAATCACCGCCGCGCTCGACATTGCGGACGCTGGCTTCCCCGTGGATTTGGTGGAACGAAAGCCGACGATCGGCGGAAAAATGGCGATGCTCGACAAAACGTTCCCCACGCTCGACTGCGCTTCGTGCATCGTAACGCCGCGCATGACCGAAGTGGGGCAGCATCCGAATATCCGAATCCTTTCGTACAGCGAGGTTGTCGGCGTTCACGGCTACATCGGAAATTTCAGCATCGACATAAAGCGGCATGCTCGCTACGTTGACGAAACAAAGTGCACGGGCTGCGGCGAATGCACCGAAAAATGTCCGATGAAAAAAGTGCCGAACGATTTCAACTTGAATTTGAACAACAAGACTGCGGTCTACATTCCGTTCGCCCAAGCCGTTCCGAAAATCGCCACGATTGACGCGAATTATTGTCTTCACCTCACCGCGATGGCGAAAGGCAAGGACAATGTTTGCGGAATGTGCGAAAAAGTCTGCGGCGCGAAGGCGATTGATTTTGCCGCGAAAGATGAAATCATCACCGAAAAATACGGCGCGATCGTAGTGGCCACGGGCTATGAAATGATCGATCTCAAGCCTTACGGCGAATATGCCTACGGCGAATGCAAAGATGTCGTTTCTTCGCTGGAGTACGAACGCTTGATGAACGCTTCAGGACCAACGAGCGGACATCTTTTGCGCCCGTCCGACGGCAAAGAGCCTAAAAAAATCGTGTTCATCCAGTGCGTTGGAAGCCGCTGTTCAAATGAAGGCAAAGGCAATTCATACTGTTCGAAAGTGTGCTGCATGTACACCGCCAAGCAATCCATTTTGACGCGCGATCATTATCCCGACACCGAATGCTATGTCTTCTATATCGACGTGCGAACGCCGGGAAAACAGTTCGACGAATTCTACCGCCGCGCTGTGGAACAATACGGAATCCACTATATAAAAGGAATGGTCGGAAAAGTCACGCCTCAGGCGGATGGCTCGATTGACGTTCAGGGAAGCGATCTCATTTTGAACAGGCAAGTTCACATCAAGGCGGACATGGTTGTGCTCGCAGGCTCGCTTGAAGCGAATCCTTCGGCGCGCCCGCTTGCCACGATGCTCGCCACTTCCATGGACAACGACGACTTCTTCCTTGAAGCGCATGTCAAACTCCGCCCGGTGGAAAGTCCGACGGCGGGCATTTTCCTTGCCGGCACTTGTCTCGGTCCTCGCGACATTCCGGAAACCGTCGCGCAATCTTCTGGAGCGGCGGCGAAGGCGATCTGCCTTTTGATAAAGGACAAATTGCAGAACAATCCTTGCACGGCAAAGCCCGACGAAAATCAGTGCAACGGATGCGGCCAGTGCGAAAATGTCTGTCCTTACGGCGCGATTTCGTATGTGGAAAAAGATTTCCGCGGACCAAACCGCACGACGATTGCCCGCCGCGTTTCGCAGGTGAACAGCGCGATGTGCCAAGGTTGCGGCGCGTGTACTGTCGCATGTCCTTCCGGCGCAATGGATTTGCAAGGCTTCAGCAACAAACAAATTTTGGCGGAGGTGGATGCCGTGATTTAAGTTCGTGATGGCTGGCGCGAAAACGCCGGTTTCATGAAACTTTATGTTGGTAAAATGCTTATGGAAAACACAAACGAAAAAACTTGGACGCCGAAAATTGTGGCGTTTTGCTGCAACTGGTGTTCATACGCTGGCGCGGACTTGGCTGGAAACAACCGCCTCGAATATCCCGCCAATGTCAAGATAATCCGAATTCCCTGCTCGTGCCGATTGAATCCGCTCTTCATTTTGAGGGCGTTCCAGCGCGGCGCGGACGGCGTGATTTTGTGCGGATGTCACCCGGGAGACTGCCACTATTCCACGGGAAATTATTTCGCGCGCCGAAGAATGACGCTTCTTTTTTCGATGCTCGATTATCTCGGAATTGAAAAAGAACGCACGCGCGTGGAATGGTGCTCGGCCGCCGAAGGCGTTCGCTTTGCCGGAATCATGAACGACTTTGTTGAAAAGATTACGAAGCTTGGCGAAAATAAAAAATTGGAGGACGTAAGATGCAAGACGGCAAACTGACTTCCGATTTGGTGAAAATCGCAAAGGAAAAACTTTCCTCGGGCGCGGTGCAGTCGGTGGTGGGCTGGAAAAAAGGCCTTTTTGACTACGATGTCACTCCGGCAGTTTTCAAGACCGACAAGGATTTTGAAGATTTCGTCTACAACGAATATTGCGGAGCGAATCTTTCGAAATATTTGGTGAAAATCACTCGCGCGATCGAGACGGCAAAATCCACCACTCGCGTGAACAATGCGATGGCGAAGCAGCGCGATCCGAACGCGCAGGACAAGCCGATTCCGCAGGAAAAAGTGCTTGTTTTCCTCAAGCCGTGCGACACGTACAGTTTCACGCAGCTTCTCAAGGAAAGCCGAATCGCCCGCGATGACGTTTTCGTGGTCGGAATTCCATGCGGCGGAATGAAAGATCCCGATTACGGCGACTTGGCGGAGCGTTGCGCGAACTGCAAGAGCAAAAAGCACATCACTTACGACGAGCTTGTCGGCGAAGAAGGCGATGTCTTGGAAAGCGGCCGCTTTGACGGCGTGGAATACATCGAAAAAATGACTCCGCAAGAACGCTATGATTTTTGGCGGAACGAATTTTCGCGATGCATCCGCTGCAACGCCTGCCGCGACGTGTGCCCCGCGTGCACTTGCGAAAAATGCGTCTTCGACAACAACGCGATGTACACTTCGCAAAAAGTGGCGCAAGTTCCGTTCGAAGAAAGCCTGTATCACATCATCCGCGCATGGCATGTTGCCGGACGATGCACTGACTGCGGCGAATGCTCGCGCGTGTGCCCCGAGCACATTCCGCTCCATTTGCTCAACCGCAAGTTCATCAAGGACATCAATGAAATTTACGGTCCGTATATCGCGGGAAGCGACATGGAAACAAAGCCGCCGATGCTCACGTTCACGCAAGATGACGCAGAGCCGAGCGTGGTGTACGAACGTTCGCCTGAACAAGGGGGAGAATAATGCTTTCGATTCAAAAAGACAAAATCGATTCGCTTTTCGAGGCGATTGCCCAAGGCAGGACGCTTTACCTTCCTGTGGACAACACTTCGGGCAACGCGAATTTTGAAAAGTGGCAGAGCGGAAAAAAACTTTCCGCCGCGCTCAAGACCGTTCGCAGTGCGAAAGATTTTTTCTTTCCCAAAACCGAGCGGCTCGTGAACTATAAAATTCAGGATGGAAATATCACCGTCGAAGATCCGCGCAAGGAAGTCGAGGATTTCGTGATTTTCGGAGTGCGCGCCTGCGACGCGAAAAGTTTCGAAGTGTTCGACAAAGTTTATGTCGGCGATCCGAAATATGTGGATTCCTACTATAAAAATCGCCGCGACCACGGCACTGTGATAACGTTCGCCTGCAATTCGCCGGCCGAAACTTGCTTTTGCAAGGCCTACGACATCGACGCATCCGCGCCCGTGGGCGACATCACTTGTTGGGAGACGGACGGCGAATATTTTTTCAATCCGAACACCGACAAGGGCACGGCGCTTTTGGAAAGCGTGAAATCGCTGCTTTCTGAAAAAGACGAAAAACCCGTGGTGGAACTCAAGGCGAAAATCAAGGAAAAAATCGAAAAGCTGCCGTTCTCGAAACTCGACCTTTCCAAGTTCAAGGGAAAGGACATGCTCAAGCTTTTCAATGCTCCGGTTTGGCAGAACTTGAGCGAAGCGTGCCTTGGCTGCGGAACTTGCACCTATGTCTGCCCGACTTGCATGTGCTTCGACGTGCGCGACTTTGATAACGGAAAAGGCATTCAGCAAGTGCGCTGTTGGGACAGCTGCATGTATTCGGATTTCACGCAGATGGCGGCAGAAAATCCGCGCCACACGCAAAAGGAAAGGTTTCGCCAAAGGTTCATGCACAAACTTTTGTACTATCCGATGGCGCACGACGGACTTTGCATGTGTGTTGGATGCGGACGCTGCCTAGAAAGCTGCCCGATTCACATGAACATCGTCAAGGTGATAAAAGAAATCAACTCGACTGATTTGGAAAATTCGGCAGGAGGAAAATGATGGAAGCGAAAGAATCGTTCATACCTTATGTCGGCGTGATTAAAGAAATAATCAACGAAACGCCCGACGTAAAGTCTTTCCGCGTAACCGGCTTGGACGGAAAAAAACTTTTCGACCACATGCCTGGCCAATGCGCGATGCTCATCGTTCCGGGCGTGGGCGAATCGATGATTTCAATCACGTCGTCGCCTACCGTGCAGGAATACCAGCAGTTTTCGATAAAGAAATGCGGCTGCGTCACGAGTTGGCTTCACGATGCGAAAGTGGGCACGCAGATTTGCGTCCGCGGACCGATTGGAAATTATTTTCCCGTGGACAATGTGTTCAAAGGAAAAGACATTCTCGTGGTGGCGGGCGGAATCGGCTTGGCTCCGGTTCATTCCGTGGTGAACTATATGCTCGCAAACCGCGCGGACTACGGAAAAATCCAAGTGGTTTACGGCGGCCGCTCCAAAGCGGACTTGGTTTTCTACAAGGAACTTTCCGAAGAATGGGCGAATGCGCCGGATTTGGACTTGTGCCTCACGATCGACCGCCCCGAGGAAGGCTGGGACGGCCATGTGGGATTCGTGCCGCCTTATGTTACGGAACTCAATCCCGATTTGAGCAAGTATGTCATCATGTGCGGTCCTCCGATTTTGATTCACTTGACGCTCGACGGACTCAAAAAATTGGGCTTCAAGGACAATCAGATTTACACGACGATGGAAATGCGCATGAAATGCGGAATCGGAAAATGCGGCCGGTGCAACATCGGCGACAAATTCGTTTGCCGCGACGGTCCTGTGTTCACGTTCGAAGAATTGGGGCAGCTTCCACCGGAATATTGATTTTTGCAAAGGAAAATCAAATTAAAATTTGATGGTGAATGGTTTGTGATTGTTCACCGTCAGCGAAATTTTTAGGAGTTTTTTATGGCAGAAAAAGAAGAAATGGCGACAATCTATTTGTTCGGCAAGAAATACGAAGTTCCTTCCGAACTCACGATAATGAACGCTATGGAATATGCGGGCTATCAGCTCAGGCGCGGCTGCGGATGCCGCAACGGATTTTGCGGGGCTTGCGCCACGATTTATCGCGTGCAAGGCAAAAATCAGCTTCAGACTTGCCTTGCGTGCTCTACGAAAGTGGAGGACGGAATGTACATCGCGACGCTTCCGTTCTTCCCGCTTGTAAAGCAGATTTACGACATCGAAAAAATCAAGCCCGAGCAGGCAATCATGATGCAGCTTTATCCTGAAATCTATTCGTGCGTTGGCTGCAACGCCTGCACTCGCGCGTGCACGCAGGATTTGAGCGTAATGCAATACATCGCCTACGCGCAGCGCGGAGATTTCGCAGCCTGCGCCGACGCTTCGTTCGACTGTGTTATGTGCGGATGCTGCTCAAGCCGATGCCCTGCCGGAATCAGCCATCCTCAGGTGGCGGAACTTGCGCGTCGCATTAACGGAAAATTCATCCAGCCTGAGACAAAGCATCTTTTGGAGCGCGTCGCCGAAATCGATTCGGGAAAATGCGAGGACGCGATTCAAAAAATGATGGGACAGCCCTTGGACAAAATCAAGGAACTTTACAATACGCGCGAAATCGAAAAATAGAATTGTTTTTGCGATTTGGAAATTGACGCGGCTTCGTGCCGCTTCTTGCAAAGGCTAAATTATAGAGAGGTTAATAGAATGTACGGAAATTATCTTGACGACGCGGCGAAAATTGTCGCGGAAAAACGGGAAGAAAATCTCAAGTTCGAGCACGCGCGTCTTACGGCGGAAGAAAAGGATCAGATTCTCAAGGAATTCCATCCAGACAGAATCGCAAGCGAATTTGAGGAAATAAAAATCGGTCCGAACAAAGGACAAAAAGCGCCTCACGAATTGGCGGCGATGCTTCAGGCGAAGCCGCGCTTCGATCCGGATCACGTCGATTTGAATCACATCGACTACGAGGCGGACGTTCTCGTAATCGGCGGCGGCGGCGCGGGAACTAGCGCGGCAATCATGGCGAGCGAGGCTGGCGCGAAAGTGCTTCTTGTCACGAAACTCCGCGTGGGCGACGCGAACACGATGATGGCGGAAGGCGGAATTCAGGCCGCTGACAAGGCGAATGATTCTCCAGCCCAGCACTATTTGGACGCGTTCGGCGGCGGACACTTTGACGGAAAGCCGGAATTGGTGTACACGCTCGTGAACAAAGCTCCCAGCGTAATCAAATGGCTCAACGATCTTGGCGTGGAATTCGACAAGGAAGCCGATGGCACGATGGTCACGACGCACGGCGGCGGCACTTCCCGAAAGCGAATGCATGCCTGCAAAGATTATTCGGGCGCGGAAATCATGCGCACATTGCGCGACGAGACTTTCAACCGAGCCGACAAAATTACGGTAGTTGATTTTACTTCGGCGGTGGAAATCATAAAGAACGAAAAAGGCGAGGCTGCCGGCGCGGTGCTCGTCAATATGGAAACGGGCGAAGTGCGGATTGCCAAGGCAAAAGTCGTCATCATAGCGACTGGCGGCGCGGGACGAATGCACTATCAGGGCTTCCCCACGTCGAACCATTACGGCGCGACTGCCGACGGACTTGTGATGGCTTACCGCGCGGGCGCGAAATTGCTTTATCAGGATTCGCTTCAATATCACCCGACAGGAGCTGCTTACCCCGAACAGATTCTCGGAAAGCTCGTTACGGAAAAAGTGCGCTCGCTCGGCGCGAAACTCATCAATAAAGACGGCGAAGTCTACATTCATCCGCTTGAAACTCGCGACGTGAACGCTTCGGGCATCATCAAGGAAGTGCGCCAAGGACGCGGCGTGAAGAACGACGTTCAGGACGCGGTTTGGCTCGACACTCCGATGATCGAAATAATTCACGGCGAAGGCACGATTTTAAAGCGCATTCCCGCGATGTACAAAATGTTCATCAAATACGGAATCGACATTCGCACGGAGCCAATTTTGGTTTACCCGACGTTGCACTATCAGAATGGCGGCGTGGAAATCGACAAGACTTGCCACACGAACGTGCCGAACCTTTTGGTGGCGGGCGAGGCTTCGGGCGGCGTGCACGGAACGAACCGCTTGATGGGAAACAGTTTGCTCGATGTGGTCGTGTTCGGACGCGAAGCCGGAATCGAGGCTGGAAAGATGTTCGGAAAAATCGCGATGAGCGACACGAGCAAATTGAGCCTTGAGCATGTGAAGGCGTTCGAAAAAGAGCGCGATGCGGCAGGAATCAAGGGCGACGAAGTTTCTCCGAAATTGCTTCCCACGTACACGCACGGAAACAAGGAATTCGAAAAGAAGCCTTGGCCGGGAGCGGCGAAATAAAACGCGAGGATTGGTCGCGAAAGCGGCCAATCTTTGTGTGCGATGAATTTGGCGGCAAAATGTCGCTAGCATCCGCGATGCGCGGCACGGAGGAAAAAATGACTCAAACTAAAAAATCAATCTCTTTTAAATACAAAGCAATCCTCGTAATGTTTGCCGCCGCGTTGCTTTCTTCTTGCGAAAACCCCCTTTCTACAAGACCCACGTAAATTACGGGGGGGGGTACAGCGAGG
>CAMWWZ010000024.1 GCA_947178095.1 uncultured Treponema sp.
ACGGAAGCAATCGTTTTTACGCAAGGCTCGTTTTATGCGATGACGTATATTTTTGCCGCAGGAATTTTTGAGATGATTTTCATCTACGGATTTCTGCGCTACGAGCTTGAGCGGGCGTTCGGGATTCTGCCCGCGATTTTCCTCACCGCCGTTTTTTACAGCCTGCATCACGCGGGCTTTCAGCCGGAATTCGCCAAGCTGTTTTTTGTCGGCGTGATGTATGTCGCAGCGTTTTATTTCACGCGCAGTCTTTTCGCGCTGTTCCCGTGCTTTTGGGGAGTCGGCGCGTGTTGGGATGTTCTGGTCAATTCGGACGCGGGCGCGCAACTACGGAACAGAACGTCGTTCGTCGTCGCGCTGACGATGCTTGCCACGATGACTTGCATCGGCGTTTTTGTGTGGCGAAAAAGCATTCGCTTGTGAACTACTCTATATATAAAGTAGTTCAATATTATATTACTATAATATTAGAATTATTCTAAATACGATTATATTCAACAAGGATATAAAATGGCTTACACATTTAAAAGCGTCACGATACGCACAGACAATTCCGAAGACGGAATGGCAAAAATCGACGAGCTTTGGGCGGACATCATGCAGGGAAAAATTCCGCTTGAATTTATGGAAAACGGTGCGCCCGTAAAAGGGCTTTCGCCCATATCTTTGTACAGCAATTACGAAAGCGACGAAAAAGGAAAATATGACTTGTCTGTTATGAGCGTCACTGCCGACTTCTTCGCGAAAATGGAAGAGTTGGTCGCGCAAGGCAAGTATGTCAAGATAGACGAGAGCGGCGAAACATTTTCCGAATGCGCGAACAAGGCGTGGTCGAAAGTTTGGCGACTTGTGGCAAACGGCGAAATGAAACGCGCATTTTCCATTGACTACGAAAGCACCGTTCCTGCCGCGTACACGAAAGACGGCAAAACGCATTGCTATTTGTACATCGCGGTAAAATAGATTCGAATTTCCTTTCGCAAAAAAAATATTGAGCAAACTCAGATTTTGTGCTATAATTTCAAAATCAAATTAGCATTGAATTTGCGTAAAATAAAAATTTGCTTTTGGAGAAGAAAATGGCAAAGCAACAAAGGACTTGGGGAATTTTCATTTCGCAATTGGCGTTGGCTCTTTATTTTATTGTAACGGCGTTCTGCCTGATCACGCGGGAAGGCAGTTCAATTTCCAGCGCGGAAATCGAAGCGATCACGCGCGTTTTCGGAAAGGGCGCGTACACCGTGAATGTGATTGTCGGAATCGTGCTTTTGTTGTGCGGAATAATGTTCGCGCTCAAAGCGTTCGGAATGGACTTCGGCAAATTCGACGACGCTTTCAAATACATTACGCTCGTGCTTTGGATTGTGATCACCGTCATCACGCTGATTTTTTACATCGGCGATTTCAAGTCGATCATGGTTTTGCATTGGCTTTTGGCTTTGGCGAAAAACGCGCTCATCATCGGCGGAATTCTTTTGATTAAAAATGGAAAATAAACGCAGAATTTAAATTGGGGAAAAAATGGGCGGAAATTCTTTTGGAAAAATTTTCAAAGTCACGACGTTCGGAGAAAGCCACGGAAACGCGCTGGGCTGCATTGTGGAAGGAATTCCTGCGGGCGTAAAAATCAGCGCGGAAAAAATTCAGCATGAATTGGAACGCCGCCGTCCCGGAAAAAAATTCGCGGGCGAAAAAAATGCGGCTGTAACTTCGCGCAACGAATCCGACACCGCAGAAATTTTGAGCGGCGTGTTCGAAGGATTTTCGCAAGGCACGCCAATCGCCATCGCGATAAAAAACACTTCGCAAAATTCCAAAGACTATTCGAATCTTGCGGCCACATTTCGCCCGGGGCATGCCGACTTTTCATATTTCGAAAAATACGGATTCCGCGACTATCGCGGCGGCGGGCGTTCGAGCGGAAGGGAAACTTGCGCGCGCGTTGCGGCGGGCGCAATCGCAAAGCAATTTTTGGAACAAAGCCTCGGAAAAAAATTCGCGATCACGGCGTATACTTTGCGCGCCGCTGGCATTTCCTGCGAAAAAATAAATTTTTCCGACATCGAAAAAAATCCTTTGCGCGCGGCGGATTTAAAAGTCTCCGAATTGATGCAAGCGAAAATTGAAGAATTGCGCGCTCAAGGAAATTCTGCGGGCGGCATAGTTGAATGCGAAATTCGCGGCGTGCCGAGCGGCTTGGGCGAGCCAGTCTTTGAAAAACTCGACGCGCTTTTGGCGCAGGCGATGCTTTCGATTGGAGCAGTAAAAGGAATCGAATTCGGCGCAGGATTCGCGGCGGCGGATTCCACAGGAAAAGAAAACAACGACCAAATCCGCCTCGACAAAAATGGCAAGGCGAAATTCTCGCAAAATAATTCGGGCGGAATTTTGGGCGGAATTTCAAACGGAGAAAAAATAATTTTCCGCGTTGCCATAAAACCTGTGCCGAGCATTTTTTGCGAGCAAAAAACAATCCGCGCAAAAATCAATCCTGAAAAGCCGGCGCAAAAAAATGCCGAGTTCGAAGAAACGGATTTGCAAATTCACGGCCGCCATGACGTTTGCCTGTGCCCGCGAATCGTTCCCGTTGTGGAAGCGATGAGCGCGCTCGTGCTGGCAGATTTGTATTTGCAAAATCGGTGCGCGAAGATTTAAAATTGGCGGCAATTTTTGTTATGAAAATTTCTCTTGCTTTTTCCCGCGTTTCTTTGTAAAATAAAAATATGGATTTTTTGGAACTTTGCAAAAATCGTTATTCGGTGAGGAAATTTTCCGAGCGCGCTGTTGAAAAAGAAAAGCTCGAAAAAATTCTTGAAGCTGGTCGTCTTGCGCCCACTGCGAAAAATTCGCAATCGCAAAGAATTTTCGTTTTGAAAACACAAGCCGCGTTGCAAAAAATTTACGATGCCACTCCGATGGCGTACAACGCGCCGATCGTGCTTGCGGTTTGCTACGAAAAGTCCGCGAGTTACAAGAACACTTCGGAAACAGTTTACATTGATTCCGAATGCGGCGCGTATGATGGCGGCGAAGTTGACGCGGCGATTGTAACAACGTCGATGATGTTCGAGGCGGCGGAACTTGGCTTGGGCACGCTTTGGGCGCGCGGATTTGATTCGGCAAAAATTATGAAGGCTTTGAATCTTCCCGAGACGCTTCATTTGGTTTGTCTTTTGGACATCGGCTATCCTGCCGAAGATTCCGTTCCGAGCGAGCGGCATTCTCAGCGGCTTGCGATTTCCGAAACCGTAAAAGAATTGTAATTTATTTTAAAATTAAGATTAGGAGTTAATATGAAAAAAGAATTGTTTCGCGCGGCTGTGGCGACTTTGGTTTTGGCGGCGATTTTTTCGCTTGCTTCTTGCGGAGCAAAACGAAAAATCCTGAATGACGGAAAAACTCCCGTGGAACGCTACGGCGCGTTGCATTTGGACGGAACGAAAGTTTGCGCGGAGGACGGAAAGAGCGTCCAACTTTGCGGAATGAGTTCGCACGGATTGCATTGGTATGGAAAATATGCCAACCGTGATGTTATGAAATGGCTTCGCGACGATTGGAATTGCGACTTGTGGAGAAGCGCGATGTACATTGGCGGAGGCGGCTACGCGCAAAATCCCGCGCTCGCGAACAAGATGATTGAATCGATTGACGCGGCCATCGAACTTGGAATGTACATTCTCGTGGACTGGCATGTTTTGCCCGAGCGCGATCCGCTTTTGTACGTGGACAAGGCCGCGGATTTTTTCGAACGAATCGCTTCAACCTACGCGGATTGCCCGAACATAATCTATGAAATTTGCAACGAGCCGAACGGCAACGATGTCACTTGGGAAGGCAACATCAAGCCTTACGCCGAGCGCATAATTCCGATCATCAGAAAATATTGCGACAACATCATCGTCGTGGGAACGCCGAATTGGAGCGGCGATTTGACCGACGTGATAAAAAGTCCGCTCGACGGAAAAAACATTATGTACACAATGCATTTTTACGCGGGCAGTCAAGGAAAGGCGCGGCGCGATCACATTGAAAGCGCGATAAAATCCGGGATTCCTGTTTTCATTACCGAATGGGGCACGACAAAGGACAGCGGCGACGGCGGAGTTTTCGAAAAAGAATCTCTCGAATGGATTCGCTTTATGGAAAAAAATAAAATTTGCTGGGCGAATTGGTCGGTGAACAACAAAGGCGAAGATTCCGGCGTTTTGAAATTCAACAAGGACAATTCCGCGAAAGGCGGCTGGCAGGAAAGCGACTTGCAGCCTTCGGGAATTCTTGTGCGCCAAATTTTGCGCGGCGAAAAATAAAAATTTGCAAAGCAAAAAATGCGCCGCGATGAAATATTCGCGTAAAATTGCAGAAACGCGACTTTGTAAAAATGAACACGAGTTGGCTTGACGATTGCATAATGTATCAATTTTATCCTCTTGGCCTGTGCGGTGCGCCCCACGAAAATTCTTGGGACTGGTCGAACACTTGGAACGCCGCCACTCGTCCGATACGAAGAATCGACAGGGTTTTGCTTTGGATCGAACAGTTAAAAAAGCTCAACGTGAACGCGGTTTATTTTTCTCCGGTTTTGCAAAGCGACACGCACGGATACAACACGCGCGATTTTTACACGCTCGACAGCCGGCTTGGAAGCAACGAGGATTTTGCGGCGGTGTGCAACACGCTTCACGAAAACGGAATTCGCATTTTGTTCGATTCGCTTTTCAATCATGTCGGCCGCGGATTTTGGGCGTTCCGCGACATTCGCAACAATATGCAAAAATCGCGCTACATTGATTGGTTCGCCGAAATCGATTTTTCCCGCAACACTCCTTGCAGCGACGGATTTTATTACAAAAGTTACGAAGACAATTGGGATTTTCCCGAACTCAATCTTGAGAACGAAGATGTGGTCCAACACATTTTCGGCGCGATTCGAAAATGGGTGGACATGTTCGCGATTGACGGACTTCGCGTGGGACTTGCCGATTTTATGAGCCAAAAATTTTTGCGGCGGCTTCGCGAATTTTCTTCGAACATGAGCGCGGGCTTGGGCGGAAACCTTGCGATTTTGGGCGAAGTTTACGATTCGAATTCTTGCAAAAAAATCGTCAATGAAAAAAAGGCGCACGCTTCCACGAATTCCGAATTGCATTCTTCTATCGTGAACAGCGTCAAGACAAAAAATTTTTTCGAACTCGATTTCACTTTGCGGAGAGAATTCGGCGTGGAAGGAATTTACACGCACACAACGCTCGCGAATTTCTTGGACAATCACGATATCACGCGTTTTGCGCAAGTCGTCCATGACAAGGAAATTTTGCGTCTTGCTTGGGGATTGCTTTTCGCGCTTCCGGGAATTCCTTGCATTTATTACGGAAGCGAATGGGGGGTGCTCGGCAGTAACGACGAAGTTTCGCATTGGGGGGTGCGCCCGAGTTTTGAAAAGCCCGTTTGGAACGACCTCACGGATTTTATCCAAAAGGTCAGCCTTTTGCGGAAAAAATCCCCCGCCTTGCGCTATGGAAATTATCGATATGTTTTTCTTTCGAAAAGCCAATATATTTTTTCGCGGGAATCTTGCGGCCAAACAATTTTCATAGCGGTGAACGCGAGCGAAGAAGGTTGCCTCGTCGAGCCAAAAGGCGGCTATGGCTACGCCGCGTTCGAAGGGCTTCACGGAATTTTCGCCGACTTGATTTCGGAAGAACAATTTAATTTCAATGGAAGCGTTTTTCTTCCGCCAAAATCGATTCAATATTTGGAGCGTATAAAAATAAGTTTTCTGTGAAAATCGGAGAGAGTGGTTTTGAAAAATTTTGGAAATTTGCTTGACTATTTATTTTGGCGCGGTGACATCACTTTTGAGCAAAGCAGATTTTGCGAAGTGGACGCGCTCATTTTGTGCCAGCTTTCATATTTGAATTTCGATGGAATCGTCTCGAAAAATTTTGACAAAAAAGAAAGAATTGCGTTGGGCGCGCTTTGGGAAAATTTTTCCGCCGCGCCGGATTTCAAGGAGCGCAGTGATTTGGGCGTTTTGATTTCCGAACTCACTGTGCAACTTTTGGAAATGTGCGCAAAAAGCGCGCGCTTCAAAAATGTTGAAGCGGCGGCGTTCGTCAATAAAATCGATTTGAAAAACGAAGAGCAATTTTGCGCGATGACTTTTTTCAAAACCGTGTCGAACAAAAATCCGTTCGTGGCTTTTCGTGGCACGGACGACACGATTGTGGGCTGGAAAGAAGATTTCAATTTGGCTTCAAAAACTGTTCCCGCCCAGCTCGACGCGCTCGAATATCTTTCGTTCGTGGCGAAAAACACTTCCGCGAAAATTTCCGTCGGCGGCCATTCCAAAGGCGGAAACCTTGCGATTTATTCGGCGGCGTTTTGCGAGGCGAAATTCAAAAAGCGAATCGAGCGCGTCTACAATTTCGACGGGCCTGGTTTTTCCGAAAATGTGATTCAATCCAAGGAAATGATTTCGCTTGTTCCTGTGCTTCGTTCTTACTTTCCGAAATTTTCGATTGTCGGGCGGCTCTTTCATCATTCGGGCGAATTTCAAGTCGTGGAAAGCGAAGCGTTCGGAATAATGCAGCACGAGCCTTTTTCGTGGCACATCGCGCAAGGAAAATTCGAAACGCTTGAAAATTTCGACAAGGCGAGCGAAATTTTTTACAAGACTTTCAACGAATGGGTGGAAGGACTTTCGAACGAGCAGCGAGAACTTTTCGTGGAAACTTTGTTCGGAACAATCGCCGCTTCCGGCGCGCGAACGAACAGCGAGCTTGAAAAAAATTGGTTCAAAAATGCGATGGCGATTTTAAAGGCGATGGGAAAAATCGACAAAAAAACTCGAGAAGAAATTTCGGAACTTTTAAAATATCTCTTCGACATTGCGGCGCACAATTTTATGCAAGAATAAATTTTTTCGCGAACTTTACCAGTGAAAAAGAATTCAATTTTCTTCACTGGCAAAAACACCGTTTTGCAATGAAAAAAGGAAGCACAATAAGCGCGTTTTGGAGATGTGAGATAATGGGATTGGTTGAAGCCGCAAGTGGCAATTCTGTTTGGCGAGGAATGGATTATTATGAAAACAAAAAGGTTGTTTCATGGAGTTCGCCTGAAACAAATATTTATGAAGGAAAAGTTTCCGGCAACGAGGGCAATACTTATACAGTGCATATAGATACGGTGCATCCGAAAAAATCTACTTGCAATTGTGCTTTTGCGAATGGGAGACGTGTTGTATGCAAGCACATGATAGCGTTGTATTTTACAATCAATCCTAAAGTCGCCGATAAGCTTTTAAGAGAAGCGGAAGCGTTGGAGGCTGAAGAAAAAGAACGGCGGCAGCAGTATTATGAAGAAATGAAAAGTTATGTAAGAAGCCTTTCTAAAGAAGAATTGCAAGAACGATTGTTGGACGCGCTGATGGAACTTGAAGAAAGAAGACATTATTGGTAATGCCGTATTATGGAATCGAGGTGTTTTGATGCAATCATCAAGGTGTGTTGGTTTCCGTGGCGCGAAATATCTGCTTCTTGCACAATTTCATTTTTTTCTGTATGATGAAAATCCCAAAATGAAATATCATTTTGTAGCGCAAGCGATGAAATAAAATTGGCATAATTTTTAATTAAAAAATCCGGAGAAACTATGACATTCGCACAGAAAATTCTTGAAGCGGCGGAAGAAGGAATCGTACTTCTCAAAAACGAGCGTGGAACTCTTCCGCTTGGCGCGCACGAATGCGTGAGCGTTTTTGGCAGAGGTCAGTTTGACTTTTTGAAATGCGGCCTTGGATCGGGAGGCTCGGTGCACGCTCCCTATTCCACGAATTTAATTGAAAATCTTCCCAACGCGAATTCCGCGCTTTTGGAAAAATACGCGCAATGGATAAAGGAAAATCCGTTCGACAACGGCGGCGGAGGCTGGGCGGCCGAACCTTTCTGCCAAAAGGAAATGCCGGTTTCAAAAGAACTCGCTTTTGAAGCCGCTGCAATTTCGCAAAAAGCGGTGATTGTAATCACGCGCAACGCCGGCGAAGACAAGGATTTGATTTTGCAAAAAGGCTCGTATTTTCTCACGGACGAAGAAATTCAAAACATAAAAAATATTTGCGCCGCATTCGAAAAAGTCGTGCTTGTTTTCAACACTTGCGGAATCATCGACACTGCTTGGACGCAAGAAAAAGAATTCGAAAACATCACCGCGATTGTAATGGCTTGGCAAGGCGGGCAAGAAGCAGGACGCGCCACGGCGAACATTCTTCTTGGCAAGACGAATCCGAGCGGAAAACTTTCCGACACAATCGCGCGCTCGATCGATGACTATCTTTCCACAAAAAATTTCGCCACGTCGCTCGACAGCATTTATTGCGAAGACATTTTCGTCGGCTACAGATTTTTCAACACGTTCGCCCGCGAAAAAATTTTGTATCCGTTTGGTTTCGGAATTTCTTACACGAAATTCAGCGTGGAATTTTTCGATGCGAATTTTGATGGCAAAACAATTTCGATTTCATCGCGCGTAAAAAATATCGGAAGCGTGGCGGGAAAAGAAGTCGTTCAAATTTATGCCGAAGTTCCGCAAGGAAAATTGGGAAAAGCGGCGCGAGTTTTGGCGGCGTTCAAAAAAACTTCGCTTTTGCAATCGGGGCAGGAAGAAACGATTTCGCTTTCGTTTGAAATCGCTTCGCTCGCTTCATACGACGATTGCGGCGCGAGCGGAAATGAATTCTGCCGCGTGCTCGAAGCAGGCGAATATTTTTTCTACGGCGGAACTGATGTTTCAAGCGCACAAAAAATTTCGTTTGGCGTAAGCGATTCGGTTTTTCTCGAAAATCAAATCGTCGTGGAAAAATTGGATTCCGCGCTCGCTCCAATAAATTCGTTCAAGCGAATAAAAGTTGGCGAAAAACTTGAAAATGGAAATTACAAAATCGAATGGGAAGACGCGCCTCGCAGAAAATACGATCTTGCAAAAAGAATCGAAAAAAATTCGCCGCAGGAAATTCCTTTTACGGGAAACGCTGGAATAAAATTCTGCGACGTTCTTTCGGGCAAAAAATCGCAGGACGAATTTATCGCGCAGCTCAACGACGAAGAATTGGCGACTTTGGTGCGCGGCGAAGGAATGGCGAGCCGAAAAGTCACGGCGGGCGTGGCATCCGCGTTCGGCGGCGTGAGCCACGCGCTTTACGAATATGGCGTTCCTGTGGCTTCTTGCGCGGACGGACCTTCGGGCGTTCGAATGGACACGGGAAAAGAAGCTTCTCTCATGCCGATCGGAACTTTGCTCGCATGCACATGGAATCCGATTTTGGTGGAAGAACTGATGCGATTCGAAGGCGAGGAAATTCGCGCGAACAATGTGGATACGATTTTGGGACCTGGAATCAACATCCACAGAAATCCGCTCGGCGGCCGCAACTTCGAATATTTTTCGGAAGATCCGCTTTTGACTGGAATGATGACGCTCGCGACAATCCGAGGAATTGCTTCGAGCGGAGCGCACGCCACGATAAAACATTTTGCCGCGAACAGCCGCGAAACTTCAAGGCGCGAAAACAATTCGATTGTTTCGGAACGAGCGTTGCGCGAAATTTATTTGAAGGCGTTCGAAATGGCTGTGAAAGAAGGCGGCGTGCAATCAATTATGACAAGCTACAATTTGATAAACGGAATTCAAGCGGCTTCAAATTTCGATTTGAACACGACAATTTTGCGCGGCGAATGGAATTACAAAGGACTTGTGATGACGGACTGGTGGGCGACGATGAACGATTGCGCGGAAGGCGGAAAATCCGGCGAGCAAAACGTGGCGCAAATGGTTCGCGCTCGAAACGATGTCTACATGATTGTTGAAAACGACAAGGCGGAAAAAGACGGAAACAGCGACAATATAAAAGCCGCTCTCAAGCAAGGCACGCTCACTCGCGCGCAACTTCAAATTTGCGCAAAAGACGTTTTGAACTTTTTGCAAAATTCTCTCGTGGCAAAACGTCCGCTTCGTTCGCTCGACGAAATAATTTCTTTTACGCCGAGCATTTCCGAAGCAAGCGACGACAAATCCGCCGTGGAAGAAAATTTCAAGTTTATGAAAAACGGTGAAACAAAACGCAGAATAAAAGTTCCCGAAGACGGCGTGTACAATTTTTTGGCATTGTATTCAAAGCCAAACGATGGCACGGTTTCGCAATCGGTGTGCAATCTTAAAATCGATGGGCACGAAGCGCTCAGCCTTGACTGCCGCACCACCGAAGGAAAAACCATCGGCGTTTTGATTGGACTTTTGAAACTCGCTGCGGGCATCTACGAAGTGAGCCTCGAGCATACGAAGCCCGGAATCAAAATCGAGCACATAGGATTTTCGCGGCGCATTTCAACTTCGACTGGAATTATGTTTTTGAAAGATTGACGGAGAATCGAAATGTCGGATTTCATTTTTCAGGCGCAAGGCGTAAAAAAATCTTTCGGGGCGAATTTGGTTTTAAACGGAATCGATTTGTCGGTGAAGCGCGGAGACGTGATTGCAATTATCGGGCCGAGCGGTGGCGGAAAGACGACGCTTTTGCGCTGCTTGAATTTTTTGGAAAAAGCCGATGAAGGAATTTTGAATTTCGACGGAATGGAATTGAAAATGAATTCGGCAAACAAAAAAAGCGTAAGGCTTTTTCGGCAAAAAACTGGATTCGTTTTTCAAAATTACAATTTGTTTCAAAACAAAAACGCGCTCGCAAATATCACGCTCGCTTTGACTGTCGCGCGAAAAATGAAAAAAGATGCCGCCGCCGAAATCGGAAAAAAACTTTTGGCGCGGGTAGGGCTTTCCGAAAAAATAAAAAATTATCCGCATGAACTTTCGGGCGGCCAGCAGCAGCGGCTTGCGATTGCGCGCGCGCTTGCCTGCAATCCTGAAATAATTTTTTTTGACGAGCCGACAAGCGCGCTCGATCCTGAACTCACGGGCGAAGTGCTCGAAGTGATGCGCTCGCTCGCCGAAGAAGGAATGACGATGATCATCGTTACGCATGAAATGAGTTTTGCAAAAAACATTTCGACGCAAACTATTTTTATGGAAGACGGGCAAATCGTGGAAAGCGGCGCGACAAAAGAATTTTTTTCTTCGCCGCAAAAGTCGCGTACAAAAGAATTTTTGAATTCGATTTTAAATCGATAGAATTTTATTTTAAAAAAGTGTAATATAGAAGTTGCATAAAATGTACATTAGAATGAAGGAGAAGATTGTGAAAAGAAATTTTTCGAATTTGGTTTTTGTCGCTGGAATTTTTTTCGCCGCGAATTTGATTTGTTCCTGCAAAAAAAAATCTTCGCTTGATTTGCTCGAACAAATCAAGCAGCGTGGAGAAATCACTGTCGCGATGGAAGGCGTTTGGTCGCCGTGGACTTATCACGATGAAAATGACGAACTTGTTGGCTTTGATGTGGAAGTCGCCAAGGCAATCGCCCAAAAGCTCGGCGTTCGCGCAAAATTCGCCGAAGTGGAATGGGACGGAATCTTTGCGGGAATTGATTCGAAGCGTTACGACATCGCGTTGAACGGCGTGGAAATCACTCCCGAGCGCGAACAGAAATATGACTTTTCGGTTCCTTACGGCTACATTCACACCGCGCTCATTGTGCGCAGCGACAATTCGGAAATAAATTCTTTCGAAGATTTGAAAGGAAAAGTTTCCACGAATTCGCTCGGCAGCACTTACGCGGATTTGGCGGAAAGTTACGGCGCGAACATCATCACGATTGACACGCTTGAAGAAACGATTCAACTTGTAGAACATGGCCGCGCGCACGCCACGCTGAATGCCGATGTCAGTTTTATGGACTATCTCAAAGCGCATCCGGAAGCGAAAGTTAAAATCGTCGCGCTCACCGAAAACGCCGCGCAAATCGCGATTCCGATTCGAAAGGGAAAAGAAAATGAAACGCTGAAACTCGCGCTGAATTCCGCGATCGAAGAACTCCGCGCGGATGGAACACTTTCTGCGATTTCGGAAAAATATTTTGGAAAAGATATTGCAAAATAAAATGAAGTAAAGCGACGCGCGGAATCCGTGCATCGCTTCGCTTTGCAAAAAAATCAAGCAAGAACAAATGAGCGAAAATATAAATATAAAAAAAGAATATTACAAAAGCCTGGACATCATCAGAAACGTTTCTTGCTTCGCTGTCCTTTTGTATCATCTTGACATACTGAAGGGCGGCTGCCTTGCCGTATGTTCTTTTTTTACGTTGAGTGGATATTTATCTTGCATAACAAATTTCAACAAGAAAAAATTCTCGTTTTTTAAATATTACAAAAATCGTTTTATTAAAATTTATATACCGATTGTGATAACTGTCTTCGCGACAATTTTTACAATGTCGTTTTTCAAAAACATAAAGCCAGTAAATTTGAAACCGGAAGTCGCCTCTATACTTTTGGGCTATAACAATTTTTGGCAATTGAGCGTGCAGCTCGATTATTTTTCAGCGCACATAAATTCGCCGTTCATGCATTTTTGGTACATGGCAATTTTGTTGCAATTCGAATTGGTTTTTCCATTCGTATTTATCGCGCTGAAAAAAGTTGCCGACAAATCAAGCGAAGGAATTCCTGTCATAATCACTTTGAGCCTCGGAATAATCAGCGCGATTTTCTTTTATAAAATCTGCTTTACGTCAAACATAACGAATGCATATTACAACACTTTTTCGCACGCATTTTCTTGGCTGCTCGGAATATCTTTGGGATTCTGTCATTGCTACAAACGAAATTTGTTGCCGATAAAATTCAACAATGAAACTGCTGTAAAAATAATCTTCGCGCTTTATATGACATTTTTGTTTTTCCTGTTCATTTTCGTGGACGGCAAAAGTGAAGTGTTTCCTCTCGCGCTGACAATAACTACAATTCTTACCACAAGCCTGATCGATTATGGCGCGTTGATTGCGAACAAGGACAACTCGGTTTTGAAATTCTTCGCATCATTGAGCTATGAAATTTATTTGGTGCAATATCCAATTATATTTATATGTGAACATATGTTCATATTTGAGAAATTCTATCCTTTGGAAATTTTGGCGATTCTTGTTTTTACTTTGGCTGTGGCATTTTTAATTCATTTTGGATTGACGAAAACTGGCAAGCACAAAGTTTTGAAAATAATCACGCTGATTGGAATTTTTGCAATCACTGCGTTGGGCATTTATAAATTTGCCACTATGCAAGATTACGCAAATCAAATGGACGCGCTCGAAAAACAATTGGAAGAAAACAGGATTTTGCTGGAACAAAAAAAAGCGCAATTTTACGAAAATGAAAATCAAGGGCGCGCGGAAATTTCGCAAGAAAGTGAAACGCAAATTTTCGAAACAGCGGAATCAGAAAATGAAGAATTTTCTCAAGACGAAAATTTCGATGAAAAAGTAAAAGGCCTTGCGATAACAGCGTTCGGCGATTCTATTATGCTCGGCGCGTTCAGCAGCCTTTATGAAATTTTTCCGAACATTTACATCGACGCGAAAAAATCCAGAAGCATTTGGAGCATTTACGAGCCTCTCGAAAATTTGGTCGCCGAATCAAAATTGGGAGATCCAGTCGTAATTCATTTGGGAAGCAACGGCGATTCTTCCAAAAGCACAAAAGACGCGATAATGGAACTTATCGGCAGCGAGCGAGAAGTTTTTTGGCTCACGGTTACGAACGATAAAATTGTAAAAATGAATTCGCGTTTAAAAGATTATGCGAAAAAATTTCCGAACTTGCATATCATCGATTGGGAAACTTTTTCAAAAGGACACGATGATTTTTTCGCGCCCGATAATTTGCATTTGTCAAAGAGCGGACAAAATATTTATGCGAAATTTATTTTCGATTCGCTCAAGAATTTTTATTTTGAAAAAGCCGAGGCGGAAAAGCGAAAAGCGCTTCTTATGAAAAAAGCCGAAGAAGAGCGACTCGTCAAAATCGCTGAACTGCAATTCGACATTTTAAAATTCCTCGCCAAAAGAAAAAAATCCAAAAATGAAATTGTCGCGCAATTTGTTGACGATAATCGCCCGCAAGATTATATAGAATTGCGCATTGAAGAATTGCAAGAGAATGAATTGATCGCGCAAAATAAAAAAGGATTTTTCGTTTTGACGAAATCCGGAAAATTGAAATTGAAAGAAAGCGCGACTTTGACAAAATAATTCATGCGCGAGGATTTCAAATACAAAATTCGCTGGACGCATTTGGAATAGTATGATATAATTTTTGCTTGTCGGGAAAATCGTGCGCAACGCGCAATTTTCAAAAAATCAATGCGTGTCGCAACAAGTTGCTTGCCGCACGCAAAAAGCCTATTGCGATTTTTGAAAAATTTTTGTAAAGATCGCAAATGTTTTTATGGGAGCAAATATGGAAAATCAAAATTTGACAGCGGCTGACGCGCTCGAAAAACTCAAAGATGGAAACAAGCAATATTTAAATGCGCTGACAAATCCTGGAGACATTTCTCAACAAATTCGTCACGAAACATGCGAGAACGGACAAAAGCCTTATGCTGTTGTCGTCACGTGCTCCGATTCTCGCGTCATTCCAGAAGGAATTTTTTCCGCAGGAATCGGTGAATTGTTTGTGATTCGCGTTGCCGGAAATGTGATTGGCGCGATTCAGCTCGGAAGCGTCGAATACGCGGTGGAACATCTAGGCTCCCCCCTTGTCGTTGTTTTGGGACACACGCATTGTGGCGCGGTTGCGGCGGCCGTGAACAGCGAGCCTGAAGGTTTTGTAAAAACTATTACCGATGCAATTCGCAAGGCAATCGGAAACGAAAAGAACGAATTGCTCGCATGCAAAATGAACGTAAAGCGAAGCGTCAATATCATAAAGACAAATCTTAAAGAACTTTCCTCAGAAGGAAAAATGACTGTGGTCGGCGCAATTTATGACATTGACAGCGGCGCGGTGGAATTTTTAAATTAACTTAAAATAAAAAAAATCCGAATAATTCAAAATGACGACAGCGTGTTGTCGTCATTTTGAATGCATGTTTTTTGCTTTCGATTCTCTTTTCTAAATGCAAAATCTTTTTACAAAATAATTCCATAAAAATGTGCGTGCATTTTTTTTACGGCAATTCAAATAAGAAATTCTGCGCTTGGAAAAATCCACTAGACAGAATCGGCATAATATGTTATAATCAATTAAAGATGACAATTTTATGATTTTTGTCATTTTTAATTGTCGGAAAATTTGTGCGCGTCGTAACAAGTTGCTTTGCGCGTACGCTAAATATTTTTTGAGAAATTGAAATTTCTTGAAAACTTTTTAATTAGGAGATAAGCAAAAAAGTTGCCTTAAATGTCGTCAACTTTTTTGCTTGACAAGTTCGCGCTACGCTCGAACTTGCATATTTAATTTGTGCGCGTCGCAACAAGTTGCTTTACGCGCACGCTAAATAAGTTTTTGAAAAATTGAAATTTTTCAAAAACTTATTTATAGGAGAAACTATGTCAAAAAAATACGCGTTTTTGTTTCCGGGTCAAGGAGCGCAAACTCCTGGAATGATTAAAGATGTGGCGCAAGATTTTTCTTCTGCGAAAAAAGTTTTGGACGACGTTTCGAGCATCTCGGGAATCGACGTTCCGAAACTTTTGTGGGAAAGCGACGCGGCCACGCTTTCGCGCAGCGACAACAGCCAATTGGCAATCACAGCCGCGTCTCTTGCGATTTGCGCCGTTCTCAAGGAAAAGGGAATCGAACCTTCCGCCGCGATGGGATTCAGCCTTGGCGAATTTCCGGCTCTTTATATTTCGGGCGTGCTTTCGTTCGAAGATGTTGTGAAAGTTGTCGTGCAGCGCGGAAAAATAATGCAGGAAGTTTGCGAGAAAATCGCCGCCGAAAATCAAGGCCACGCTCCGGGAATGAGCGCGATTCTCGGGCTTTCTCCCGAAAAGGTGATTGAAATTGCTTCGAAAATTCCTGACGCTTATGCCGCCAATTTGAACAGTTCGGTTCAAACTGTAATCAGCGGAACTTTCGACGCTTTGGAAAAAGCCGAAGCCGCCGCAAAGGAAGCGGGCGCGCGAAGGGCAGTTCGGCTCGCTGTGGCAGGTCCGTTTCATTGTCCTTTGATGAGCCTTGCCGCCGAAAAATTCGAGCAGGCGATTTCGGACGTGAAATTCAACGGTCCGAAAATCACGCTTTTCAGCAATGTTTCGGGCAAGCAGGAAACGAGCGGTGAGAACGCGAAAAAATCCGCCGTGCTGCATTTGACGAATCCCGTGCGCTGGACGGACGAAGAATCGGTTTTGGCGCAAGTGATTCAGGCCGGAAAATCGAACGGTGAAGAATGGAGCGTGTTTGAGCCAGGTCCGGGGCAAGTTTTGAGCGGACTTTGGGCGAAGACGGAATTGGGCGCGGAGTTAAAATGCGTTCCGCTTAATTCTGCCGAAAGTTTGAAAGCATTGTGATTTTGCGTTTTATCTTGGAGGTATTATGAAATTATTGGAAAACAAAAAAGCGCTCGTAACTGGTTCGAGCAGAGGAATCGGAAAAAAAATCACCGAAATGTTTTTGCAAAACGGCGCGGAAGTTTGGGGCTTGTGCACGAAGCCGAGCGCGAACAAAGACGCTTTGGAAAAATGCGCCTCCGAAAACGGAACTGCGTTTCATGAAATTTATGCCGACGCTTCCAATGTCGAGCAGCTTTCGCAGATTGTAAAAGACGCGCTCAAGGAAGCGGGCGGATTTGATGTTTTGGTGAACAACGCCGGAATCACAAAGGACGGACTTTCTTTCCACATGAAAATGGAAGATTGGAAAAAAGTTTTGGACGTGAACTTGACGGGCGTTTTTGTCACGACGCAAATTGTTTCGAACGACATGATTCACAAAAAGCACGGCTCGATTGTAAATATGACAAGCATTGTCGGTTTGCACGGCGGCGCGGGTCAAGTGAATTATTCGGCGAGCAAGGCCGGCTTGATTGGCTACACAAAAAGTTTGGCGAAGGAAGTGGGCAGCCGCGGAGTTCGTGTGAACGCCGTCGCGCCCGGTTTTATCGATACGGACATGACGCAAGCCGTGGACGAAAAAATTCGCGAGAATTGGATTTCGCAGATTCCGCTTCGCAGGGCTGGCACTGTGGACGACGTTGCGGGCGCGGTGCTTTTTTTGGCGAGCGATTTTTCCACGTACATAAGCGGGCAAGTTCTTGGAGTGGACGGCGGAATGGGTTGTTGAAAAAAATCGCTTGCGATTTTTTTCAACAACAGTGAATATTTGATAATGAATAGTTATGAGTTTTTGTTTCACAAAAACTCGTTAAGCAGCCTGTATGGGTTGCGACGCAAGCCGCAAGTGCCTTAAATCGCGAGTTTCATAAATGAGCAACGCTCGATTATGAAACTCGTTAGCAAGCCGTAAGGCTTGCGTATAGAGGGGTTCTGTTTCCCCAGAAAAGTTCCTCCGCTTTCAAGCGGAAAATGAGGTAAATGATGAGAAGAGTTGTTGTTACTGGAATGGGCGCGGTGACTCCTTTGGGGAATTCGCTTGCGGAAACTTGGACGGCGGTGCGCGCGGGAAAAAGCGGAATTGCGCCGATAACTTATTATGACACTTCTGCGTCGAATATAAAATTTGCTGCGGAAGTGAAAAATTTCAATGCCGAGAATTTTATGGACGCGCAGGCGGCTCGAAAGATGGCGCGTTTTACAAAATATGCCGTGGCCGCCGCGAAGATGGCTTTGGAAGATGCCGCGCTTTTGGACAATGCGCAAGTGCTTGATTCGGCGGCGATTTTTATGGGCGTTGGAATCGGCGGTTTTGAAATCACCGAAAACAATTGTATCAAATGGCACGAGTCGGGTGGAAAGCGCGTGAATCCGATGACGATTCCGCAGCTTATTCCGAACGAAGCGGCCGGAAATATTTCAATCACTTTTGGAATTCACGGAGCGTGCCACACAATTGCGACCGCGTGTTCAAGCGGAACGGACGCTCTCGGCGACGCGCTCGACTACATCAGGTGCGGAAGGCGCGACGTGGTTCTTGCGGGCGGCGCGGAAAGCACGATCAATGGATTTTGCGTGAGCGCGTTCGATGCTTTGCAGGCGCTTTCGCGTTCCCATGTTGACGAGCCGCACAAAGCGTGCAGACCGTTCGATCGAGATCGCGACGGATTTGTGATGGGCGAGGGAAGCGGCGTTTTGGTTTTGGAAGAATACGAGCACGCGAAAAAACGCGGCGCGAAAATTTATGCGGAACTCGTGGGCTATGGAAGCACGAATGACGGCTACCATTTGACGGCTCCGAATCCCGATGGCGTTCAAGGCGCGGCGGCGATGACCGAGGCGATGCGAGACGCTGGCGTGAAAGGCGACGAAATTCAATATTACAATGCGCACGGAACTTCCACGAAAAAGAACGATTCGGGCGAAACGACGATGATAAAAACTGCGTTTGGCGACGCGGCAAAAAAATTGCACATTTCTTCGACAAAAAGCATGACGGGGCATTGCCTCGGAGCAACCGGCGCGATCGAAGCGATTTTGACCGTGAAGGCGATTTGCGAAAATTTCGTTCCGCCAACAATCAACTTGGAAAATCCCGATATCGAAGGTGGATGCGATTTGGACTACACGCCGAATGTCGGTTTGGAAACGCAAGTGAATTGCGCGATGAGCGCGACGTTCGGATTTGGCGGACACAACGGCGTTGTGATTTTCAAGAAGATTTAGACGCTAGGAAGTGGCGTTGATTTTCAGGCAATTTTGAAAATCGCAATTTAACTTTTATGGGAGAAAAACATGGCAGTTACAAATGATATTGAATCGCTTTTGCCGCATCGCAAGCCTTTTTTGTTCGTGGACGAAATCGTGAGCGCGGACGAAGAAGGCAGCGTGAGCACGCGCAAATTCACTGACGAGGATTTTTTCTTCAAGGGGCATTTTCCGGAATATCCAGTCGTGCCCGGAGTGATTTTGATTGAAACGATGGCGCAGGCAGGCGGCGCTGCTTTGAGCCACCAAAAAAAATTTAAAGACGGAAGCCTTTTCTTTTTGGGAACGGTGGACAAAGTGAAGTTCCGCCACCAAGTTCGCCCGGGCGACACTGTGCGAATGGAAATCAAAAATCTGCGGGTTTCCGAACGAATGGTAAAGCAATCAGGCAAAGCGTTCGTGGGCGAAGAACTCGCCGCCGAAGCCGAGTGGATGTGTTTAGTCGGAAGTGCACAATAGCGGAATGATTGAAAAAAGCCACACAGTTTTGTGTGGCTTTTTTTGGGGCGCGAAGTGACGAAAATGCAAGTTTTCGGCGTGCGTTTTTCACTGTTAAAAATATTGAAATTTTATATACATTTAAAAATTTAAAAGAGTCAAAAAATGCTGCAATTCGGAATGCCGACTTTAATCGAAATTGACAACCTTGAAGACACGATGAAATTTTGCAAGACACTGGGCTTGACTTTCATCGAGCTGAATATGAATCTGCCGCAATATCAGACTGAACGTCTGGAAAACATTTCGCATTTGAAATCGCTGAAAGAAAAATATGGAATCGGCTACACGATTCACCTTGACGAAAATCTGAATATTTGCGATTTTAACAAGGCGGTCGCTGCGGCATATTCGGATACGGTTGCGAGGACTGTTCGCGTCGCTCGTGCTTTGGACGCGCCGATTTTAAATTTGCACATGAATCACGGTGTGCATTTTACTTTGCCTGAGCGAAAAGTTTTTTTGTTCGAACGATATTTTGAAGATTACATGGAATCGTGGAAAAAATTTTGCGCGCTTTGCGAAAATTCAATCGGAGATTCCGAGATTGAAATCTGCATCGAAAACACGGGCGGCTACAAGGATTTTGAAAAGTCGGCGATAGAGTACGCGCTTCAAAGCAAGGCGTTCGGGCTGACGTGGGACATCGGACATTCTAACGCCGTCGCGAACATCGATGAAAAATTCATTTTGGAAAACAGCGGAAAATTGCGCCATTTTCACGTCCACGACAGTTTGGGAAAAAGCAATCATCTCGTATTGGGCGACGGCGAAATCGATTTGTTCCAAAGATTGGGCGTTGCCGAAAGCCACCAGTGCCGATGCGTGATAGAAACAAAAACCGCCGAGTCATTGAAAAAATCTGTGTCGTGGTTGAAAGAAAACGGGTTTATGTGAAATCGAAAGATGACAATGGATATGTGGCGGATTTTTTTAATATGACAACCGAGTGTCATATTTATAGATCGCAACTTTTTTTGTGGGGAGGATAAATTGAAAATCAAGGGCGTAAATTTTTATGAACAGGTAAACGACGAGTTGTTGAAATTTGCAGTAATCATTGCAAGGGCAAATGAAGGATTTATTTTTTGCAAACACAGAAAACGCGATACATGGGAAATTCCTGGCGGGCACAGAGAGCCTGGCGAAATCATCGTTGACACCGCAAAAAGAGAATTGTACGAAGAAACGGGAGCCGTAGATTTTGACATCAAGCCGATATGCGTTTACTCGGTCATAGCGGAAAACGAATTCAATTGCGATGAGACGTTCGGAATGTTGTATTATGCCGATGTCAAAATTCTTGAAAGAGAATTGCACAGCGAAATCGAACAATTAAAATAAGCAACTAATTATGCGTTGCTTATTTTAATGCCGAGTTTGCGTTGCAAACTCGCATATTTATTGCCATTTCTCACTTCGTTGCGAAATGGCTTTTTCAACAACTCAAAAATTGAAATTTTTTTCGTTGTTGAAAATTAAGGAAAAAATTGTGATTACAAACGAATTTCCGAAATTTTGGACATATCCTGAAATTCAGCCGCGACTTTTGGACGAGGCGAAAAGAAGAGGAATCATATAATGGAGATGAAAGATTGTTGGTATAAAATATGACAGGCAAATGTCATATTTGTTTGTCGCAGCCCAGTTGTTTTTTCGCGCCCGACATGCTATACTCATCGTATGAATTGTCTGAAAAAAATTCTGCGCTGGATTCCCGCGCTTTTCATTTTTGGATGCAGTTGGTATCTTTCTTCACAAGAGACAATCGAGCAAATGCCGACTTTTTGGAACGCGGACAAACTGGTGCATTGCATCTGCTTTGCGGGGCTGGCGTTTTGGGTCGCGTTTGCCGTGGGAACAAAATTGCCAGCGCAGTGGCGGATCGCATTGCCCATGATTATCGTTTCTGTGTGGGGCATCACCGACGAAATCCACCAAAGCTTTACGCCCGGAAGAGAATCGTCCGTGTTTGATTGGTGCGCGGATACCGTGGGCGCGATCGTCGGAAGCCTCGTGTTTTTTTATTTCTGCAAAGGAATTGATTCGTGCGGAGGGTTTCATACCCCCGACGCTTGCGTCGTAATAAAGGGAATGAAACCCGACTGCGATACCTTATGAGAACAACATACCTCGATGCTTGCGTCGAGGTATGTTGATTGGTACAAAGCGCGGAAGGACGCGCAGTGATTTTTAACTTTGTAAAGTTTTATAAAATTCTAAAGGATTCTTGTAACATGAAAAAATTATTTTTAACATTGTTTTTCTTAACTTTCATAAAGGTTTCATTGTTCGGTGAAGTAGGTGCTGGCTATTACTTTAGGTTCAATGATTTTAGTCTTATTATGGATTTTAATGAGTTTGCCTTATATGATTATCCGGAACAAGATGAAGCATATATAAATTCTTCAAAATTTTTTTATTCAATATTGCAAACTTTGTATTATTATAAAGATGAATTGGAAAAGGAAAAAATTACCTTGTGGCTGTATCAATTTAATAATATTCCGATTGAAAATGATAAAATCGGAATAAGCATTCGGAAAAATGGTATAGGGAGTGCATTTGTTTATCAATCAGATTCGGAGATTTCTTATGAAGAAAATCTATATTTGATATTAAGCAGTTTTTTGCCTTTTTCCATAAAAAAACAATCGGCAGAAAAAATCGTCTTGTACAGGATAAATGCTTATTACAAAGATTATGATAATTTAGACTGGATTCATAAATGGAGAGAAGGAAATTTATTTTTCGGCATACTTGCAAGCTATTTTTATGACTATAAAAAAAATGAATATGTCTCATACTTTTTTTCAAAAGAAGATGCTGTAAGTTTTTTAAAGAAATATAATTTGACGAATGAATACCTGAAGGAAATAGAAATCACTGCGGAAAATGTATATACAGTTTTCGGGTCATTGATAAACTAAAAAAATACACTGAACATTTGTTTTGAAAGAAAATGTTATTGATTCAATGCGGAACGCAAATTTTCGCTTCCGCTGGAGATAGCCTCTGCACCGTTTCGCTTCCGCAAGGGGCTTCAAAAAACAAAGTTTTCCTTTTCCGCGCATGCTTATTTTGTTGCATGTTTCTTCAACTTTATGCTATAATTACGCGATTAGTTTTAAACTATCCACTTTGACTTTTGGCGGATATTGTGCAGGAAGGTTACATGAACATTTCATATAAAACACGCAAGGCGCGCGGCGCGGTGTTGGCGGCGGTTTTCTTTTTGGCGGCGGGGTTTTTGGCGGCGCAGGAGCAGGCGGTCAACCGGACGGTCCGGGCGGGGGTCTTCAATTTTGAGGGCTACCATTCCAAGGACGCGCAGGGAAATCTCTACGGCTACGGCATCGAATTCCTTGAACTTGTCTCGGAATATTCGCATTTGAATTTCGAGTATATCGGCTACGACAAGTCATGGGAGCAGATGCTCGCCATGCTGGAAAGCGGCGAAATCGATGTGGTAACGTCCGCGCGGAAAACTGCCGAGCGCGAAAACAATTTCGCTTTTTCGCTTCCGATCGGCAGGAACAACACGGTGCTTTCCGTCAAGTCGGACAACACGCGACTCTATGGCGGCGACTACCGCACCTACGACGGCATGACCGTGGGCATCATCGACGGAAGCAGCCAGAACGACATTCTGGTGGGATTCGCGCGGGCGCACGGATTTTCCTACAAGACGCGGAAATACGACGACTCGCAGAAACTTGCCGACGACTTGCAGAACGGCACGATTGACGCGATTCTTTCGAGCAACCTGCGCAAGACCACGGACGAAAAAACGCTGGACACGCTTTCCTCCGAAAATTTCTACGCGATCGTGCGCAAAGACGACATCGCCCTTTTGGACGAAATCAACTACGCGATAATCCAAATGGACATTTGCGAGGACGACTGGCAGAACGCCCTTTTCTATAAATATTACGGCGCGATGCATTCGCTCGACCTCGGATTCAGCGAGCGCGAAAAGGCGTACATTCAGGATGTCGTCTCGGGAAAAAAAGTGATTACGGCGACGGCAATCGGCGACCGCAAGCCGTATTCCTATGCCGAAGGCGGCGAACTCAAAGGCATGATGATTGACTACTTTGCCGAAATCATGTCGCTTGCGGGGCTTCCGTACACGCTCATCACGCCGTGCAGCCGCGCCGCGTATTACGCCCTTGCCGACAACGGCGTTGATGTCGTCATCGACCGAAAGACGGACAAATCGGCGGCGGCAAGCAAGTACCGCGGATTCACGAGCGACGCATACATGAACACGGGCGTGGCAAAAGTGACGCGGAAAGATTTCAAGGGAATCCCGGCGACCGTGGCGGTGGCGGATTCGCAGGGCGACGAGCTGATTGACAAACTGATTGTGGAGCAGCTTTCGGACGACACGAAAATCCTGAACTACGCGACGCGCGAAGACGCGATGAAAGCCGTCGCGGACGGAAAGGCGGACGCGACGTATGTGTACACGTACATGGCGCAACTTTTTGTCAACAATGATTTTACCGACACGCTTCATTACAGCATCGTGAACGCGCGGCGGTTTGAATTCAGCCTGTACGTGCGGAACACGAGCGACCACGAGCTTGCGACGATTCTCAACAAATGCGTGCGCCAAATGCCGGAGGACGCGCTGAATCAGCTGATCGCAAAATACACCGCCTACACGCCATCAAGCATGACGTTCGTGCAGTACCTGCGCATCAATCCTCAGGTGCTGATTATCATCGTCGTTTCGTTCGTCCTGACCGTCGCCGTCATTCTTTCGCTCTTGCTCAAGGCAAAATGGAATCGCCAAGTCCTCGACGCGACGCAACGCGCGAACAAGACGCTCGCGGAGCAGTTCGCCATCGTTGACACGCTCAGCCGCGATTTTTCGAACGTCTATTCGATTGACGTTGAGAACGGCACGGCGCAAATCATCAAGTTGGAAGGCTACGTGACGACGGGATTGCAGAAAGGCTCGAAAGAGCAGTTCCCGTACACGCCGCTCATGCACAAATACGTTGAAGAGCGCGTCCACCCGGACGACAAGGCGTATCTTTTGGACGCGCTTTCGCTCGAAACCGTGGCGGAAAAACTGGCGGAGGATCGCGAGTACACGGGCAGCTACCGCGTGCTCGTCGGCAGGGAAGAGCACATTTTCCAGTTCTCCTATTCGAAAGTCGAATCGCCCGACCATGAAAACGAACATTTCGTGCTCGTCGGATTCCGCAACATCGATGAGCTTGTGCGCAAGGAACAGGAGCAGAACAAAATGCTCGCGGAAGCGTTGGCGGAAGCGCAGTACGCGAACCACGCGAAGACGACGTTCCTCAACAATATGTCGCACGACATCCGCACGCCCATGAACGCGATCATCGGATTCACGTCGCTCGCGGCAACACACATCGACAGCAAGGAAACCGTGCAGAATTATCTGAGCAAAATCATCACGTCGAGCAATCATCTTTTGAGCCTCATAAACGACGTGCTCGACATGAGCCGCATCGAAAGCGGAAAAGTCAAAATCGAAGAGAAAGAAGCGAACCTGCCCGAAATCATGCACGACCTCAAGACAATCGTGCAGGCGGACGTAAAGGCAAAACAGCTCGAATTCTACATCGACACGCTCGACGTGACGAACGAAAATATCATCTGCGACAAGCTCCGCCTGAACCAAGTGCTTTTGAACATTCTGAGCAACGCGATGAAATACACCAAGTCGGGCGGCATGGTAAGCGTGCGCGTCATTCAGTTGCCGGGCGCGCCGGAAGGATACGCATCGTACCAGTTCATCGTGAAGGACACCGGAATCGGCATGAGCGCGGAATTCCAAAAGCATTTGTTCGAGCCGTTCGAGCGCGAGCAGACCGCGACGGTGAGCGGCATTCAGGGCACGGGGCTTGGGCTTGCAATCACCAAGAACATCGTGGACATGATGAACGGCACGATCAACGTAAAAAGCGAGCCGGGCAAAGGCACTGAATTTTCCGTGTCGTTCCAGTTCCGCATTTCGGGCACGGAACCGAAAGTGGAGCGGCTGGAAGAACTGGCGGACTTGCACGCGCTTGTCGTGGACGACGACGTGAACACCTGCACGAGCCTGAGCAAAATGCTTTCTTCGATTGGCATGCGCCCCGACTGGACGACGCACGGCAAGGAAGCGATTGTCCGCACCGAATTCGCGATCGAGCAGAAAGACCCGTACAGCGTGTACATCATTGACTGGCTTTTGCCCGACATGAACGGCATCGAAATCGTGCGCCAAATCCGCCGCGTCATCGGAAACGAAACGCCTATCATCATTCTCACCGCCTACGACTGGGCGGACATCGAACAGGAAGCGCGCGAGGCTGGCGTGACCGCGTTCTGCTCAAAGCCGATTTTCCTTTCGGAACTGCGCGAAGTCCTTCTGTCGCCGTTCCGCGTGCCGGAAGCCGAGCCGGAGGCGGAGAAGCCTGCCGAATTCCTTGCGGGAAAGAAAATTCTCCTCGTCGATGACATCGAGCTGAATCAGGAAATCGCAAAGACGATTTTGGAAGAAGAAGGCGCGATTATCGACACCGCGTACAACGGATCGGAGGCGGTGGATGCCGTCAAGAACGCGCCCGCCGGCACCTACGACCTTGTTCTGATGGACGTTCAGATGCCCGTCATGGACGGCTACGAAGCGACGCAGCACATCCGCGAATTGGAAGACCGCGAAAAAGCCGCCGTCCCCATCGTCGCCATGACCGCGAACGCTTTTGACGAAGACCGCCAAAAAGCCCGCGACGCCGGTATGAACGGCCACATCGCCAAGCCGATTGACATTCCGCAGTTGATGGATGTGTTGAAGGATATTTTGAAATGAAGAATATTGCGCCTATTGTTTCTCGAAAAAGTCTAAACTGCCTTGCGGATTTTATATAAAAATAGGCTAACACATAATTTATAGTTTGCAAGAGAATGTATGAAAATCACTGTAATAAACGGCACGGAAAAACACGGCGTTACATATCGCTTGAAAGAAATTTTTTTGCAGAACTTTCAAGGCGCAGATATAGTTGAGTTTTATCTTCCGAAAGATTGTCCTTCTTTTTGCGTGGGTTGCACAAATTGTTTTGTCAAAGGCGAAAACACTTGTAAAGATTATTCATCCGTAAACGCAATTGAAAAATCGCTGTTGGAAGCCGATTTAATCGTTATGACTTCGCCTGCCTATGTCATGCACGCAACGGGCGCAATGAAAGCGTTGTTGGACCATTTCGGATATCGTTGGATGCCGCACAGACCTGCCGCAGAAATGTTTGGTAAACACGCCGTTATTATTACGCAATGTCTTGGCGCAGGAGCAAAGTCAACGGCAAAAGATATGAAGGATAGTCTGTCTTGGTGGGGCATTTCAAAAATCGGCGTATTCAGCGGCACGCTTATGGGCGACATCATTTGGGATAAACTTTCTGAAAAAAAGCAAAAACAACTCACTAAAAATATAAACAGGCTTGCTCGTCAATTTGCCAAGATCGACTACGCAAAGCCTGCGCACACGAATCTTGTTACAAAAATCAAATTTATGATGTGTCGTTTTATTCAGAAGCAAGTACAAAGAAACGGCGTTGCAGGACTTGACTTTGAATATTGGAACGATAAAGGTTGGCTTGGGAAAAGTCGCCCGTGGAAAAATTGACACATTGGATTTAAATAAATTTTTGATTCGTGCCCCACAATACTTGCGTTGGAAACTTCGTTGCGAATAGCGTCGGAGTTTGTTGATTTGTAATATAAAAAGTTTGAACAGTATCTTCAATCAGGATAAAATGAAAATGTGTCCCGAATGTTATTCAGAAAAAAGCAGGATAACTCCACTCTTAAAAGCGGAGGACTGTCTTAAAAATCACACGCAATATATATGCGGAACTTGCGGCCGTTGCATCTGCATTGAGAGGGATAAAGTCCGCGGATTGCAGAGATGGAATTTTCCGTTCAAGTCACTTGAAATTGCGATGCTTTATCTGCGGACGGCGGATTTCACAATGAAAAAATCCTGCGGCATATACGAGATAGCAGGCAAAAGCGGCAGAAAGTCCTACAAGATTTTCGCGGACATTTCCGAACTGCACGTTTTCCTGAAAAAGAATAAGGACAAGTCCTGCGAAAAAATGCGCCCGATATTTGAGGTCGGGGAGTACAATGAGCACCAAAATACCGAGGTCAGGAAGCTGACTGCGGAGGAAATAAAAAAATATTTGGAGGAGCAAGCAAATACAATACGCGAGTTTTGACACGCAGCGCAACAGTACGAACGGATTTTTATTCTGTTGCGCTTATGACAAACTTGCGCTATACTAGAAGAAATATGTACTCGCAACAAAGTTTCAAGCGGTGGCGGTCAACCATAGGCACGTGGACTTGCTTGTGCTGGTTAAAAAGTTATTTTGCTTTGCAAAATTTCCTTATAAAGATGCTAGTCAAGCAACTGAGTTTTTAACATATCAAGATTCGGAGAATCAATTATGATTTCAAAAAAGACTTATAAAATTTATGGCAAGATATTATTACGCATCAACAATTAAAGAATTCTTATAGTCAAACACTGTTTTGCAGACTTTGTGTCAAGGCAGCGAGTTTGACATAAACCTTGCGCAACGCGATGCTTGGCAAAAAGAAATTGCAATATTAAAAAATCTACTTTGCCCTTACGAGCACGGACAAGTCATTATGGAATATGATATCCCGCGACTTGGCAAGCGTGCGGATGTAATCATTTTGCTCAATCGTGTAGTCTTTGTTCTTGAATTCAAAGTTGGTTCCAGCGAATTTTTGCGCCACGATATAGAGCAAGTTTGGGACTATGCTCTTGACCTTAAAAACTTTCAGGAAGCAAGTCACAATAGAACAATAGTGCCCATTTTAGTTGCAACGGAAGTAAAATCGGCTTCAATTAGATGGCAAAAGAGTGTATACGACGATGACGTATACGAACCGCTTTGCACCAACTCTGAATTACTGTCCGATTTAGTTAAAAACATATTAGCAGATAATAAAAACGATATAGACTTAACCGATTTAGACAATAGTCAATGGATATGCTCACGCTATTCGCCCACGCCAACAATAATTCAGGCGGCAAGTTATATGTATACTCACCACAGCGTGGAAGATATAACAAAGACTGAAGCGACGGGCGAAATGCTTAAAAACACTACGGATAGCATTATTGATATAATCAAGAAAACGCGAGAACGCGGAGAAAAAGCTATCTGCTTTGTAACAGGTGTTCCCGGTGCAGGCAAGACGCTAGTTGGTCTAAATGTCGCCATACAGCAGTTTGAAAAGACTGAAAATGGGGACAACGAAATGGCCGTTTATCTTTCTGGTAATGGGCCTCTTGTTGACGTGCTAACCGAATCCTTAGCTCGCGATAAAAAGAAGCAAGCGGATGAGAAAGGTGAGAAGTGCAACATCACAGATGCGCGCAGGCAGGTAAAATCGTTTATTCAGATTATCCATCACTACCGCAACGACTATATTGCTGTTCTAAAAGACGACGGCTCAAAACTTGCGCTCGTAGATGGAAAGTTGCAAGTAGATGAAGCAAAATATAAGAAACTTAACGGCGAGAAGTTTGAGGGTGTAGAGAACGTAGCAATTTTTGACGAAGCGCAGCGTGCGTGGACGAAAGAGTAGTTGGCCAGTTGGTTGAGCAGAAAGAAAGGTATTCCCAACTTCCCCTATTCAGAGCCTGAATTTTTGATTTGGTCTCTAGATCTTCGCCACGATTGGGCGGTTATCGTTTGCCTTGTCGGTGGTGGTCAGGAGATAAATACTGGAGAAACGGGAATCAGTGAGTGGATAAACGCGCTAAATGGTAAATTCAGAGATTGGAAGATTTATATGTCTCCTAATCTAACAGATAGAGAATACGATGAAGGGAAAGTTGCGGAAAGATTAAAGGGCAATTCCAACGTATGCTTTGACGATTCTCTTCATCTGTCTGTATCTATGCGTTCATTTCGCGCAGAGAGTTTGTCGAAGATAGTGCACGATATTCTTGAATTGGATGGCGATGCTGCAAGGGCAGAGTATGCGCAAATAAGAGAACGTTACCCCATAGTTCTTACCCGCAATTTGGAAAAAGCAAAGGCGTGGTTGAAGGAAAGGTCAAGGGGAAGCGAGCGTTATGGCATTGTTTGTTCCTCGCAGGCGTATCGTCTTAAACCGCTTGCCATTGATGTGAGAGTAAATCCCGACCACGTTCATTGGTTTTTGGATGACGAAAATGATGTGCGGTCCTCACTATTTTTAGAGGACGCCTGCACGGAGTTCCAGGTGCAAGGTCTTGAACTTGATTGGACATGCGTTGTGTGGGACGGAGACTTCCGCTATAAGCCAAACGGCTGGGTACATAAAGAGTTTTTAAGTTCGAAGTGGACCAATATAAATAAACCCGAAC
>CAMWWZ010000025.1 GCA_947178095.1 uncultured Treponema sp.
GTTTGGAGGGAGAAAACCCCCGCTTCCGAGTAGAGGGGTTGTCTCCCTCCAAATTAAAGTTCTACCGCTTTCAAGCGAAAAAGTAGTCTGACTACTTTTTCGCTTGTTGTTAATATTGCAAAATTTTTTCTTGACAGCGCAAAAAGGCGATGTTATAATTAAGTATTGTCATTTTGACAGAAAATTCACCTACTCTTTTCTTGACCTCTGGAGGTTTTATGAAATTCGGCTTCTTTGATGATAAGAATCGTGAGTATGTAATCACAACTCCGCAGACTCCTTATCCTTGGATTAATTATTTGGGAAATGAAAAATTTTTCTCGCTTTTTTCAAACACGGCCGGCGGCTACATGTTCTATACCGACGCTCGTCTGCGCCGCATCACGCGCTATCGATACAATGACGTTCCGCTTGACACGAACGGACGCTATTTTTATATCAAGGACGGAAAGACCATCTGGAATCCGGGATGGCAGCCCACGAAAACAAAGCTTGATTCCTACGAATGCCGCCATGGTTTCGGCTATTCGAAAATCTCTTCTAAAAAGAACGACGTGAAAGCCGACGTGCTTTACATGGTTCCGAACGGCGAGAATTGCGAAATCGAAATGCTCACGCTCAAAAATGAAGGCAAGGCGGAAAAGTCGCTTTCGCTCGTTTCGTTCGTCGAATGGTGCTTGTACAACGCTTCGGACGACTGCCAGAATTTTCAGCGCAATTTTTCCACCGGCGAAGTTGAAATCGAAGGCAGCGCAATTTATCACAAAACCGAATATCGCGAAAGAAGAAACCATTTCGCATTCTATTCTTGCTCGGAAAAACTCGACGGCTTCGACACCGACCGCGAGACTTGGATGGGCTTGTACAATTCGTTCGCGAATCCGCAAACCGTCGTAAAAGGCGAAAGCGGGAATTCCGTGGCGGACGGCTGGTCGCCGATCGCGTCTCATCGCGTCAATGTGAATTTGAAGCCCGGCGAAGAAAAAACCGTGATTTTCATTTTGGGCTATGTCGAAAATGCGAACGAAAAAAAATGGCTTTCCAAAGCCGAGGCGGAAAAGGCCGTGAAAAAAGGCTTGCTCCGCACGAACACCGCGAGCGGCATCATCAACAAGGAAAAGGCCTACGAAATCCAAAAGAAATTCAACACGAAGTCAAAGGTCGAAAAATCGTTCAAAGAATTGAAGGCGTTTTGGGACGAAATCATGTCGCACTTTACGCTCAAGACCGGCGATGAAAAGCTTGACAGAATGGCGATTTGGAATCAATATCAATGCGTCGTCACTTACAATTTCGCGCGCTCGGCTTCGTACTTTGAAAGCGGAATCGGCCGTGGAATGGGCTTCCGCGACACTTCGCAGGACATGCTCGGCGTGGCGCACCAATTGCCGGCAAAACGCATCCGCGAAAGGCTTTTCGACGTGGCGGCGACTCAGTTCGAGGACGGCTCGGCTTACCACCAGTTCCAGCCACTCACAAAGCGCGGAAACGCTGACATTGGCTCGAATTTCAATGACGATCCGCTTTGGCTCGTGCTGGGAGTCGGACGCTATATTTGCGAGAGCGGCGACAAGGCTTTCCTGAACGAAATGGTACCGTTCGACAACAGCGAGACGAACAAAGCCTCGATGTACGAGCATTTGAAGCGTTCGTATCGATACATCACGACTCACATCGGACCGCACGGACTTCCGCTGATTGGACGCGCCGACTGGAACGACTGCTTGAATTTGAACTGCTTTTCGATGAATCCGAACGATTCGTTCCAAACTTGCACGAACAAAGAAGGCAAGAACGCCGAATCCGTGATGATTGCCGAAATGTTCGTCTATGTTACGCCGGATTACATTGCGATGTGCAAAATGCAGGGCGACGAAGCCGAAGCGAAATTCGCCGAAGACGCTTGCAAAAAAATGGAAAAGGCGATTTGCACGGCGGGCTGGGACGGCGAATGGTATGTTCGCGCCTACGATGATGCCGGAAGAAAAGTTGGATCGAATGAATGCGAGCACGGAAAAATTTTCATCGAATCGCAGGGTTTCGGAACGATGGCAAAAATCGGCGCGGACAAGGGCTATCCGCAAAAATCTTTGGACAGCGTGAAAAAATATCTCGACTCGAAATACGGAATTTGCATTTGTTGGCCGGCATATCAGGATTACCACATCGAATTGGGCGAAGTTTCTTCGTACCCGCCGGGATACAAGGAAAACGGCGGCATTTTCTGCCACAACAATCCGTGGGTCATCATCGGCGAAGTGGTGAACGGTCGTCCGCAAGATGCTTTCGAGCATTACAAGAAAATCGCACCGGCGTGGGTGGAAGAATTCAGCGAGATTCACCGCACCGAGCCTTATGTCTACAGCCAAATGATCGCGGGCAAAGAGGCGCGGCGACAAGGCGAAGCGAAAAACAGCTGGCTTACAGGAACTGCCGCCTGGAACTTCGTGACGCTTTCGCAATATTTGTGCGGAATCCGCCCGAGCTACGAAGGTTTGGTGATTGAGCCGCGCCTTCCGAGCCATGTCAAAAAAGCCAAGATTACTCGAAAATTCCACGGCGTGGAATACAAGATTTCCGTGGAAAACAAAAAGAACGATGGCGAAGTGACGCTTTCCGTTACGAGCGGAAACGCCAAAGTCAACGGAACGACAGTAAAAGTGGCGAACGGCGAAAAGGAAGTCAGCGTCAAAGTCGTAGTCGGATAATTGCAATTTTGTAAATTTGCGATTTAAATTTCAGCCTTTCAAGTTCATTCCTTGAATTTGGAAGGCTTTTTTTGTGCGATTTTCGGGCTAGACATTTTTTGCTTTTTCGTGGTAAAATACCTAATTGAAATCTTGCGTTAAATTGGAGAAAATATGAGAAGAGTCGTTGTGACGGGTTTGGGCGCGGTAACTCCGCTCGGAAATTCCGTGGATGAAACTTGGAAGAACATCAAGGCGGGCAAAAGCGGCATCGAAAAAATCACGCTTTTCGACGCGTCCGAATACAAAGTTCAAGTGGCGGGCGAAGTGAAGAATTTCGACATCGCCGATTTTGGCGTGGATTCGAAAGAAGGGCGAAAAATGGCTCGCTTCACGCAATTTTTGGTGGCGGCGAGCGCGCAAGCCATCAAGGATTCCGGCTACGACAAAGAAAAGCTTGCTGGCGAAAAAGTCGGAATGATGATTGGAAACGGAATCGGCGGATTTGATGTCATCGAAGCGGCGTTCAAAAAATATTTTGAGCCGGGCGCGGGCGTCACTCGCATTCCTCCGCTTTCCGCTCCCGAATTCATTCCGAACGAAGGCGCGGCGAACGTCAGCATGCTTTACGGAATCGAAGGCCCTTGCTGGACTTTGGCGACGGCTTGCGCGAGCGGCACGGACGCTTTGGGAAACGCGCTGGACATGGTTCGAAGCGGCCGCGTGGACATTTGTCTTTCGGGCGGAACTGAAGCCACGATCACAGGCTTCGGCATCGGATGCTTTATGGTGCTCAAGGCACTTTCTTCGCATTACAATGACGATCCGCACAAAGCCAGCCGTCCGTTCGACAAAAATCGCGACGGATTTGTGATGGGCGAAGGAAGCGCGGTTTTGGTTTTGGAAGAATTGGAACACGCCAAAAAACGCGGCGCGAAAATCTATGCCGAATTCGCAGGCTATGGCGCGTCTAGCGACTCCTACCACATCACCGCTCCGCTCCCGGACGGAACTGGCGGCGCGAAGGCAATCACGCGCGCTTTGGAAGATGCCGGCCTCAAGCCCGAAGAAATTCAATATTACAACGCGCACGGAACTGGAACGCATGCCAATGATTCGGGCGAAACGAAAATGGTGAAACTTGCGTTCGGCGAGCATGCCAAAAATCTGAAAATTTCTTCAACAAAAAGCATGACGGGGCACATGATTGGAGCGGCCGGCGCGATCGAGGCTTTGTTCTGCATCAAGGCAATCAACGACGGATTTTTCCCGCCCACGATCAATTTGGACGAGCCTGACGTGGAAGGCGGCTGCGATTTGGACTACGTTCCGAACGTCGGACAAAACGGCACAATCAATGCGGCGGCTAGCGCGTCGTTGGGATTCGGCGGACACAATGGCTGCGTAATTTTCAAAAAATACGAAGAATAGAGGAGAAAATATTATGATTATCACACCAAAAATCAGAAGTAGCATTTGCATCAACGCGCATCCGATTGGCTGCGCCAAAGACACGGAACGCCAAATCGAATATGTGAAGGCGCAAAAGCAAAAGCGCGGAATCAAGTCCGCATCGGAAGGCGGCAAAGGTCCGAAAACAGTTTTGGTTTTGGGCTGCTCCACGGGCTATGGACTTGCCAGCCGAATTGCGGCGGCGTTTGAATACGGCGCGAACACAATCGGCGTTTCGTTTGAAAAGGAAGCCACCGAAACAAAGGGCGGCACTCCGGGTTGGTACAACAACAAGGCGTTCGACAAGGCGGCGCAAAATGCCGGCCTCAAATCGGTTACGCTCAATGGCGATGCATACAGCAACAAAATGCGCGCGGATGTAATCGAAGAAATCAAAAAAATGGGCGGCAAAATCGATTTGCTCGTTTATTCTTTGGCAAGCCCTGTTCGCAACGATCCCGAAAAAATCGATCCTGCCACTGGCGCGCCGGTAATGTACAAATCCGTAATCAAGCCGATTGGACAAACCTACGGCGGACGATGTTTGGATTTTATGGCGGAAAAACTTACCGAATCAAGCGCAGGGCCAGCGAATCAGGCGGAAGTTGAAACGACTGTAAAAGTCATGGGCGGCGAAGACTGGCAGCTTTGGATTGACGCTTTGAGCGCGGCGGGCGTTTTGTCACAGGGATTTTGCACGGTGGCATATTCGTACATCGGACCTACTTTCACACATGCGATTTATCGCGACGGAACGATTGGCCAGGCGAAAAAGCATTTGGAAAAAACCGCCCACAATTTGAACGAGCAGCTCAAAAAATCCGTAGGCGGCTCGGCTTACGTTTCCGTGAACAAAGGCCTTGTCACTCGCTCAAGCGCAGTCATTCCAATCATCTCGCTTTACCTCGCGATTTTGTTCAAGATTATGAAAGCGAAAGGTTTGCACGAAGGTTGCGTCGAGCAAATTGAAAGGCTTTTCGCAGAGCGGCTTTATACTGGCGCGGACGGCGCGATGGGCACAGTTCCTGTTGACGAAGAAAACCGAATCCGCATCGATGATTGGGAATTGCGCGACGATGTTCAGGCCGAAGCTGCAAAAGCGATGGCTGCGGTGAACGACGAAAACGTGCGCGAATATTGCGACATCGAAGGCTACAAGCACGACTTTTTGGTAACGAACGGATTCGACGTGGAAGGCGTGGATTACGAAAAAGACGTTGCCAGAATGGACGCGATTGAATAATTAATTTGGCGAAAACGGGAATTTATGAAAAAAATCATAATTTATGCCTTACTTGTATTTGTTTGTATGCTCTCAGCAGCGGCCGCGCAGATTCCACTGTGGGTCACGGACAGGACGGCACAATTCCCGGAGCAACAGTATGTCAGCGCGCTCGGAAGCGGCGGCACGGCACAAGAAGCCAAAGACGACGCGCTCTCGCAAATTGCGCTGTATTTCAACGCGCGAGTTTCTGTGGAACGGAACGCGCATCTTTCCATGGTTGAGGGCGGAGAAAAGCATCGCTCGATAAGCAGCGACTTGTCGGTAACGTCCGAATCGGAATTGCCACACCTTTTGTTCACCACTCCGTTCAAAAACGGAAAGGCAAAGGAATGGTTTGTATGCGCGTATATCGAACGCTCCGTGGCTTCTGATTTCTGCGTGGAAAAGCTTGAACGTTGCATGCATTCCGTGCAAACCGCGCTCGATCCGATTTGCGGAAGAAGCCCGTCGTTTGCCGACATGCAAGTCCTTTGCGAAGAAGAACAGGCTTTGAAGAGCGTCGAAACATTGCTCGAAAAGCTTATTCTGCTTTCGCGGCAGCCGCAAGATGATTATTCAATCAAAATCAGGCGGCTTCGTGCGGACATAGAAGCATCGCTTGCGGAAGCGCGGAGCAGCGCGACATTCTACGTGGCTGTCCAAGGCGATGACGACGGAACGCTTTCTGCCGTCATCAAGGAAATCCTCGTTTCGCAGGGAATGACGCTTTCGACGAGCGGGCGATATTGCGTTTCGGGAAGCGTCGCCATGGCAATGTCCGAAAACGATGTCGGCGTGTTCGCGTGTCCGAACCTTTCGCTGGTCGTTGTTGACGAAACGTCCGGCAAATCCGTGTATTCGTTCGCCAAACAGTATAAAAGGTGGGGGCACAAAACGGCGGACAACGCACGGGCAAGGGCACTTGTGGAAGTGACAAAAGACATCCGTGAAAATTTTCGTCCTATTGGAGAAATTTAATTTGCGGCGGAATTGTTCCACGGTATTGAAATGTGATTTTTAAAAATGCCGTTTTCGTTTCATTGCGATGCGGCATAAAAAACAAAATCGCTTTTGAGTTTTTATGGGAGTTTTTTATGAGCAACAAAAAAATTGGCGCGGCAATTGCCGCCATTCTGTGTGCGGCGACGTTGTATGCGACGGATATTGAAACTGCGTTGAAGAAAACAGTGAATCAATTTTCCACTTCAATTGACGAAGGCACAACGATCGCCATTGTCGAGATTTCGTCGGGATCATCGCAAATGTCCGAATTTATGCTCAACGAAATGACGCATGATTTTGTGAAGTTGCGCAAATTCAAAGTCGTGGATCGCGCGAATTTGGACAAAATCAAAAAGGAACTGGATTTCCAGCTTTCGGGTGAAGTTGACATGGACAGCATCCAGCAGCTTGGCGCGAAACTCGGCGCGAGCCTTGTCATACACGGAAAGCTGTCATCGATTGGAAAGAAATACAGGCTTGTGGCGCAAGTGCTCGACGTGACGACGGCTTCGATCATCGACACATCTAGCCTTGACGTGACTCCGAACAAAACAACAAACTACCTGCTCGGACCAAACACTGGAAAAGAATATTCGGATAGCGCAAGCGAATATTTGGACATGGTAAGAGGTTTCAATCCAAGAGCAAGATTCATAATGTACAAAGGCGATGTTTGGGCAAGCATCGGCTACCGCAAAAATTATTGCGACGATTTGAGCGCGGACGGATATTGCATTTCAGCTGCGAACTACAATTTGTTCAATATAGGAATGTCGCCATTTTCCTTCGGTTTTATGGAAGGCGTATCTATAAATTATGATTCGAATTTTGAATCATACAGAGGATTCAATGTAATTGTTGGTCCTGCAATCGGTTTTGATTTTAGCAACTTTTTGAATTTTGAACTTTCGCCAGGACTGAAATATGGAAAAGACGAATGGCTTGATGAAGACGGCAATTACTTTGCTTCAAGCAACAATTTCGGCTTTTCGGCTAATGTCACGGCAAAATTCTTTCCAAGAAAATTAACGAGCCTGATTATCGCCTTCCAATATGATGTCTCGGTAGGCTTGTGGGAAAAGTATGAGCATAACCACAACTCATGGGGTTACGGCTCGTATAAAACAGGGAACGCGGCTTTGCACGGATTGAACATAACTATCGGAGCCAGCGTCAATTTTGGCAATGCGCGTTAATGCGCTTGCGGCTTTCGCATTTTCGAAAGCCGATGTTTTTATAGGCACATTCGAAAAACTTGCTTTTGGCAATTTTTTCGAAGTGTCCAAAACTAAAGCGGCATCGTATGATACCGCCAAATTTAAACGAGGTTAAATCGATACAGGAGAAAAAAATGAAATCAATTAAAAAAGCCGAACTTGCGCTCGCGACATTTTGCGCGGCGGCATTTCTCACAATCACGTCATGTTCCAAAAACAAAGCGAACACACTCTATCTTTACAATTGGACTTATTACACGCCGGAAAAAGTGGTTGAAAAATTCGAAGCCGAATTCAACTGCACGGTCAAACTTGACAGCTACGCCACTTGCGAGGAAATGTATTCCAAATTACGCGCAGGCGCGAAAGGCTACGACATCGTAATTCCCTCGAACGATTTTGTTTCTATAATGATAAAACAAGGAATGCTGCGTCCGCTCGACAAATCAAAATTGACGAACAGCGAAAAAATAAATCCGCGCGTTTTGCAAATGGCGACGCACGATCCTGAAATGAAATATTCAGTTCCCTACGCTTTGAGCGCGACGGGAATCATGGTGAACAAAACGAAAGCGCCCACTTCGGACTATTCGCGCGACTACGACATTTTCGCGGACAAACGTTTTGCTGGCCACGCCACGATGATGGACGACATGCGGGAAGTTTTCGGCGACGCGCTTTTGTTTCTCGGATTCGACGCGAATTCGCTGAAAGATTCGGATTTGGATGCCGCGATGAATTTGGTCAAAGAAGAATGGAAGCCAAATCTCGTAAAATTCGACGCGGAAGGTTTCGGAAAATCTTTTGCTTCGGGCGACTTTTGGCTTTGCCAAGGCTATCCCGAAATCGTCTACGGCGAAGTGGACGAATCGCGCTGGGAAGAAACTATCGATTTTTTCATTCCGAAAGAAGGCGGAATGGCGAGCCTCGATTGCATGTGCATTTTGAAGGACGCGCCGCATTATGATTTGGCGAACGAATTCATCAATTTCATTCATCGCCCCGAAAACTACGCGCTTTTCATCGACCAGTTCCGATATCCGTGCGTAGTAAATCCGGCCGCGCTCGAATACGTTACGACAAAGCCGATGTACGATCCCGAGCAAGCGCTCAACTGCACGCTCAAAGCCGACTTGGGCGACGGCATCGACAAGTACAGCGAAAGATGGCAGGAAGTGCGGTTCGGGAATTGAGCGCGATTTGCTTGCCAAAAATGGGGTTTCAGGGGAAAGCCGCTAGGCTTTCCCCTAGGAGAAGGGGTAGGCGAAAATGCGGAGCATTGTAGCCGAGGGGAACTCGCAACAAGCACGAATGTGCGAAGTTTCAAGCGAGACTTTCCCCCTCAACAATTCTTTAAATTTTCACATACAAAGAAAATTGCAATTTTATTTGTATGTGAAAACGTCATTTCGCAACGAAGTGAGAAATGGCGGTGAATAAGCGAGTTTTTTCACAAAACTCGCCATTAAAAATCCGAGCGATATTTCAGCGCGGATTTTTAATTATTAACTTTTTCGACGAATCGAAGGAAAGCGGCTTTGCCTTCTTCCGTGCGCTTGAAAACGCCCGCGTGTTCCAAAACTTTCGAAAACACGATTCCGATTTCCTTTTGCAAAATCGAATTGACATTTTTTTGCGTAATTACTTTGTGCTTACGAAGAATTTCGTTCGCCCAGTCCGCGTGCTTTGAAAGCATCTCGTCTTTGGAAATGTCCTTTTTCGCAACGAGCGCGTCCGCCAAAAATTGCATTTCGGTTTTGAGGCGAGCGGGCAAAATCGCAAGGCCGAGCACTTCGATAAGCCCGATGTTTTCTTTTTTGATGTGATGAAGTTCGGCGTGCGGATGATAAACGCCAAGCGGATGCTCGCTCGTCGTGATGTTGTTGCGCAAAACCAAATCCAGCTCGTACAAATTTTCTTTGCGCCGCGCAATCGGAGTGATCGTGTTGTGCGGCTCGCCTTCGGTTTTCGCGAAAACGAACGCGCTCTTATCGGAATATTTTCTCCATGCGAGCAAAATTTTTTCCGCCAAATCCACGAGCGTTTCTTTTTTTTCGCACGAAAGCCGAATCACGGACATCGGCCATTTTACGATTCCCGCTTTTACCGAAGGAAATCCTTTGAATTTGACTTGCGTTTCAATCGGCGCGCGCGCCATGGCAAATTCGAAATTGCCGCCTTGGAAATGGTCGTGGCTCAAAATCGAACCGCCTACGATCGGCAAGTCCGCGTTGCTTCCGAGCGTGTAGTGCGGAAATTGCGTGATGAAATCCAAAAGCCTTTCGAACGTCGCGCGGCTGATTTTCATCGGCGTGTGCTTGGAATTGAAAACGATGCAATGCTCGTTGTAGTAGACATACGGCGAATATTGCAAGCCCCATTTTTCGCCCGCCAATTCAATCGGAATGATTCTGTGATTTTGACGCGCCGCGTGATTTATTCGGCCGGCGTAGCCTTCGTTTTCCAAACACAAAAGGCATTGCGGATAGCCGCCTTGCTTTGCGGTTTTTGCGGCCGCGATTGCCTTGGGATCTTTTTCAGGCTTCGAAAGATTTATGGTTATGTCAAGCGCGCCGTATTCAGTTTTCGCTTTCCATTTCAAATCCTTGCAAACTCGATAGCGGCGAATGTAGTCCGTGTCCTGCGAAAATTTGTAAAACCAATCCGTGGCGGCTTTCGCGTCCGCTTCGGTGCGAAGCGTTTCGAAAATGTCGATGATGTCGGAAGGAGGGGGAACGAGAAGTCCCATGATTTTTGTGTCGAACAAATCGCGGCGGACGATTCCTTCGTCCGGAAAGATTTTGTTCTTGCCCGCAAAATCCAAAAGCTCCTCAAGAATATTTTCCAAATCGCCGACTTTGACGGCGGGAAATTTTTTCGCCTGCTCGGGCGTTTCAAATCCATCGAGCGCGAAAAGTTCGAGCAAACGATTTTGCATGTAGACAACATCCTGCTTTGTGATAAGACCAGTCTTGAGCGCGTAGCCCACGAGTCGATTTATATTTTCGTAAACGTTCATAATTTAATTATAACACGATTTGCGCAAAACGCAAGAATTTTTTTTTAGAGAACCAATAAAAACTTCAGTTTTTATTGGTAACTTTGAAAATGCGATGTTCTTCGTCGCGCTATTATAGCGACGATAGAACTCGTCGGCACATTCGAAAAAATTGCCAAATGCAAGTTTTTCGAGGTGCCATTTCACGACATTCGCAAAAAAAAACAAGAAACGACAATGCATTTTTTTGAAGCCCCTCCCCTGCCCCGCAAGCCGCGCGTCCATTATTGAACAAGTCGATTTTTTTTGCTAAAATAAATTATGGACACAAAAGAACAAATCCGCGCGGCGGTGGCCGCAGCGTTGAATCAATTGAAGGCAGAGAAAAATATTCAGGCGGAAAAAATCCAGGCGAGCGCGCTCGCGCTTGAAACGCCGCCCGACCCGAAAATGGGCGACCTCGGAATTCCGCTTTTTTCGTTCGCGAAAATTTTCCGAATCGCGCCGCCGCAAATTTCCGCAGACGTAGTTCGGATTTTGCGCGAAGCAAATTCGCTCGAATGCGAAAGTGGCGACGGAAAAAAAATCGAAATAAAAATTTCCTCGCTTGGAGAAATCCTGAACGCAGGTCCTTACGTCAATTTCAAATTGAACAAGGCAAACGAAACTTTTTCGATTTTGAAAAAAATCGCGGAGCAAAAAGAAAATTACGGCTCGCTTGACGCGGAAGGAAAAATGCCGCTGCAAGGGCAAAGAATCATGCTCGAGTTTTCAAGCCCGAACACAAACAAGCCGCTTCACCTCGGACACATGCGAAACGACGCGCTCGGAGAAAGCGTCTCGCGAATTTTGAAAAAGGCCGGCGCGGAAGTTTTCAAAGTGAACATCATCAACAATCGAGGAATCCACATTTGCAAAAGCATGCTCGCCTACAAAATGTTCCACGAAGCGGCGGGCGACACGCCTTCCTCGCTCGGAATGAAAGGCGATCATTTTGTCGGAAAATGCTACGTCGAATATGACAAATATTCAAAGGAACATCCCGAAGAAAATCTGCAAGGCAAGGCGGAAGAAATGCTCGTCGCTTGGGAAAACGGCGACGCGGAAGTTCGCGCGCTTTGGCAGAAAATGAACGAATGGACGCTGGACGGAATCAAGCAGACTTACGAGCGCACAGGAGTTTCCTTCGACAAGCTTTATTTTGAAAGCGACACTTATCTCAAAGGAAAAGACGAAATCGAGCGCGGACTTGAAAAAGGAATTTTCTTCAAGGCTGCGGACGGCTCTGTGCGCGTGGACATAACAGAAGCCGTGGGCAAAGGAAAGGACGGCGAGGATCACGAAAAAGTTCTTCTTCGCAGCGACGGCACTTCCGTTTACATCACGCAGGACATCGGCACTGCGATCGCGCGTCACAACGACTGGCAGTTCAACCAAATGATTTACGTCGTCGCCACCGAACAAAATTTCCATTTCAAGACGCTTTTCTACATTTTGAAAAAACTCGGATTCGAATGGGCGCAAAAACTTTATCATTTGGCTTACGGTCTTGTGAACTTGCCGAGCGGAAGAATGAAAAGCCGCGAAGGAACTGTAGTTGACGCGGACGATTTGATCGACAATTTGCGAAACGCGGCTCTAGAAGAAATTCGGCAAAAAGGACGCGACAAGGATTTGGCGGACGCGAACGACGTGGCGGAAAAAATCGCGCTTTCCGCGCTGCATTATTATCTGCTCCAAGCCACTCCGATAAAGGACATGCTTTTCAATCCGGAAGAATCGCTTTCGTTCAACGGAAACACAGGCCCCTACCTGCAATACATGACTGCGAGAATTTCTTCGATTTTGGAAAAGGCGAAATCGGAAGGCGTGGAAAGCGACGCGAGCGAAGAGGCCGCCGCGCTTCTTGTGGGCAGCGACGAATGGGAACTCGTAAAGCAGCTCGGCGCGTTGCCCGACACCGTTTGCAAGGCGGCGCAAAATTTCGACCCGAGCATGGTCGCGGCATTCCTCTACGACACGGCGAAACTTTTCAGCAAGTTCTACCAAAACTGCCCGATTCTCGGCGCGGAAACAAAGCCGCTCGCGCGCGCAAGGCTTGCGCTTGCGGAAAGCACGCTCGCCGTGATGAAAACCGCGATGGACTTGGTGCTCGTGCCGTTCTTGGAAAAGATGTAATTGCGAAGCGAGGCTTCGCAATTAATAATTGACAGTGAATAGTGAATAGTTGTGGAGAATTCTCAAGCGGTGATATTTTTCCACCATTCCTCAAAATAAGGAATCCCGCTTTCGGTAAAAAGCATCGTTCCTCACCATAAGGAAACCCCACTTTTCGAAAAGTCGCCGTTCCTTATGATGAGGAATGTCATTTTCTGAAAAAGTCACGATTCCTTACGATAAGGAATCGCGCTTTGGACAAAGGCAGATTTCCTTATCATAAGGAAGCCCGCCCAGCCGAAAAGCATCGTTCCTTACCATAAGGAAAATCAAAATCTATAAAAAGAATCCTTATTTTAAGGAAATCGCTTCCCTCTTTTAGGCTTTTTCATTATCTTTAAAGGATATTCATAAAACAAAAGGAGGAAAGTTTATGAACAAGTTGAGAACCGCAATCCGCAATGCGGAGGTTGACGGACTTTCGGACACGCTCATCCGCCTTTTCAAGGCGGACTTGAAGGCGCAGGGCGACGCTTTTTTGAAGATGACGATGGAGCGGATGGAGACGCTCTCGGCGCAAATCACCACGGCGATTCTGCAAAACAAGACGCTTTCCACGCTCGAAGCCGCAGACAGCGTGCGCGACGAGGCGGTCAGAACGCTCGGCACTTTGCTTGCCGCCTACGCAGTGTTCCCGATTGCAAGCAAAAAAGAGCTTGCCGCGCCGCTCAAGGCGATTTACGATAAGTACGCAAAGGCTGGAATCACGAGCGCGAACTATACGAGCGAGTCGTCGCTCATAGAGAGCTTGCTTGGCGATTTGGCGGAGGAAAGCCTCACCGACAATATCAAGGGTCTAGAAGGCATCGGCGAGGCGGTCGCGGCTATCCGTTCCGCGCAGGATGAATTCACAAAAGCGAACGACGAGTATGTGAAGGCGAACACGAACAAGGGCGCGTCCGCTTCAAGCTTCAACAAGCCGATTGTGTCGCTCATCAACGAGAAGCTCGTTCCGTACCTTGATGCCATGGTCATCGCGGGCAACGAAAACTGCCTTGAATTCGCGAAAGGCGTTGACGCGGAAATAAACCGCGCGAACGATACGATTGCGAAGCGAACGAAGAAAAGTACTGGTGAATGAATTGAAATGACTGAACAGCCGCATCAGCGCGAGGCTGATGCGGCTGTTTTATGGTGGTGTCATGATGTCATTTTCAAACTTTCGCGCAAAAAAAATTCATAAAAAGCAATTTCCTACAAACCCTACCCCACCCCACAATTTCCGCTTTTCCTTTTTCCCCAAATATGCTATAATATTCTCGCATTATGAAATCCACATTACGCTCGCTCGGAAAAACTTTCCCCCTACTCGCGCCCATGCTGCTCGCTTCCTGCATCCGCGTTCCTGAAATGTCGCGCGAGCAAATCGAAGCCGCCCGCAAAAAAAGCAACGAGGAATTTTTTACCGCCACCGTTTCCAAGCCGTATCGCGGCGAGGAATTCGCGCCGGGACAAGTGGGCGGCGTTTGGTACGACAGCATCATGGGCGACCCGAAAACTTTCAATCAACTTGTGGCGGAACGCGACGCGCAGAGCGCGGGCTTGATAAATCTCACCACGGATTTTTTGTTCGACTACGATTTTACGACGCGCGAATGGAAGCCGCATGCCGCATTTTTCCAAATCGAAATCGATGAGGCGCGCGACATTCTCACCGTCCACATTCGGCTTCGCGACGATATGTTTTGGACTTATTTGAATTCCGAAGAAAAGATTCCTGTCACGAGCGACGACATCGTTTGGTGGTACAACGAAATTTCGGGCGACGAGCAATTCCAAAGTTCCGCGTATTCGGGACAATTCGTCACGATGAAAGACGGAAGCCTTGGCAGAATTGAAGCCGTGAAAATCGACGACAAGAATTTCGATTTCGTTTTTCCGCGAATTGTCGCAGACCCCCTCCTTGCGTGCAACACGAATTTCGCCCCGAGTTTCATTTATAAAAAAGCCAAGGACGAAGGAGGAGCGGAAGGCGTGAAGTCGATTTTCGGAATCGACATTGACATGCGCGAAATTCCTTCGATGGGAATGTGGCATTTCGAAAGTTATACCCCCTCCCAAAGAATCGTGTTCGCGCGAAATAAAGATTATTGGCAAAAAGATTCTCTCGGAACGGCAATTCCGTATCGCGAAAAAATGGTCTTCCAAATAATCGGCGACCAAAACACGGACTACCTTCTTTTCACGCAGGGAAAACTTGAAACGTATTCGCCACCGCCTGAAAATTTGGACGACATAATTCGCGGGCAAGGAGACAATTATACCGTCTTCAATTCCGAAGGCTCGGTCGGCGCGATGATGTGGAGTTTCAACCAAAATCCCCGCAACGCCCAAGAGCCGTTCTACGAATGGTTCACGCAAAAAGAATTTCGCCAGGCGATGAGCTGCGTTTTGAATCGCGAGCGAATCATCGCGCAAACTTATCGCGGCCTCGCTTCCGCCAAGTATGATTTTTTTCCGAAAGGAAATCCGTTTTACAATCCGCAAATCGAGCTTCAATACAAATATGATTTGGAACGCGCGAAAAATCTGCTTTCGCAAATCGGATTTGTTTTGGGCGCGGACGGAATTCTTCGCGACAAAAAAAATCGTCCTGTAGAATTTGATTTGACAATCGCTTCAAGCGCGAACGCCACGAGCGACATCGCGCAAATCATCACGGACGAATGCAAAAAAATAGGAGTACAAGTCAACGTCCGTCAAACGGACTTTCAGAAAATGGTGGAAATGCTGACGGCCACTTTCGACTGGCAGTCAATCATAATCGGGCTTGGCGCGAATCTTTTTCCGTCACAAGGCTCGAACGTTTGGCCTTCGAACGGAAATTTGCATTTGTGGAATCCGCTCCAAAAAACGCCCGCCACAAAATGGGAAGCGCGGATCGACTTTTTGTACAACGAAGGCTCGTACACAATCGACAAAGTTGAGGCGCAAAAAATCTGGGACGAATATCAGTCGCTGATTTTGGAAGAATGCCCGATGATTTATCTTGTTCGGCCGGCGAGTTTTTTCGCGATTCGCAACAAATGGAATTTGACGAATTTTTATTACGACAATCTCGACGGCGCGAAAACGGACAGAGTGTTCCAATTGTTTCAGGAATGAAATTGCGAAGCGTCGCGCAGATTTTTTTCAAACGAGGACGATATGAAATTTTTTAACAAATTGTTCGCAACGATTTTTCTTCCGTGGAAGCGATTTCAAGAAAGAATGCCGCTCGCTTCTTTTATAACCGGAAGAATTTTCACGATGTTGATTTTGCTTTTTCTTTTGGGATTCGCGTTGTTCGCTTTGATGGCGCTCGCTCCCGGCGACATCGTTGACCAAATGATGACGCAGCAAATCATGGCGGGCGCGCAAGGCGAGCGCGCGGGAACAAAAGCCTCCACCAGCGACAACAATTTTCAAGAAGAGCAGATGGCGGCGTTGCGCGCGGAATTGGGAATCGACAAGCCGTTTTATGTGCAATACGCGAAGTGGCTCAAGCGCGTCATCATCCACCACGATTTGGGCGTGAGCTTGATTTCTCGCGCGCCCGTGGGATTTTTGATTCGATCGCGGATTTGGAATTCGGTCTTGCTGAATTTGATTTCGCTCGTGCTGATTACGACTTTGAGTTTCGCGCTCGGAGTTTATTTTTCAAGCAAAGCCGGAACAAGGCTTGATGTGGGCGTAACTTTTTTCGCGCTTTTTTTCAACGCTTTTCCAGGAATGCTGCTTTTGATTTTGCTTCAACTTTTCGCCTTGCTCACAAATTGGTTTCCAGTTACGGCTTATCCCGATTTTCCGTTCAAAGCGGCGAAAGCGAAATTCGTGTTCAGCTACGCGCATCACATTTTCCTTCCGCTGCTCGCTTCGTTTTTGGGCGGAGTGGGCGGAACGATGCGAATGATTCGCGCAACGATGCTCGACCAAATGGGAATGCCATACATTTTCGCGCTTCGCGCGCGTGGCATAAGCGAACGCAGAGTTTATTTCAATCACGCTTTTCGCAACACGCTGAATCCGTACATCACTGGAAGCGCGAATCTTTTGGCGAGTCTTTTTTCGGGAAGTCTCGTCCTTGAAATTATTTTCGCGTATCCCGGAATCGGGCGGCTCATGTACGACGCGGTTTTGCAGCAGGACATAAATCTCGTGCTCGCAAACGAAATGTTTCTTTCCGCGCTCGTGCTTGCTGGAATGGTCGTCTCGGACATTCTGCTCGCGCTAGTCGATCCGCGAATCCGCTACGGCGCGAACTGAAATTCAAGTTTTAAGGAACATTATGAAAATAATAGAATTTTACGCCGCAAGCGACAAGCAACATTGGCTTGAAAAAATTAGGGAATGCGATTGGAAGGCGGGCAAATATTTGTATGAATTGCTGAAAACGGAAAAATTGAAAACGCTCGTTGGCAAAGATGCGAAAGTCCTCATGCTGACGGACGGAAAAGAATTGATTTCCTTTTGCACGCTTGCCGAAAAAGACGAGATTCCCACGAACTTGACTCCTTGGATAGGATTTGTATACACGTTCCCAAATTTCAGGGGCAATCGTCGCGCAGGCGAATTGCTCAATTATGCCGAAAATCTTGCGAAAGAAAGCGGTGCAAAAAATATCTACATTTCCACCGACCATATTGGCCTTTACGAAAAATACGGCTATGAATTTTTCAAAATGGCAAAAACAAATTCCGGCGAGGATTCAAGAATTTACACAAAGCAGCTGTAAATGAATCCATCCGCACGAATCAAATTTCGCGCGAGCTAAAAAAAAGGTGCGCAATCAACTTGCGCACCTTTTTAATTCGCTTTACAGAATTTACAAAACTACAATCTTTCCCAATTCGCGCTCAAAGCGTTTTCGCCCATCACGGCTACAATTTTGCTTCCGTCTTTGAGAGCGGAAACTGGGATTTCCGCAGAATCAATTTTCTTTCCGTCAACTTCGATGCTGGAAATTCCTTTGCAAATGTGCGAAGGATTTTTCACTTCGATCGAAAGATTCATTCCGCGCCAGCGGCGTTCCACTTTGAAGCCGTCCCATTTTTTCGGAAGGCACGGATCAATCAAAAGTCCGTCGTATTGCGGGCGAATTCCCAAAATGTATTGCGTGATGGAATAGTAATTCCATGTTGCCGCGCCCGAAAGCCAGGAAACGCGCGTGTTGCCAGCGCGTGGCGAATATGTAGAATACGTCGTCTGCCCGATGACATAAGGCTCGCTTTGGCGGATTTCCGCGCGGTCGTTGTACGAAGCGGGAAGAGACGCCTTGCAATATTCGTAAGCTTGATCGCCGTTGCCCAAAAGCGTTTCCGCAATCACGCCCCAGCCCTGCGTGTGGTTGAAGATGCCGGAATTTTCTTTGATGCCGAAATTGTAAATTACCGAGCTCATCGTGCCACGCGGAGCTTTTTTGAAAGGCGGCGCGCAAAGCATCAAGCCATAAGGTGTCGCCAATTTTTCTTTGACCGCCTTCATCGCAAGCCGAGCCTGTTCCTCTGTCGCGGCGTTCGAAAGCACTGCCCAAACCTGCGTGTTGAAATAGACTTGACCTTCGTCCATCGTCTTTGTTCCGTAAACAGTGCCGTCTTCGGTGATCGCCCAAATGAACCATTCGCCGTCCCAGCATTTTTTCTGAATCGCTTCGTCAAGTTTTTTGCGCTCGCCCAACGCCCATTCGCTTTCGGAATTTTTTCCGAGCCGCTTCGCGATGTCGGCATAAGTCGTAAGTCCGAGGCGCAATTGGAACGAAACGAAAAGGCTTTCGCCATGGTAGCCCAAGCGAAGGCAGTCATTCCAGTCGGCGAGCAAGCCGCAAGGAAGTCCGTCTTTTCCCATGCGCTCAAGGTTGAACAAAAGCGCCTGCTTCAAATGCCCGAACACAGTCGCTTCGCCGCCGTCCGCGTAAGGAACAACTTCGTTGTAAAAATTGAAGTCGCCCGTTTCCGCGACAAACGCCGGAACGGAATTGAAAAACCATTGGCAATCGTCGCAGCGGAATTCTTCGGGCTTCGGCGGCTTTTCATGTCCTGCGTTGAAGTCTTTCGAAATAACAGGAATCGCGCCACCGTTCTGGCATTGTCCGCTCAACATTCGCACGAGACGTGCTTTGGCTTCTTCGGGAATCGCCGCGCTCACGCCCAAAATATCCTGAACGCTGTCGCGATAGCCCAAGCCGTCGCGCTCGCCATTGTAGACGAGGCTTGCCGCGCGAGACCACGCGAACGTAATGAGACAGTTGTACAAGCCCCAAACGTTCACAGTATGATTGATGTCTTCGTCCGGAGTGGTCGCTTTGAAGCTGCCCAATTTGGCATGCCAATTTTTCTTGAGCTTTTCGAACTCTTCGTCGGCGCGAGCAACGCTTCCAAATTCTTTGACGATTTTTTCGCCCACGCGATTCGCATCACCAATTCCGAAAAGCACGATGATTTCCTTTGATTCGCCAGGCGCAAGTTCGATTTCAGTTTGGACGCTTCCGCAAATGTTGTCGCCATAAGCGAGCGAATCCGAGCATTTGCCATTGACGACGGCGGCAGGCTCTTTGTAACTTCCATAAGTTCCCAAGAACGCTTCGCGGCTCGTATCAAAACCAGTGAGCGGAGAATTGCAAAGCGCCATCCAAGAAAGCATCGCCTGAGTTCCTGGCTCTGCATCGGGAAATTGCTCGAACAAATTTTGGTGCGCGACAAATCTCAAAATATTTCCGTTTCGTTCTCCGCGCGAAATGAAAATCGAATATTGCAAATTCACTTGATCTTCCATTGTATTCCAGTTGTTCGTGAGTTCGCAATATGTGAACGCAGAAAGTTTTCGCGCCTTGTCGGAATTGTTCGTAACCTTGAGCCGCCAATATTCAAAGACTTGCCCGAGCGGAACGTAATACAAAGCCTCGCTTTTTATTCCAGAATATTCCGAAGTGAATTTCGAATACGCAGTTCCGTGGCGGCATTCGCTCTTGTACTTGTCGAGCGGCTTTCCGACAGGCTGCCAAGAAGCGGACCAATAATCGCCTGAATCGCAATCGCGCAAATAAAAATATCGTCCAGGCTGATCCATCGGAACGGAATTGAAACGAAGACGCATAAAGCGACCCTGCGCGCCCGATTTGTAAAAACCGTAACCGCCCGCGTTGTTCGTGATTACCGCGCCGTACTCCGTAGAACCCAAATAATTGCTCCAAGATGTCGGCGTGTCCGGACGAGTGATGACATATTCCTTCGCCTCGTCGTCGAAATATCCGTACTTCATAAAAACTCCTATTAGCTCCTAAAAAAATTTTTAGAAAATTTCTTTTCCTAATTTATTATTGCACTTTAAATTTTTTTTTGCAAGTGATACAATTGCTTTTATAAGAGAATTTAAACAATTTCAACAGGAAAACAACAAAATGACTAAAAAAGAAATTTTCGAATTTGTCAAATCCCAACGCGAAGGAATGGGCGCGAGCGACGCGCAGCGCGACGCTGGCTTGGAGATTCCGTCCGACGTAAAATGCTTTTTCGACATTCGCTATTCCAATGCCGACGAAAATTGCATGCTCGACGTTTACAGGCCGAAACGCGCGGCAAAGAAAATTCTTCCCGTAATCGCGAGCATCCACGGAGGCGGCTGGGTTTACGGCGACAAAAAATTGTACAGCTTTTATTGCATGGAATTGGCTCGCCGAGGATTCGCCGTAGTCAATTTCACTTACCGCCTTTCGCCCGAACACAAATTTCCCGCCGCGCTCGAAGACACGAACAATGTGTTCAAATGGATTTTGGAAAATTCTTCGAAATACAATTTGGACGCGGAAAACGTTTTTGCCACGGGCGATTCCGCTGGCGCAAATTATCTTGCCACTTACGCCGCCATTTGCACGAATGAAAATTTTGCCGAAAATTTTTCTTTCGCAATTCCGAAAAAATTAAAATTTAACGCTGTTTACTTAAATTGCGGAATGTACGATTTCATTTCGTTTTCAAAAACTCTCAATATAAAAAGCATCGGCGGCGCATTGTTCGAAAAAGGCGGCACGCGGCAAGAATTGATTTTGGCTTCCCCGATTTTTCACGTCACAGAAAATTTTCCGCCTGCATTTTTCGTAACCGCCGAAAACGATTTTTTGCGCGAACAAGTTCCGCCGCTTGCTAAAGTCTTTTGCGAAAATGGCATCGAATTCAAATACAAATGTTATCGTGCGCAAAAATCGCATTTGAAAAAAGAGCAAAAATTGGAACACGTTTTTATGCTTGACTTGCGAAGCAAATACAGCGCGCCTTGCATCGACGAACAATGCGATTTTTTTCGCGAATATTTGAAGCCGTAATTTTCGCTTGCCCAACGCGCGAAATTGTGATAAAATCATTTTATGAAAATCACATCAAGCCTTATCGTGCGCACTTACGAATGCGATTCTTACGGCCACGTGAACAACGCGGTCTACGTGAACTTTCTCGAATTCGGCAGAATGGAATTTTTGCGCGGAATAAATTTCGATTACAAAGGATTTATCGAAGCAGGATATTTTTTGTACATTTCGCACATCGACGTTCATTACAAAGCAAGCGCGTATTTGGACGACGAACTTTTTGTGGAAGTCGAGCCGATTGAAACAGGCGCGGTGCGCGGAACTCTGCGACAAACCATTCGCAAGGCAGACGGCACAATTTGCGTCGAAGCAAAAGTAACTTGGGCGAGCGTGAACAAGGACGGCCGCCCTTCGCGCATTCCAAAAGAATTTATCGTGGAAGGACTTTTTCCAGAAAACGCCGAATAAATTCCAAAATGCTTGCGGAGTTTTTCGTCCGCAAACAGGCCATTAACTCGTCGCGCCGCCCAGACAGCTTTGCATCAAGTTCACGAAAAGATATATGCTTTTATAAATTTCAACGCCCAATTCTTTTATCGGATGATCGGAAAAACGGTCAAGTTCTTTCCAGTTTATGATCACTTCGCCATTGGGCTTTGCGTAATCTTCGAGCAAAGTTTTCGTAGTCTTCGCAATTACGATGAGATTTTTAGTTCCATCGACGCAAAGCTTTTTCGCCTCTTCGTTCAAATCGGCGAGAATCGTGCCGACAATGTTTCGCGCTTCTTTTCCGCGATCCACGCTCGGCATGTGATTTTTCAGCTTTACGCCAATTTCAGCATTTTCGGCGATTTTCGCATCGAACGCCAAAAGCGTTTCGCTCGAATCGATGAGCGCGTGATATGCGTTGGACATCGGCGTGGAAAGAGCCTGCGTGGACCAAGTGCCGCGCACCAAAACCAAGTCGGAAAATTCGCGCACATCTTTTTTCACGAAGTCAAGCAAAAACGCCTTGTAATAATTCAGCTCGTTCACATATTCGAACGAACCCAAATTCTTGCGCTCGTAAATCGCGCTGTTCACGGCAGTATAATTCGCAAGGCGATCAACTTGCGTCGTTCCGAAAATTTGATTTAGAAGCCCATCAATCTTATTGTTTTGCATCGCGGTAACAAGCGAATCCAAAGTCTTTTGCGCGTCACCACGAATTTTGTCAATATAATCGTCAACAATAAGTTCTTCCGTAAAAGAATAATCCGGGAAATAATTCGGATCTTTTGTCGCCACTTGAATCATCATTTCAAGCACGCGCGAATTCTTAACAGAATTTATGCGATTTACGATTTTGTTCCAGACGTTGAGCGTAACCGGCTCTGAACCTTTCGTATCCTTGAAAAATTTAACCAAATCGCTCCAATCTTCTTTTTCAGGGAAAACGTACGCCACCGCAATGAAATCTTTTAATTCATCGCCAATATAGTCCGCATTGATTTTGTCAAATCTCGGAGGCGCGTTAAATTCGCCTTCGCGCAAAGACGCATCGAATTTTTTCAAAAGAAAATAAAAATCGTAAGTACAAAAACTTCGGAACATAACCATTTTTTTGTACAACGCTTCGATTTTGGCGATTTTTTCCGGCGAAAAAAACTGCAACAAACTTTCTATATTTTGCTGGATTTGCGCGCGGATTTTATCGACGGACGATTTTTTCATCAATTCCTTTATCGCTTCTTCCGAAAGCGCGTCTATTACGGCATGCTGCTGTTCGGTAAGCGAATAATTCACTATCATCGTCTTGAGGCGATTTGGATTGTCCTGCGCCATGAACATTGCCTTGGCTGGAAAAATCGCTTTGTAAATATCGTAAAGAAATTTTGCGAGAGCGGGCTGCGCCTCATCGTTCTTGAAAAAATGATATTTCGACTTGGAAAGATTTTTCGCAATCGCCTTAATCTTGCGTTTTTTTTCGGCATCGGAATCATTCGAACCAAAAAACGAGGACAATAATTTTGCGAAAAAACCCTGTGTCTTTGCCATAGTTATATTATCGGCGAAAACGGAAAAAGTGTCAAGACGTGCGTTGGACAACCTTCAACGCATTTTCCGCATGCGGTGCATTTTTGCGCGTCAATCGCCGGAATTCCGTTTTGCAATTTGAGCGCGTCGAATTCGCAAGCCTTTTCGCATTTGCCGCATTTTATGCATCCGTTCTTGCAATTTTTCAAAATCGAAGGCTTGTTGTCGCTGCGGTTTTGGCAAAGCGCGACGGCGATTTTTTTCTGCGCCTCGAAAAACGAAATCAAATGTTTCGGGCAAGCTTTGACGCATTTTCCGCATGCGACGCACAATTTTTCGTCGATTACAGGAATTCCTTCCGACCCGATTTTTATGGCAGAAAATTTACAGGCTGCCACACAATCGCCGAAGCCAGAACAGCCGAACGCGCAAGTTTTTATGCCGTTGATTGCCTGGACTGCGGCCGCGCAAGTTTCAACGCCCTTGTATTTGCCGCGAATTTGGGCGGCTGCATTTGTGCCACGACAGCAAAGCACGGCGACTTTTTTTACGACGCTTGCTTCTTTGCCCAAAATTTTTGCGATAGAAGCGGCCACGGCAGAGCCGCCCGGCGCACACAAATTCGGCTCGGCATTTCCAGCGGCCACGGCAGCCGCATAGCCGTCGCATCCTGCGAATCCGCATCCTCCGCAATTCGCGCCCGGCAAAGCTTCGCGCACTTTGAGTTCAGTTTCGTTTACAGGCACGGCAAAAATCTTTTTGAAAACACCGAGCAAAAGTCCAAGCAAAAAAGCGAGCGCGAACGCCACCGCAATCGTAATCAAAATCATATTCATCGATTCACCTCGTAACCATTCCAAAAAATTCTATTCTTCCAGTCTAATTGATAAGTCCTTTGAAGCCCATGAACGAAAGTGACAAAAGTGCCGCCGTTATGAAAAGGCTCGAATTTCCTTTGAGGAATTTCGGCACGTCGGAAACTCGCATTCGCTCGCGGATTCCAGCCATTATCACCATCGAAAGCAAAAAGCCGCCCGCGCTTCCCGCCGCGTAGACAATCGACTGCGCGTAGCCATAACCTTTGGAAATGCAATTGAGAGTTACGGCGAGCACAGCGCAGTTTGTCGTGATGAGCGCAAGGTAAACGCCCATCGCGCTGTAAAGGGACGGCGCGGATTTTTTCAAATAAAATTCCACAAGTTGCACGAGCGACGCAATCACCAAAATGAAAATCAGCGTCTGCAAAAATTTCAAATTGAGCGGAACCAAAACGCAATAATAAATCGGATATGTAACCGCCGTGGCAAGCAAAATCACGAATGAAGTTGCAAGTCCCATTCCAGCAGATTTTCCTGTGTCGCTCGTCATTCCCATGAACGGACACAAAGCCAAATATTGCACCAAAATCACATTGTCCACGAGCATCGATTTCAAAAATATTTTCAACATTTCAGGCATTTTATTCTCCTTTCGACGAAACACAAAGAACCAAGGCAATCATGATTCCGAATACGAAAAATCCGCCGGGCGCGCCAGCGAAAAATCCGATGGCATTTTCTTCGGCGAAAACCTGAAAGCCCAAAAGTTTTCCGCTGCCCAAAAGTTCGCGCACCGCGGAAATCGCCACGAGCACCCAAGTGTAGCCCAAGCCCATTCCGAGCGCATCCAAAATCGAATGCGCGACATTGTTCTTTGACGCGAAAGCTTCGACGCGCCCCATGATGATGCAGTTCACGACGATGAGCGGCAGGAACACGCCGAGCGCGTCCGAAAGATCTGGCAAATACGCGCCCAAAAGAAGCTGCACGATTGTCGTAAACGCCGCGATTACAATTATAAAAACCGGAAGTCGAATCGCGTCAGGAATGAGCTTTCTGAAAATGCTGATGATGATTTCGCTCATCAAAAGCACGAACATCATGCTCGCGCCCATTCCGATTCCGTTGAAAACGCTCGTTGTTACGGCGAGCGACGAACAAAGCCCAAGCGAAAGAACCAAAAGCGGATTTTCCCTTACGATTCCATTCGTGAAAATTTTCAAAGCCTTCATCTAGCCCCTCCGTTTTCTTCGATGTAGATTTTTACGGCTTCGGCCGCGTTTGAAATGAGCGCGCCCATCGTGCGCGAAGTGATTGTCGCGCCGCTGATCGCTTCATAATCTTCGCCCAAAACAAGCGGCTTTTTCGCGCTTGTTCCGGCGAACTGTCCGTAAAAAGTCGTTCCTTTTGAATTGCGGTAATTCGCATCGGCGGCCTTTTGTCCAAAGCCAGGCGAATCCGATGTCGCCAAAATGTGAACGCCTGCAATTTGCAATTCGGGAGAAAAGCCCGCGACCAAAGTCGAAGTTTCGTAAGTAGAGCCAGTGATTTTTATCGCAAAGCCCGCGACATTTCCGTCCTGAATCACTTTGTAAAAAGAATCGATTGTCGCGCTCGACTGCGGCAAAGAAATTTTTTCGATTTTTTCAAATTTCTCCGCCTGCGGAAAAATTATTTTCAGCGCGGACTGTTCTTTTTTGAGCGCGTGAGATGCGATTTCGGGAGCAGTAAAATTGTTCACGACGGCAAGCGCAAGACATGCCGCAGACGCATAGAGCGCGAGTTTTATTCCAAGGAGAAATGCGTTTTTCATTTTGCCTCCATCGCGGATTTTTTGTAGCCGTATTTTCGCCGAGTGATTTTGTTCAAGAACGGCGCAAGCGAATCCATAATCAAAATCGAAAACATAACGCCTTCGGGATAGCCGCCGAATTTCCTGATCAAAAACGTGATGAGTCCGCAACCCGCGCCGTAAATTAGGCGACCGGGCTTTGTAACCGGAGCCGTCACGTAATCCGTGACCATGAATGTCGCGCCGAAAATGAGGCCGCCCGAAAGCAAAGCCATCAAAATGTCTCCGCCCGAAATCCAAGTCAAAATCACGGTCGTCGCCACCATCGCAAACGGCGCGCGCCAGTCAATCGTCCTTGTCGCCAAAAGGAAAACGAACGAAATCAAAATCAGCAAAATCGAAGTTTCGCCAATGCAGCCGGCGCGGTTTCCGAAAAAGTATTGCAGATAAATTTCGCGGCTCGGAGTGAACGCGCCGCTTTTTATTGCGGGCAAAATCGTCGCCGTGCTCACAGCGTCGGGCAAGGGCGTTATCCACGCGCTTCCCATCGCCACGGGAAAACTCACGAACAAAAACGCGCGTCCCGTCAAAGCAGGATTCCAAACATTGCTTCCAAGTCCGCCGAAAAGCGACTTTGCCACGATGATTCCGAACGCCGCGCCAAGCACAGTCTGCCAAACAGGAATCGTCGGCGGCAAGACAAGCGCGAGAAGAATTCCCGTAATTATCGCAGAGCCGTCGGAAACTGTCTGCTTTTTTTTCGCAAGCAAATTGAACAAAAATTCAAAAAGCACCGATGAAGCCACGCTCGCCAAAATCGTAATCAGAGCGGGAATTCCGAAAATCACCACGCCGTAAACACATTCCGGAATGAGCGAAGCCAGCACAGTGAACATCAAGGCTTGAGTTTTTCTTCCGCTGGAAATGTGCGGCGAAGAAGAAAGAATCATTTTTTCCATATTTATCTCACTTCCTTATTTTGAATTTGATTGAGATTGCTGAACAGCGGCACGCGCCTTTTCTGCGGCAAGCCGCGCACGCTCTGCATTTTTTCCAAGCCGAATTATTTGCACAAGGCGAACCGTCGCGGGGCAAATGTATGCGCACGAACCGCATTCAAAGCAATCCATTAGTCCGTATTTTTTCGCATCTTCAAGCGAATCGGATTTTACCGAACGAATTATCATTACGGGCGTGAGACGCATCGGACAAACGTCAACGCATTTTCCGCAGCCGATGCACGGCGAACTTTCCGTCGCGTCGATTTCGGCTTCCGTCAAAAACAAAATTCCGCTCGTGCCTTTGAGAATCGGGAATTCCGCGCTTTGCATCGAAAATCCCATCATCGGGCCGCCCGACAAAATTTTCGCGACATTTTCTTGCAATTGAATTTCGCTGCCAATCAAATCGCTCACCAAAGTTCCGATCGGCGCAAAAAGATTTTTCGGCTCTTTTACGCCCAAGCCGCTCACCGTAAAAGCGCGTTCGATCAAAGGCTTTCCTTCGCGGAACGCTTCGCTTATGGCGCAGACCGTGCCGACATTGCAGACGACGCAGCCCGAAGCGGCAGGAAGTTTTCCGGCAGGAACTTCGCGTCCAGTCGCCGCAGAAATTATGTCCTTTTCCGCGCCCTGCGGATATTTCGTCTTTACGAGAACTATTTCTATTGAAACGCCTTTTTCGTCGCGGACTTTTTTCGCAGCCTCTTCAAGCTTCGCAACGAGATGCGCCTTGTTGCTTTCCAAAACGATTCGGACGTTGATTGAACTCGCCTCGCGCTCGTTACACAAAGCGACGATTCTTTGCACAATCAAAAGTCCGTCCATGACTTTTTCGGGCGTTTCGTCGAGAGTCTGCTCGTCCACCGTGAGATACGGCTCGCATTCCGCCGCGTTGAGCAGAATAAAATCAATCTTGCAATCTTTCGGAGGATTCAGCTTGACATGAGTGGGAAACGACGCGCCGCCCATTCCGCAAATGCCCGCATCCTTCACGCGCGCCAAAGCCTCTTCGCGCGAACACGAAAAAGGATCGAGCGGCGGCATGAAGTCAATTCGATTTTCTTCGTCCGCCTGAATCACGATGCACGGAACTTCGGCGTTGGCGGTGGAAAGATTCGAGACGATTTTTTTCACCGTGCCGCTCACAGGACTGTGAACGGGCGCGCTCACGAACGCTTCGCTTTTTGCGATGATTTGCCCGCGCGAAACTTTTTGTCCCACTTCAACGACTGGAACATTCGGCGCGCCGCCCATCGTCACAGGAACGTAAAACATTTTTGAAGCCGGAAAAACTTTCGTAATTTTTTTTCCTTGGCACAATTCCTTATGCTCGGCAGGAAAAATTCCGCCTTTGAAAGTGCGCATATCTTCTCCCATAAAAAAGCCGTGAGTGATTTTTCAGAATCGCGAATGGCTTTTTTACGTGCGTTTGCAATGAAATGAAAACGCACAAATTAAAATTGTAAAGTACTGAATATTCTTTTATTATATCACACAATCTCGGAAAAGAAAAGTGCTTTGTGTGAAATCAATTTAAAAAATAATTTCGCGCAGAAAATTCACATTTGCGCTCGTGAAAATTTTATCACGAAATTGCCACTTCCCAATTTTTTAATATTATGGTATAATAAATGAAAATGTTTATTCATTTAGGGGTTTAGTATGAAAAAAACAATTTCTGCTTTTGTCTCGGCGGCGGTTTTGACGCTTTCCGTTTCAGCGTACAATCCGCCAGTTCAAGGCGAGAATTTATTTTATCTCTCTCATCCGGAAAGTTTGACTGGCGGCATTTCCACGGCCGGAGGCGGCATTCTTTCCGCAACGCCTGCAAGCACATCGGTGAATCCCGCTTTGGGCGCACTGGAAAGCCGCATCACACTGGATGCCGGCTACACAATGATGTTTGATTCTGTAGGGTCAAGAAAATATGGGCAGGCATTCGAATTGGGAATTTTAGTTCCCACGGACTGGGCGAGTTTCAGCGCGGAAATCGAAGGTGCGTTCGTTCCATTTTGGAACATGCAATTGGGAAACAATCTCAATTTCAAATCAACCGTGTCAAAGCAAATTTTGGACAATCTCCATGTCGGCATCGGAATTTTAGTCGGCGGATTTTGGGGATACAATACGGACTGGATGCTTGCGGCGAACATCGGCGCGATCTACAATTTTGGCGACATAGCGTTCCTCAAAAATTTCCGAATCGGCGCGAGCCTTAACAATGTCGGAAAACTTTACCACAACGCGAATGTCGCGGGCATAAATTCTTCGGGCTGGAACAATTGGCCGAGCTATCCGACTTTTATGACTATCCGCGCAGGCGCGGCGGCCGAGTTAGTTCACATCGAAAATTTCGTAATTGGACTTTCGCTCGACGTAACCACACCGCTTTTCCAAAACTTCATTTTAGACAGTGGACTTCAAATCGAAATTGCGCATTTTGTGCAGATAAACACTTCATGGCATTTCAACGCCGCCGAGACAAGCAGAGGTCGCTCTTCATGGCTTCCGACTGTCGGCCTCATTTTCAAATTCAACATCGGAACTGGCTTCTTGAACAAAGAGGATTGGTCGCAAAGCGAGATCAGCCCTTCAGCGGCATGGAAAAATGTCGATAGAGACATCAACTTGTTTTCTGCCGGCGCAGTCGTTCGTCTCGGAGAATTGGACACGAGCGGTCCTGACATTGAAATAGAATAAATTTTTCGCACAAAAATTTTCATAAAAGCCGCCATTTGACGCGGCTTTCATGGATTCAAATTTCTTTTGAAAATTTAAATATCAAACAGGAGTTATGATAAAAAGTTGACTGAAATGTAGTCAACTTTTTATCATGACAAGTTTCCGTTGGAAACTTGCATATCAAATGCCACT
>CAMWWZ010000026.1 GCA_947178095.1 uncultured Treponema sp.
CTTGTCAGCGACGCTGCCGCCACGAAAGCCCCCGCCCAAAAAATCGCGGACAAAGTTTCAAGCGTTTTCGTTCCAATTGTAATTGCAATTTCATTTTTGACGATTCTAATTTGGATTTTCGCAGGCGAAAATTTCGGCTTCGCTTTGGCGCGCGGAATTTCCGTTTTGGTGATAAGTTGTCCATGCGCATTGGGACTTGCCACTCCAGTCGCAATCATGGTCGGAAATGGCGTGGGCGCGAAAAACGGAATTCTTTTCAAAACCGCTTCCGCGCTCGAACAAGCAGGAAAAACAAAAATCATCGCGCTCGACAAAACCGGCACAATCACAAAAGGCGAAGGCCACGTTACGGACATCGTTCCGTGCGAAGGAATCAGCGAAACTGAACTTTTGCAATGCGCCGTTGATTTGGAAGCAAAAAGCGAACATCCTTTGGCAAAAGCAATTCTCGCAAAAGGCAATGAAAAAAATCTGAACGCGCGAGAAGTGAGCGAATTTGCGGCAGTCGCAGGAAACGGACTTTCAGCGAAAAATTCTTCGGCACAAAAAATCTTTGGAGGAAGCGTGAAATTTATTTGCGAGCAAATTCAAGTTTCCGAAGAATCGCTTCGCAAAGCTCAAGAATTTTCGGAACAAGGAAAAACGCCGCTTTTGTTCGCGCTCGAAAAAAAACTTTTGGGAATAATCGCCGTGGCCGACGTGATAAAGGACGACAGTTTAAAAGCCATTTCGGAATTGCGTTCGATGGGAATTTTCACCGTGATGCTCACGGGCGACAACGAGCGCACGGCGGCTACAATCGCAAAACAAGTCGGCGTTGACAAAGTTTTCGCGGGCGTGCTTCCGGCGCAAAAAGCCGAAGTCGTAAACGCGCTGAAAAAATTCGGCGATGTTGCGATGGTGGGCGACGGCATCAACGACGCGGTTGCATTGAGCGCGGCCGACACTGGAATCGCAATCGGAGCCGGAACGGACGTTGCAATCGATGCGGCCGACATCGTTCTCGTGAGAAGCCGCTTGAGCGACGTGAGCGCGGCAATTCGTTTGAGCCGCGCGACATTACGCAATATCCGCGAAAATTTATTTTGGGCATTCATCTACAATGTCATCGGAATTCCGCTTGCGGCTGGCGCGTGGATTTGGCTTTTCAGTTGGAAGCTGAATCCGATGTTCGGCGCGGCAGCGATGAGCCTTTCGAGTTTCTGCGTTGTGACAAATGCGCTCAGGCTGAATTTCGCGAACATTCGAAAATCGCGAAAAACAAATTTTGGCAAAAAATTCAATTTGGAAAAATTGAATTTCGAAAAAATAAATTTCAACATAACGGAGGAAAATGTTATGAAAAAAACTTTGAAAGTCGAAGGAATGATGTGCGCCCATTGCGAAGGTCGCGTAAAAAGCGCGCTCGAAGAAATCGCAGGCGTTGCGAGCGCAAGCGCGAGCCATGAAAGCGGAACTGTCGTCGTTGAACTAAACGGCGATGTAAGCGACGACGCGCTCAAAGAAAAAATCGAAGCGCAAGGCTACAAAGTTTTGGACGTAGAATAAGCGGCGAGAAAATTTAAAAATGGCGGCATGTGTTGTCGCCATTTTTTTTCGCACAAAACTTGCGATAAAAATTTTGAGTTCTTATCGCAAATGCGAGAATATCAAAAAATCTATTTTCTTACAAGTTGCGATATTTTTGCAAAAATTTGCGATAGAAATTTGTTTTTTATCACAAGTGAAATTTGCAAAACTTAAATTTATCGCAAATCGCACAATTTTTTCGAACGATTCAACAAAACTTTGCGCTTTGTTTCGGCATAAAAAAGCAAACACGAAAAAAGTGCCTCGAATTGCAAAAGAATGTTTCGCAAAAAATTGCGATATTTTTTTTTATCGCAAGAACGCGCTCGCGCTGCCAATTTTATTTTATTCCAAGTTTGAAAAATCTGCGGAATAAAACTTATCGCAAGGAAAATTATCAGCGCGGGATTTGCTTTTTTTATCGGCGGAAAAATTCTTGCGATAAAATTCTGCGCGTCTTCCAACGCGGATTTCATTTGCAAACTCGAAGTCGTCATAAAAACGACTTGCGATAAAAAAGCCGTGAACAAAAATTTAAGCGTGTAATTTATCGCAAATTTTATTCCGTTTCCAAAAATTGCGATTGCGCCCAAAATCAAAACGTAGCCAAGCGGCATGAACGCTGCGAAATTCCTGCCCGAAAGAAAAAACGCCGCCACGCAAATCAAAAAACTTATCGCAAGTTTTATCGAAACAAATTCGTTTATCGCAAAAAAATATTCGTCCGGCAAAAAAACAAAAATGCAAAAGAGCAATTCAAGCCACAATTTTATGTGCGGCGAAAGTTTGTGAAAAAAAGAGTTGCCCTTGCGATAAGAAAAAAATTCTACACCCACAACAAATCCTCAAGCAAAAGTCAACATCGGTCGTGACATAGCATCTTCAACATTTTTTATCGCAATGGCGGCATATTTTTCCATCATTTCAATTCCGATGAATTTTCTGTTTTCCTCTATGGCCGCCACTGCGGTCGTTCCGCTTCCGAGAAATGGGTCAAGAACAACGTCGCCTTTATCTGTGTACAATCTAATTACACGGCTAGCAAGTTCAACAGGAAACATCGCGGGATGAATGTCATTTGCCCGAACGCTGGGAATATCCCAAATTTGACGATAGCCCCATTCCTTCCATTCGTTAGCGGAAAGTCGATCGCGATTTACAACATATTCGCCAGGTTTCCAAAATATGTACAAATCTTCGGTCTCGCTAACGGCTTTTAGCGTGTTCGTTGTCCACTTGCTGTTTGCCCAAGAAGGATCTTTTTTCCAAATGCGTTTGTCATAAAGAAAAAGCCCTGCATCATAAGCATATTGTTCAAGATTTCCGCCAACCAATTTGACATGCGTTCCAACATTATAACGACCGCCGCGAATATTATTGCCGTTTAGTCGTCTGTCAATTGTCTGCTCGCTACAACCTAAAGCCTCGGCGAGTTGGTCGCGATTATATTCGGGATGCTCAGATTTGAGTTTTAGAATCATTTCTTTTGTGACAGAACATTTTCTGTTCGCGGGATTCAAGCCCATAATCTTTGGCATTTTTTCATCTTGAAAAGCGAGAATATCCGCAATGTTGATTACCATAAATCCGCCAGGCTTTAAAACAGAAAAATGAAGCGAAATTATTTCTTTCAGCAAATTTTGCCATGAATCGTAAGTCTCGTATTTTTCATAATCTTTCTTGAGAAAATACGGAGGCGACCAAAAAGAAAGCGAGATTGATTCCGGCTCAATACGTTTCATCAATTCGCGAGAGTCTCCGCAGAAAACTTCATTCGTTTTTAAAAATTCCATTTTGCAATTCCTTAATTTTCTTGAGCCGAAATTTCTGAAATCCGCCACGAATCAATTTCTTTTAAAACATCAAAGGAAATACGTGCACGAATTTTTCGCAAATCCTTTTTTCTATCATCTTTGCCAGGAAAAAAGAGCGTGGAATGCGTTTTCAAATAATTCGGATTGTGCGTAAGAAGCAAACCATTTGGAATTGATGCGACCGTAATTCGCTCAAGCGGCTGCCCTATGGTTTCATTTCCGTTTGAAAGCATTTTGTAAACAGGCTTCACGACAAAAGTCACCAAAGGCGCAATCGTTCCATCACTTAAAACATATACAGGAGAAAGAGAGCACAAAAAATCATGTTCCGCATATTTTCCTTTCGCAACAATAGGATTATTTTTTATTCCCATTTCCTTTTTTTGCCAGTTGCCGGAACCTGAAACTTGATATGGCGACATTACGGCATGGTTGTAATCATCGCGAGGTCCAACAGATTTTATGTCTATGAAAACCCAAACGGAATCCGTTATGTCAAGAATTGATTTTACTTTTTTGCTTGAAATAATGCATCTATCGTCAGAACCTGATGGCAATCCTGAATCTTTCACTTCAAAATTAGCGGCAAAATAACGCGCCAGTTTGTTTCCAAAAATCTGTTCACCAACTTCAATCCATGGATATTGGTCACCTACTGGAGAACGACCCCTATCAAGCGGCGAATAATTTTTCCAAAATGGATATAGATACGATGCCTCATTATAATCTCTCACAATTTCAGGAAGTCGCAAATCAATGAAATGAAGAATTTCATTCATCACAAAATTTTCAATTTTAATCAGGCATTGAGGATTATTTTCAAAATACTCCACAGCCATTTTATATTGAGAAAATTGCTCGTCGATGTATTGCGTGAACATGATAATTTTATTTTATCATATTTCAAACTTTTTTTCTACACCCACAACAAATCCTCGATGCGATTGTATTGCACAAGCGGATTGCGAATGTTCCAGCGTTCCAAATCTTGCGATAGGCCTTCTTGCGGCGTGCCGAAAAATCGCAATTCGCCTTTTTCCAAAACTATCAACTTATCGCAAAGCGCGAGAATTTTTTCCAGCTCGTGCGTGAGAACGATTATAGTTTTTCCGGCGTTTTTTAGTTGCGATAAAAGCGCGCACACTTGCCGCACGCCGCTCCAATCCAAATTTGCGAAAGGCTCGTCGAAAATCAAAATGTCGAAATCCATCGCAAGAACGCCCGCGACCGCAAGGCGGCGTTTTTCTCCGCCACTCATCGTTCGGCTTGCGATAAACTTTTTTTCGAGCAAACCGACTTGCGATAAAACTTCGTCGATTTTTTGCGATAGCCGCTCGCCTTTCAATCCGCAATTTTTCGCGCCGAAAGCCACGTCTTCTTCCACGGTTTCGCCGAGGATTTGGCTTTCCGCATCTTGGAAAATCAAGCCGGCGCACGCGCTTTCATTCAAAATTATTTTTCCGCTTGTGGGCGAATCCAAATTTGCGATAAGCGACATCAGCACGCTTTTTCCCGAGCCGTTTTGCCCCGCGACCACGGCAAATTCGCCGCGCATTATCGAAAACGAAACGCCATTTATCGCAAGCGTTCCGTCCGCGAATTTTTTTGAAACATTTTGAATTTCTAAAATCGGAGTCATTTTATATTTCTATTATTGACAAGTTAGATATTTTTTTAAAATGCTTGTCTTGAGTAACAATCGCAAAATCGTTTGCCTTGGCAACCGCCGCGAGCCACAAATCATTTTCAGGAATAGGATTGCCGGATTTTAAAAGCGCGGATTTGATTTTCCCATATTCGGCAGCGACTTCTTCAGAAGTTTCATAAAGATTGTATCGTGAAAAAAAGGCGATGGCCTTGTTTTTATTTTCTTCGGTGCGCTGAGATTTTTCCGCGCCAAAAAGCAATTCGCCAAGACTTATTGAAGACAAGCGAATGTCATTTTGCTTTGACAAATAATCAGTTATTTTTTTGTCGCCGTTGAACAAGCGCACCAAAACATTCGTGTCTAGCAATTTACCATTCATCCGCGCCCTCGATTTTGCGACATTCATTGACCGCATCCATCATTGCTTTTGCGTCCTCGTCATTTATGCAGCCGCTAAATTCCAAAATTGGATTTTTTTCTTTTTCTTCGCGCTTGATTTTAAAAAGCAAAAGTTCGATGTATTCATCAACTTTTTCAAGATATGCGTCCGGCAAAAGTCCAAGTTTTTTTTCCACGACATCAATCGACATAAAAATAAAAGTCCTCCTTGCCGCAACTATTCAATCGCAAATCTCCGATTTGCTTACGAGTTTTTCTTTACTTGCACCGCTCGCATTTTGTTCGCTTCGCTCACAAAATCAGAAAAACTCGCCCCAACTATTCACTATTAACCCTTAATTATTAACTATAATCAATGCGTGTAATTCCAAATGACGGGGCGGAATTTTTTTGTGAGAAAAGTCATCAGCACGATTTTTATCACGTTGCCGGGAATGAACGGAACCAAAACCGCGAGCACGGCTTTTTGCAATGTCGCGTGCGTCACGAACATAAATCCGAGAATGCCGCATGCGAAGAAAATTACGCTTTGAAAAATCACTACCAAAGAAATCACGATCCATTGTTTTTTTTGGGAATGAGTTTTTTCCTGCGGCAAAAAGATTTTAAGCGCAAGCCCTGCCAAAAAAGACACGAGCAAATATCCCCACAAAAATCCCATTGTTGGACCGTGAAGCAAAACTTGAATTCCAGCCTTACCCGTGTAAACCGGCAATCCGATTACGCCAAGAAGTAAAAAAATCACCACGGCAATGCTTCCGTCAATCGGACCCAAAAGCAGCCCGGAAGACATTGCCAGCATATCTTGGAACGTAATCGGAATTCCGCCCGGAAGCGGAATCAAAATGAAGCAGCCAGCCGCAATCAACGCCGCAAAAAGCGCCGTCAAAATAAGATTCGTGGACTTCATTTTCGGAAACTATTCCTTGGCGCGCTCGACAAACGAACCGTCGCGCGTGTCGATTACGATGCGCTCGCCGGTGTTGCAATAAAGCGGAACGCGAACTTCCGCGCCTGTATCGAGCGTGGCAGGCTTGAGCGATTTTCCAGAAGTGTCGCCTTTCACGCCCGGCTCGCAATAAGTGATCGTGCGCGTAATGTTGATCGGCAATTTCACTCCGACAGGCGCATCGTTGTAATAAGTGATTTTCACTTCGATGTTCTCGTCGTCGGGAGAAATGTAGCCAGCGTAATCGCCCAAATCGGATTTTGTGAGAGAAACGTCTTCGTAAGTTTCCTGATCCATAAAATGGAAATCGTCGCCGTCAATGTAAGAAAGCTGGACGGATTTTTCCACCAATTCGACTTCCTCGAATTTTTCGCCGGCATCCAAGCCCAAATCCTGCGTGCCGCCGGTGACAATGTTCTTTACGCGGAGCTTTGTGACCATTCCGTTGCGTCCGCCCTTTTGGCCCAACATTCTCTGCACGATGAACGGCGAGCCTTCAAACATAAACGCCGAGCCAACCCTGATTTCATTTGTAGTAATCATTTTTTTTCCGACAAAGCCCGCGAGCGAGCCTTGTTTTTTCCTTGAAAATTAAGTGTGCAAATATGATAGCATTTTTTTAAAATTAAATCAATAGGATTATTTGGGAGCGAATATTCGTCAGTCATAAATCTCTTTTCGGTGTCCTACCTCAACGACAAGGATTTCAAGCTCCTCGTCATGGATGCGGCAAATCAACCTGTAGTCGCCCACACGATACCGCCAAAAGCCCGAAAGGTTTCCGACAAGCATTTTTCCTTTGCTTCGGGGGTCAGACAAGCTGGCAACTTCGTCCATATAGTCAAGGATTCTTTTCTTAACTGAATTATCAAGTTTAGCAAGTTGTTTCCGCGGCTTCGCTAAATAGACGACTTTCACAATCCGAACTCCTTCCTAAGTTCTTCACTTGTGTAAGTTCTGCGGTCACCTTTCTCAAATTCTTCCCAAGCGGCGACAGCAGCTTCATAGTCCGCCTTGTCTTCAAGGCATTCCGAAACGAAGTTTTCGACGGCTTGATTTAAAAACCAGCTTCTCGTGCAGCCTCTTTGCGCGCAAATTGCGTCAACTTGTTTGAATAACTGCGGCTTTGCGCTGAAACTCATAGTTTTCGTATTTTTGACAGCCATAGATACCTCCAAAAAAATACACAGACTGCGCTTTCTACTATTTGTAATATAATTATGAGGAAATGTCAAGGTAAATAAAATCGGCGGATGTATTTCCCGAGCCGTTCGGACCGGCAAAAATGCGCAATCGCTTCATGCCCACTGCCTGTCAACATCCAATCGAAAACTTTTTAGGCAGAGCAGGCATTGGCGCGTTTTCAATCGTTCCAAGCACTTCAATCTTGCCGTCCGGATATTCACGGACAATGCGATCTTCCGCCGCATAGGTAATGGGTAGCCCTTTTTTCCGGGCATCCGCAACGGCAATCATTCCTGCCTGAGAAAACAGCCTCTGCTTCCCTTTCCGGGATTTGGACGACTCGACTATTGTGCTCATATTATATATGGTATAACGATTGCAATTGAAAGTCAAGGTGTTGTAAAAAATGTCGCAGGAATTTCTCGCGCCCTTCGACACGCCCACGCAGTTCGGAATGTACGAATTTGGCACACAAAGAACTAATATCCGCGAGTTTTCGAAGAAAACTCGGTAAGCAGCCCGAAAGGACTGCGACGGAAAGTGCTTTCCGAGCCCTCCGATGCCTTCGCGCAGTTCGGGAAAGTGTCGTCCGTGGCCTCCGATGCCTTCGCGCGGCTCCGGAAAGTGCTTTCCGAGACCTCTGATGCCTTCGCGCAGGTCGGAATGTACGAATTTTGTGCACAAGAAATTAATATTCCCATTAAGCAGCCCGAAAAAAGGGCTACGATGTAAGCAAGGGCTTTGCCCCTGCGACTTGAGCCTGTCGAAGCCAAAGTTTCGAAAAGCAAAAAAAGTCCGCGCCCAAAACTGCGCGAGCGCGGACGAAAGAGACTGCGAAGGAAAATTAAGAAGTAGAATTAGGCTTAATAGTAACTGGAATCGTTTCGGGAATAACTCTAATAGGATTTGATAACTCCACTTTCACATAAACTTGCGCTTGCATCTCAAACGTATATTTGGGGACGTGTAGTGTTTTAGAATTTGAATCATTAGACTTCAATATGGTTGTTCCGCCCTCATCTTTAAGTTCAATAGTGACTGTGCCATTTACTGATGTGCCTTTTGGATCCGTGACGGACACTAATATTATGTCGTTTCCAGATATAATTTCGCTATTCTTTACAATAGGATTGCCATTGGATTCAATCACAATCGTATACGTTTCCCCAAACTCAGGCAAGGTAACGGGGATTCCACCCCCCCCCGTTGAAACATTGTCTTGTTTCAAAACGCCAGATTTTTTGTCGCTCTCATAAGGAACGATTTTCCAGTTTGTGCCGTTGGCTTCCGGTGTTACAGCGAATTTATTGTAATTATCCTGCATTGTTTTTTCATCATCTGCGCTCAAAACCTGCCTATTTGTTTGATATTTATAAGGAGTAATCGTAGCGACAACAGGATTTTCAGCCTCAAGCTTGCCAATATGAATTTTATTTAAGTCAACAAGATAAACATCATCGTCCGTATTAAATCTCGCATTGCCGCTCATATTGAAAGTATCTGAAATATATGCGCCTTTGCCTTTACCACTGCCAGTGATTTTGTTGCCACTGATTGCACCACCGCTCATTTCAAAAGTGCCGCCTTCGAGATAAACTCCACCGCCACCATTTAAATTATCAGAATTTGTATAACTCGTGATTTCGTTTCCGCTTATTTTACCACCAGTTATTATAAAAGTGGACGAATTACGAAGAATAACACCAGCGCCTTTGTATACCGCTTTGTTATTGCTGATTTCGCCGTTGGTCATTTTGAACGATTGACCATAAACGTAAACGCCACCTCCATTGCTTTTCGCTTCGTTGTAGCTGATTGTGCCGGCAATCATATTGAACGAGCCAGACACATAAACGCCTCCGCCATATGACGCGATGTTTTTATAGATATTTGCATTGTCTTTCATCGTAAATTTGCCACCATCAACGTAAACACCGCCGCTATTATAACCCGCATTATTTTCACTGATTTCCGCCGTATCGCTCATCGTGAAATCGCCATTTTGACTATAGACACCACCACCATCACCATCGTAAGTACCTTTTTTTGCTTTATTTTTGCTGATTTTTGCAGTGCCGCTCATCGTGAGCGTACCGCCTTGGTTATACACACCTCCGCCTTTTTCGTCCGCCACATTTTCACTTATTTCACCGCCAGTCATGGTGAGTGTAGCACTGCTAGCCATAGGTTTTTTGTAAATATAGATTCCACCTCCTGAAGTATCCGCTGTGTTTCCGCTGATTTTCGCCGTGCCACTTATTTTGAATTCCGCGCTGTTCACATACACTCCGCCACCTTGCTCGCTCGCAATGTTGCCAAAGATTTCTCCACCAGTCATAGCGGCCTCTGTTGCATTTTTCATTACATAGACACCACCGCCATATTTCGCTTTGTTGGCGTTTTCCTCTCCGTCGCCTCCTATCTTGCCGCCACTCATCGTGAATGAAGATTCAGTAAAAACATAAACTCCACCACCATCACTATTTTCTGCCTTGTTTCCACTGATTGTGCCACCAGTCATATTGAACGTGCCGTCACTGACATACACGCCACCACCTTTATCACTTACAGAGTTTCCGCTGATTGTGCTGTCTTTCTCCATCGTGACTGTGCCACCGTTATTGTAGATGCCACCACCATGTCTCTCCGCCGTACACTTACTGATTGTGCCGCCGTTCATTGTGAATGTGCCGTTTTCAACATAAACTCCTCCTCCACCCTTGCCGTCATATGTCGATGTCGTCTTGCAGCCTGTAATTTTTGCCGTTCCCGACATTTCGAATGTTCCGCCCGACTTGATGTACACGCCGCCACCACGGTCCGTCGCCGTACAGTCGCTGATAGTGCCGCCGTTCATCGTGAACGTGTTTGCAGTGCCATTAACGTAAACGCCACCACCATACAAGCGCGCTTCATTAACGCTAATTGTCGTGCCGTCGCCGATTGTGAGTGTACCACCTGACGAACTGAAATAAATTCCACCGCCACTGCTGCTTGAGGCGTTTCCGCCCATGATGGCGATATTTTCAAGCGTGAGATTGAGTTTGCTACTACTTTTGGGTTGCGCATATATGACGCGCGATTTTCCGCCCGCGTCGAGCGTGGCTTTTGGAGTTTTGGGAAATGCCTTTATCGTGAGCGTGAGATTTTTGTCGAGTGCGGAGAAGTCCGCCATACCGTTCGCGTTCGCCGCCGCGTCTTGCGTGAGTGTTCCGTCAACGTAGATTGTGTATTCGTCCGCATCCGCGCTAGCAGCATTCCGCGCGATTATCTCATTGATAGCTCTTTGAATCGTTTCGAACGGCTCCAAACGCGCGCCTGAATTGTTGTCGTTGCTTGCCTTCGCGTCATCCGGATGTTTGACATCGTACCAGCCGCCCGTACCACGAACATACACCGTGGTTTTTTCAATCATTTCTGCCGTGATTTTAAACGGTTTGTCATCGTCGCTAAATTTTTTTGCGACCTCATCGGCGGAAACTTTTATCGTTTTATCGAATTGTTTGACTTCCTCTCCATCTTCTTTCACAATGAGTTTCAGTTCGTACTCTTTTTCAGGAAGTCCGTCTCCATTTTGTTTGATTGTGTAAGAGCCGTTTTCATTTGGCATAATTTCAAAGTGCTTTTTGGCTTCATCGTCAATATCAAGCGTATAACCACCAGATACTGGAATGTTTATTTCGACCTTGCCGAGCTGAGTTTCTGGATTTTTTTTATTTTCTTCAATCTCTTTAATTTTATCTTCAATTTCTTTAATAATATCGCCAAGCGGCTTTTCATCATCTTTTTCAGTAAAACCAGTTGTTGGCTTTCCGGCGGACACTTCTATTTCTTGCTTTATGACAATTTCATTTCCGTCATCATCTTTCACGACGAGTTCTAGCTCGTACTTGCCTTCGGGGACTCCGCTTCCAATTGTCGTTACAATCCCTTTGTCTTTATCGTATGTAAAATAATTTTCAGGATCCTTGACTTCAAGCGTGTATCCATCGGGCAAATTTAGCGGAATTTTTATCTCGACGGTGCCTTTTGGAACGTCAGGTCCGCCAGTATAAACATAGCGCATGTCTATTTCATACGCGCTTTGCAAAACTTTTTGGGTCGCTTTGTAGAGCGTGAGTTTCACTTTGAATTCTGCGCCGTCTTTGAGAGTTTTGAGGCTTTCGCCTGCAACCGTAAGAGTCACGCGCTTTTTTTCCGTGCTCACAATTGGATTTTCGATTTCGCATCCTTCAAAAGAAAATTCCGGGCTCAAGTCAAAATCGCCGTCGTTTTTTATATGATAAATTATTTTGAAATTTTTTGTTTCGGTCACTTTCGGCGTGCCGACGTTTTCTTCCGCCAAATTCACATACTCGACTTTTTCCACATAGGCGATGTTGCCGTAAGTTTCCACAAAGTCTTGCGGCATTTCTTGAATCAAATTGCAAGCCGCAAAAAGAAACAGCGCAAGCACGGGGGGGGGTAGAATAAATTTCCAATTCAATTTTTTCATCAGAACATTCCTCCTACTGAAACAGAAGGATAAAGCCGGCCAAATGACGTGTCCATAAATTCCGTATGCACGAAATCCAATCCGACTTCCAAATACAAATGCTTTATCGGATAATATTGTACAGCAAAACCCGCTGCGAATTCAAGTCCCAAAGCGGTCATTTTCGGAGATTCTATTTCCGTAAGTTTGTTCTTGAATTCGCAGCCAAAAACCATTCCCATTCCGATTCCGGCATGCACGTCAAATCCAAGTACTTGGTCAATTATGTATCTTTGGAAAATCGCGTTCAAGACCACGCTCAAATGGTTTCCCGCGAAAGTGTAAAGTTTAGCGTCATTTTTAAAATTCGAATAATTCGCGTTCAAGCCGATTCCGAAATTCCCGAATTTTTTGTGCCATGGCAAAATCGCGATTTTCGCGTTCGCGCTCGCAGGAAAAATATTTTTCTCCGCATACTTTGCAAGCGATTTGTCATAGAGCGCGATCGGCAAAACATATCCCGCGCTCACCATCAAATCCACGTCAATCTTTCTTTTGTACAATTCCACTTCGATGCTTTCGAAAGTGTCGGAAAGTCCGCCGGGATTCCGCGCATAAAGGCTGTATTCGCCCACCGAAAAATCTTTCAAATTGAAATCCATCAAAACGATTTTTTCGCCGGTTTCGGGATTTTCGTCGATGCTCGAAATGTTTCCTTTTATTTCGTCGTTCGCGCCGATTTTTCGCAAAACGAAAAATGTCTCGTCCAGCAAATTTTCGCCGCTTATCGCAAGAGTTTCCGTCATTTTAATTTTCTTTTTTTCTTTTAGATTTTTCCTGTCCTCTTTCGAAAAGCCCGGCGCATAAAAAAACATTTCCGCCGTTTCGTCCGCGAAAGCATCTTTTTTGTTCAAAGAAAAAGTGCGCGGCGAAATGTCGTTTATTTTCGGCGGCAGCGCCTGCAAGATTTCAAATTCACGCCAGCCGCTGCTTTTCTTTTGATCGAACACGTCTTGCACCGAAATTTGAAAACGGTATTTTCCGTGCTCCAAAGAAATTTCCACGGCATTTTCCACAAGCTCTTTTTCGAAAATCGTTTTGAATCCGGCTTCTTCCAATTTTTGAATTTCGATTTTATAATTCTTCGCGTTCGTCACAGCCTTCCAACTGAGTTTTTGCACGAACATCGGATTTTTGTCTTCGTCCTCGGCAAGGTAAAAACTTCCTTCGTTTTCGGGCGAAGTTTTTGTTTCGAAATTTTCGTTTTCGGAAATTTCGTTTTCGATTTCAAAATCTTCGCCGTCGGAAATTTCATCTTCGTCTTCGGGAAATTCATCTTCGAAAAATTCGTCGTCGTCATCAAAAAATTCATCGTCGAATTCTTCCTCGGAATTTTCAGCCGCCGCTTTTTCCTTCTCTGCGGCTTCTTCCATTTCGTTTTCCGCAATCAGGGCTTCTTTCAAAATGTCTTTGGGCAAAGAGAGTGCTTCTTGCGCGAAGATTTTTCCCGCGAATAAATTCATCGCGAAAAGAATCGTGCCGAGAAGAATTTGCGTTTTTTTGCCGCAAGCAAATTTTTTGCCCTTGGCGTTTGCCCGCCTACATTCCATAGAAAATTCCCAAATCATCGATAACTATGTCTTCCACTTCCGGAATGCTTATCGTAAATGTCGCGCTCGAAATTTGTCCGCGCTGCAAGACAGTTCCATCCCTCATCGCCTGAATCGGCTGCACCGACCAAGTATAATTGTCGCTGCCCAAATTCAGCATGTTCGGCACTTGATAAGTCGTTCCCGAAGATTCAAGGTTCGCCAAAACTTCGCCTCGAGAATTTTTCAAAGTGAAACGATATGCCGTCGCGTCTTTCACCGCCGACCAAGAGAAATTTATGCTCCTTGAATTTTTGATTTCCTTTTCGCCAAAATGCGTCTTGTCCGACGGCGAATTTATCTTCACGGCTTGGAGCGGCGTAAATGTGCTTACCACGAGCTGCCGCGCTTCTTGCGGAGAAATGTCCGCGCTGTGCACGTTTTGCGCCCGCACCGTCCAATAGTAAGTTCCCGGCTCAAGCGGCGGCAATTGCACTTCTTTTCCGGGATTTCGCAAAGTATAAACCGGATTCGAATATCCGTTTCGTCTGCGACTCACCGTAAAAACCGCGTTCACTGTTCTCTGCGTGGAATCCCAGCGCACTTTTCCAGGAAGAGCCGCCGCCAAAAGGCCGTCAACCTTCGCGCCGTTTTCAGGATATTCCAAAGTGAGCTTTATTATTTTCCGCACTTCAAACGTGCCTCTTCCCACGCCGCCAAGATTGCGCGTGGAATCTTCGTTCGTGGCGACGCCCTGCACCGACCAGCCGTAATTTCCTTCGGCAAAATTCGTGAGATTTATCGAAGTGTTCGTCGCCTTCAGAGTGTCGGAATAAAGCACGGCGTTTGGATTGTTCGCCCTGTACACAGTGAGCAAATAATATTCCGCGTTTTCCACGGCGTTCCATTTAAATGCGGTTCTCGCAGTCTGCGCCGTGACGGTCAAAGCCGCGCCGCCCACAGGCGAAACCAAAACTGGCGTTCCGAGCTCAATCGGCACGAAAGGCGGCTCGACTGGAACAGAAGCGACGACCGTCAATTCCCTTGCCGCCGTGGAATGCTCTTCAAAAGAATCCTTTGCGCCAATTCTCCAATAATATGTTCCTCCGGCAAGTTTCGCGCCTTGGAAATATTGCTCGTTCGCAGTCTGCTCAAGCACGATGTTTTCAAAATTTCTGTCGCCCGCAATTTGAAGAATGTTGTCGCCTTCGATGTTCGTTTTCCAAGAAAAGCGCAAGTCGGAAATGTTCGTATCGTTCACGGAGAAATTTTCCGGCGGATAGACGAGCCGCTGCTCGAACAAAATTTCGTCCGTATTGAATTGCCATATTTGAGAAGGCTCTGATGCGTCGCCATGCTTGTCAATTTGACGCACTTGCCAATACCATGTGCCTTTTTGCATCGCGTTTTCAGAGGCTCGCAGCGAAAAGAAATTCGATTTTACAGTCTCTTTGATTTTCGCGGAACGGCATTCGGAATCCTGCGAAATCACGATTTCGCATTCGGCGACCTCGGCGTTCTTTTTCCAAGAAAATTGCAGCAAATCTTTTTGCGCGGTATTTATCGTTTCTCCAAAAGCCGGCATCGTCAATTCCGCCGCTCCCAAACTTTCGCGCCGCGTTATTTCAAAAGAACGCACTTCGGAAGGCCCCGCAAGTCCCGTGTTGTTTATCGTATAATACGGAGTCACGCGCCAATACCAAATGCCTTCTCCAAGCGAAGAAACAATGCTCGATGCCGTAGTGACGCGCTGCTTTATCGCAGGATTTTCCATTTGCGGATTGTCCGCCACTTCAAATTCAAACGCGGTCTCAAAATTGTTTTGCATCCAAGAAAACCGCACGTCCGGCGTGTTTGTCTTGTAAGAAAAATTCGCTTCGTTTTTCGGAACGACCAGCGCGGGAGGAGGCGCGTTAAAAATAGTAATTTTGTTTTGCGCCGAAAATTCTTCACCCGCGTTTTTGGGAAAAATTCTCCAATATGAAACGCTGTTTTCCAAATTGATATTTATTTCGTTTAAATTTTTCAGTTCCTTTCTTTCGACTATGTTCTTGAATTTTTTGTCGCTTGAAATTTCAATTACAAGAAAATCGTCTTCCGCCAAATTTTGCACATCCCATTTAAAATCCACGGATTGAGTTTCGCCCGTAAAATTCAAAATCTTTTCGTTCGGGCGCGGCGATTTTACAGTTATAATCGGAACAACTTTTACAGAATTGTCTTTGTCGAGCGCGAGAGACTTTCCTTCTTCGATGGTTTGCGCTTCGCCTGCTTCATTGCTAAAAACCGCGCCTCCTTCTATGACGTTGATTTGCGCTCCGCTGTCCTGCGAAAAATTCGTTCCCACCGAAGAGCCGGCATCCAATTCGACTTTTGAATTTCCCATCATAACCACCGCGCCATTCGCAGCGTCAGTTGAATTCACGACGATAGAGCCGCTGTCTATGCTGGTGACCATTTTTCCATTATGAAAAAAAACTTGCGCCATCGTGTTTTCGCCCAAATCCATAATGTTACCGTCTTCAAAATAAATCGTCGCTTCGGATTCTGGCGCGATGCGAATTGTGTCTCCATCATACACTGGCGAATTCTGTTTCAGCCTGTCCCAAACCGTCCGCTCTTCGAATTTTCTTTGCGCCGTCTTGTGCTTGAATGTAATCGTCGCGATCGGTCTTTCGTTCAATTTCGTCAAAGACGCGTTTATGCTTTCGTAGAATTTTTTTATGCAATAATACGCGCCGCCTGCGCACGAGAGAAGAAATAATATTGTTGCGATAATTTTCAGGCTATCCCTGAATTTTGTACTTTTTTTCTTCTTCGTCAAGGTTCACTTTCCCCAAATCAGGCGCGGCCATTCCGACCAATTTTCGCACTTCCGCAAGAGTTTTCGGGCCGTTTTTTCCGGCTCCCGGAATGTCTTCCGCATAAGGCATATTCACGACCGCATAAAGACTTACGGGCTTGCTTTTGCCTTTTACAGTTACAGAAGGCATCCTTTCCACTACAACATAATCTTTTATCAATTCATAAGTGTTTTCAGTAATGAGAATATCCGTGCCAAGCGGCTTGTTCAAAGATTCCGTTCTTGAAGCAAAGTTCACAGTGTCGCCGATAACCGTATATTCCATTTTCTGATTCGAGCCGATTTGCCCCGCAATGACAGGACCGCTGTTTATTCCGCAACCAATCTTGATGATTGGCTTTTTGTCGCCGCCTCGCCCCACGTTGAATTCCAGCAGAGCGTGCCGCATCATCAAAGCCGCGCGAACGCATCGCAAAGCGTCCATGCCCGCATCTCCCGAAGTAATCGGCGTTCCCCAAACCGCCATGATCGCGTCTCCGATATATTTGTCCACGCTGCCGTGCGTTTTATTGACGCAATCGACCATTCGCGACATATATTCATTCAAAAATTCAACGACTTCATACGGCTCGAGTTTTTCTGAAATCGCGGTGAACGAACGAATGTCCGAAAAGAAAACCGTGCAAGTTTTCGTTTCGCCGCCAAGCGCGAGCTCGCCTTTCGCGGCTTTTTCCACGACGGTCTTGTTGACAAAGCGGCTGAACGAATCTTGCAAGCGTTCGCGCTCCGCAAGTCCCACGCTCATCCTTCCGAACGCCTGAGTCAAAACGCCCACTTCGTCGTGATTTTTCGGCTTGAGTTTTATTTCGTAATCGCCATCTTCGATTTGCTTTGAGGCGCGCGTTAATCTTACAATCGGGCGGCTTAAGCTCAAAGACCAAAGCCAAAGGAAAATAATAGAAATGAACAAAACCGCCATTCCAAGATAGATGTTGCGTTTCGTCGTAAGGCGCACATTTTCAAAAATTATTTCGGATTGCACAGTCGTCACTACTGCCAAATCTCCAAGCGCGATTTTTTGATATGCGCCAAAATATTCCTTGCCGTCGGCATCCACAAAAAGAACTTGGCGGTTTTCATCATTGTTGCTTCGCATTTGCATTATAAGCGGCGAATCCAAAAAATTCGCGTTCGCCAACATAATGTCAAAATCCGGATGAACTATCACGTCGCCGCGATTGTTCACCACATAAGATGCGCTTGTCGTGCTCCGACCAAAACTGTTTGTCAAAAATTCGCTCGAAGAAAGAACTACGATTACATTCATTTCTTCATTTCCTTGCCAAGGAATCGTCAGCGCGATCATTCCGATATTGAAAAACGGCGTGGCGTTCAAAACAGCTATTTCTCCGTTGAACGCATTTTCAATCACATCGCGCTCCGTCGAAACGAACGAATCAATCGTCTCTTCGTCAAGTTCGTTTTGTGCAAAAAATTTATTGTTTATCAAACGCAAACTGTCTTCGCCGCGCGAAAATTTTTCCTGCGAAAAAAGCAAAACTGCCCCGATGCTTTCATTTCGGTCAAAATATTGCTTCGAAGAATTTTGTTCGGCGGAATTTGATTCGCTCGTATTGCTGAGCATGTCCATCAACAAAAGCGCGTTCGATCGCATTGTTTCCAATCCGCTCGAAATCGCAGTCGCCGAGCGAGTGTTCGCGTCAAGATTGTTGCTTTCCGCAGTAACGCGAACATCTTCGCTAACAAAATAATTTACCAAATACGTAATACTGCCAAGCGAAAAGATAATCAAAAACGAGACAATCACAATGAGTTTTGCGCCAATTGGAAAACGAACTTTTATAGTTTTCTCTTTTTTATCTTTTTTTCCAGCCAAATTTTTCTCCAAGGCAAATATACAATATTTTAATGACTTTTTTCAAAAAAGAAAATATGCCTATTCTTTATTCTCGGCAGAATTTGAGAAAAATCTACTGAAATTTGTCACAAAAAATTCTAGGATATTTTTATCGCAAGTTTATCCTCATTTTTCATGTTTTTTAATTATAAGGTTGCCTTTTTCATCAAGTATAAATTTCCAATTTTTAAAGTTGAAACTATGCTCGTTTTTTCCAGAGTTATTATGAAATTCTATATCATCCTCGTCAATTTCAATAAACACAATATTTTCACGTTGCAAATACCAAGTGTTCTTATCATCTCTGCAAATTTTTACATAGGCTCCTTTTTCCAAAAAAGTTTCTATTACGCTGTAAATGTTTGTCTCCGCAAACATTAAACTAGCCGTAATAAAAACCAAAAAACTGATAAACAATTTCTTCATAAAACTATTCTTCCTTTTTCTTCGCAACTTTTTTTGTGGAAGTTGATTTTGCGCCAGCCGTGCTTTTCGCTTTTGTGGCGGCGGCGGATTTCTTCGTGGGCGAAGATTTTTCAGAAACTTTCCGCGAAGAAGTTTTTGTCGCTGCGGGTTTTGCGCTTGCGATATTTTTCTTTTCAGATTTTTTCGCAGGCGTTTTTATCGCAACTTCCTTTTCAGTTTTTGCTGATTTTTGCGATGTTTTCGCAGAATCTTTTATCGCAAGTTCTTCTTTTTTTGCAGATTTTTTCTTTTCTGCGCCGCCTTCTTGCGATATTTTTGCGGAATTTTGCTTTGTGCTTGCGATATTTTTTGTCGCGGAAGATTTTATCGCAACTTTTTCCTCGGTTTTCGCTGCTTCTTCCGCAGGTTTTCTTATCACAATCTTGTCTTCGCTTTTCGGCATTTTTTCCGCATCAGATTTTTTGCTTGCAATTTTTTTCGCAGCGGGCTTTTCTTCTGATTTTTTTTCGCCGACTTTCGCGACATTTCCGCGCTTGATTTTTCGCGTCGTCGTCATTTCGAGCGGCTTGTTCAAAATCGTGATTTTCGAAATGCGGGCGTAAGGCTGCAACGTTCTGTTCACTTTGTCAACGATGATTTTCATTTCATCGCAAACTTTGAAATTGCCCATGACATCATCGCGCGAAACGCCGAGCCGTTTTATCAAATCATCCGAAGGATAAATCAACGCTTCGATTTGCTCGGATTTTGTCGTTTCATTCGCGATGTAGCCGCGCACCATAATTTGCTCCACGTCGTAATACAATTGGAACGCATCTTCAATTTCTTCGGGATAGACATTTTTTCCGCCTTCGGTGACGATGAGATTTTTGGCGCGTCCCGAAAGCATCACATAATGCTCGCTGTCCATCCAGCCCAAATCGCCGGTTTTCAAAAATCCGTCGGGCGTGAACATTTCCGCAGTTTCTTCGGGCATGTTGTAATAGCCTTGCATGACCATCGGACCTTTCACAGCGATTTCGCCGATTCCTTCTTCGTTCGGGCAAAGAATTTTGATTTCCTCATACGGAGAAAAATCCATTCCGATGCTTTCGATTTTAAAATGTTCGAGCGGATTCAGCGTGACGATTGGCGAAGTTTCGGTGAGGCCGTAGCCTTGAATGAAATCGATTCCGAGAGAATTGTAGGCTTTGAAAACGCTCGGTGCGAGCGGGCCGCCTCCGCAAATCGCGACGCGCATCGTGGAAAAATGCGCTGCTTCCAAAACGGAGCGCAGCAAATGCCGCCCGATGTTTTTTCCCGTGATTTTTCGAATGAAATAGCAAATTCCCATAATCGCGTTCACGAGAATTTCCGCAGCCTTGCCTTTCGCCGCGATTCCTTTTTTTATTCCGGAGTAAACTTTATTGTACAAAAGCGGCACGCCGAGCATCACGGAAATTTTTCCTTCGTCCAGCTCTTTCAAAAGCCGCGAAACAGCCATGCTTTTTCCGAACACAATCGAGCATCCGCTGCTCAACGGGCATATCAGCGCGGCTTGCATCGTGTATGCATGATGAATCGGAAGCAAATTGTAGAAAACATCTTCGGGATAAAGAATCAAATTTTGCTGCGCGATGAAACAGTCGCTCACCAAATTTTTGTGGCTCAGCATCACGCCTTTTGGAACGCCAGTCGTTCCGCTCGTGAACAAAATCGCCGCAGTGTCTTCCTGCGAAACTTCGGGAAAAGGAATTGCCTTTTTCTCGGATTTCAAATTGTAGACGAAAGATTCGTTTTCTTTCGGCGAAAGCGAAAAAACTTTCATTGATTTTTTCAACGAGGAAAAATGCTGGAATTTTTCTTCGTCCACGAAAAGCATTTTCGGCTTCGCGGTTTTGAGCAGATTTTCGATTTCATTTTCGTGCAAAGCGTAGTCGAGCGGAATGGCGACTGCGCCCGCAAGCATCGCCGCGAAAAAAACCACCGCCCATTCGGGAGAATTCTTTCCGCTCACGGCAACATGGTCGCCTTTTTTCACGCCGTTCGCCATCATCCATTGCGCGAGCGTTTCGATTTTTTGCCAAGCCTCGTTGTAAGTGTAAGTTTGCTTCGCGCCGTCCTTGCCTTCAAAATCGACAAAGCACGGCCGCTCGCCATAGCGCATTTGCGAAATGCGGAACATTTGCGGCAACGTGGGCCATTCCGAATTAAAAATCCTGCCGCGATATGCGTCCAAAAATTTCCAGCTGACTTCTTGTCTAATAGGTTTCATTTTTCCCGCCAAATGATTTTTTTTGATGCGACGAGTTTTATAGCGCAAAAACTCAAGTTTGAAACAGTAACATTTACATTGAATACTGTTTTAAATATTATAGCACGTTATCCAAAATTTGTGGAAAAAACTTTTAGATTTTTTTAAGAATTTTGAATAACGCATTTTCTTCGCCGCGCTACTATAGCGACGAAGAAATCGTCGGCACATTCGAAAAAATTGCCAAAGGCAAGTTTTTAGAGGTGCCATCTAAATTATTGTTCGGATTTTTCCGAAAATTTAAATTATGGCTAAGGCAAAAAATTTTCTTGCATTTTTGGCGATTCCTCTAATTTGCGTTTGGCATTTCGTCGCACAAGAAATGTCCACGGAAAACGCGCGGCAACTTCGTAACCAAATCACATTGTGCGCAAAACAATATATCGGATGCCCGTATCAATCTGGCGCAATCGGACCCGACGCTTTCGACTGTTCAGGCCTCGTCTACACGGTAATGCGCGAAGGCGCGGGAATCCAAATGCCGCGCTCGGTAAGAGCCATCTATTCAAAAGTAGAAATCATTCCTCTTTCCAAAATTGAAGACGGCGACTTCGTATTTTTCAAAACCACTGGCGACGGCTCAATTTCGCACATCGGCATTTATATTGGCAGAAATCAATTCATACATGCGGCAAGCGACGGCGCGAACAATGGCGTCATAGTTTCATCGCTCAAAGAACGTTATTACGCGAATTGCTTTGCGTCCGTGGGGCGCGTGCTTCCTTCAGGCGCAGGCAAAAAATCAGACAAAATTTATGCCAATGACACGGACGAAATTGAAGAGGCCGAAAAACCAAATGTTGCAGCCGCCGGACATTCTGCCGAATCAAATTATTCTTCAAAAAATTCAAAGTTTTTGTTTGACGCGACTCTTTTTTGCGATTGGAATCTTTGGTTTCCGCGAGGCTATGATTTCAATTGGCACGGAGTCGCACTTGAAGCAAATTTGAGATATGCCGGCTGGAAATGGCAACCTGGACTTGGCGCAATTTTTCGCTACAATAGCGGCACGCGCAATTTTCAAATTCCAATCGTTCTTTCGCTGACATTCAAAGATTACATAAAAGCATATCTCGGTCCTGTGATAAATTGCGGAAATCCAAAATTAATCACAAGCGGCGAAAAAATCAAAGGCTGGCCGTTTCCAGGAATCATCGGAATTTCATTTCAAACGCCCGCAGTTCAAATTGGCAAAGTCGAAGTTTCACTCGTCCAAGATGTGGGCTACACTTTTTACACGTATCCGGATCGAAGCGCGATTTCGCCCAAAGATCATGTCGGAACAGGCTTTGTTTTTTCCACAGGAATCTGCGTAACTTTGCCGCTCGCAAATTTCTTATGACGAAAATTTTTATCGCAAGCGAGGATTTTATGAAATATCGCAATTTTTCGCGCAAATTTTATCGCAAATTCGCAAATTCGATTTTTTGTTTTATCGCAATTTTCGCAATTTCATTGATTTTTTGCGGATGTCCCGCGAATTTGAAAATTATCGCAAATTCCGATAAAAGTTTTTCGCTGGAATTCAATTCGATTTTCGGCGAAAAATTGGTTTGCGCATTGGAAGATTTATCGCAAATTTCCGCGCAATTTTCGCAAAATATCGCAAGCGGCGAAAAAAATCAATCGCAAAATTTCAATTTATCGCAAATCATCGATACAAAAAAAATCGAAAATGAATTGAATTCGCAATATTTTTCCCAATCGCAAGTGAAAATTCAAAAAAAATCCGAAAAGGCATATAATTTTATCGCAAGTGCGAAAATCAAAAATATCGCAAAATTTCCAAAAGAATGTTTATCGCAAGAAGAAATGCCTGGCGGAAAAAAGCGCGTTGTTTTTTCGCTCGGCGCACAATCCTTGCGAGCGGCACTTTTGCATGATGAAAGCACGCTGAAAACTTTCGCCGAAATTTTAATGTCGCCGCTCGTTACGGGCGAAGAAATGTTCGCAGAAGAATACAAAGATTTGCTTTTGGAAATTTATGGCGAGGCCGTTGCGAGCGAATTGCTTTCGGGAAAATTCAAAGTTGATTTTGTTTGCCCAAACGGAAAAATTTTATCGCAAGAAATTCCAATCGCAAATTTGCTCGCCTCGAACGAAGCAATTGATTTTGTTTTTGAATTTTGAAAAGACTGAAACAAAATCCCATTGCAAAAAATCAAAAAATCTTGTAAAATATTTCTGATAATATTATTGGAAAATTTTTCAAAATTTTCGCAGAAGGTGAGTTATGCCAAAAATCGAAGTGAACGAAAAATTGTTTTTTGAAGCGGTGGGTCGCCGCTATGATTATGCCGCCCTTGAAGATGTGCTTCCGTGCGCGAAAGCCGAACTCGACGAGCGTCCGGACGAAACTTTGCCGGAAAACGAGCGCACAATCAAAATTGAATTGAACGACACGAATCGCCCCGACTTGTGGTCCACGAACGGCGTGGCGCGTCAACTCAAATTGCATGCAAACGGAAAAATGCCCGACTATTTTAAATTCATGGCGAATCGAGGCAACACGGATTATGGCGAGCGCGTTATCAATGTCGAGCCGGAAATGAAAGACATACGTCCTTTTATGGTGGCGTTTTTGATTTGCGGAAAACCAATCGACGACACAATGCTAAAGGACATCATTCAAACTCAGGAAAAACTTTGTTGGAATTTCGGCAGAAAACGAAAGTCCATTTCCATGGGAGTTTATCGCGCGGAAAAAATCAAATTTCCTGCGACATACAAAGCCGTCGATCCAGACAAAACTTCTTTCGTTCCGCTTCAATGCGAGCAGCCGATGACTTGCCGCCAAATCCTCACAGACCATCCGAAAGGACGCGACTTCGGCTGGATTTTGGAAGGCTTGCCGAAATTTCCGCTGCTCACAGATTCGAACGGCGAAGTGCTTTCGATGGCGCCAATCATCAACGGCGCGTTTTTGGGCGCGGCAAAAGTCGGTGACACGGATTTGATGGTGGAAATGACCGGTGACAATATGGAAAACCTTTTGCTTTCGATGAACATTGTAGCCTGCGATTTCATCGACCAAGGCTACGACATAAAGCCGATTCTCGTGAAGCATCCTTACGAAACTGGATTCGGCCGCGATATAATGACGCCGTTCTATTTCCAAAAAACGACCAAAGCAAAATTGAGCAACATCAACAAAGTTTTGGGAAGCGAATTCGACATTCAAAAAATTTGCGACGCGCTCACGAGAATGGGAAGTACAGTCGAAACAAAGCAAATTGAAAACGACTGGGAAATCACGCTTGCACCCCCGCCGTACCGCAACGATTTTCTTCACGAAGTCGATGTCACGGAAGACGTGATGATTGGATTGGGCGTTTCGGAATTTCCGCCGCTCAAGCCGCGCGACTTTACAATCGGCAAACTTTCCGACGTGACGCTTTTCAGCCGCAAGGCAAAAGAAATCATGGTGGGACTAGGCTATCAGGAAATGATTTTCAATTATCTCGGAAGCAAAAAAGATTATGTCGAACGAATGAACATCGACGCGCGCGACATCATCGAAATAGAAAATCCGATGAGCGAAAATTATCAATTCGTGCGCAATTCGATTATTCCGTCTTTGCTCCGCGCCGAAAGCGGAAGCGCGAACGCGATTTTTCCGCACAAAATTTTCGAAGTGGGAAAAGTCGCCTACATTTGCGACGCGGAAAACACAGGAACATTGACGCGCCAAAATTTGGGATTGCTCACAGTCGCTTCAAACGCGAATTTCAATACGCTGGCAAGCGAAATTTCTTCGCTGCTTTATTTTCTCAATCACGAATATAAAGTCGTGGAAACCGAAGATCCGCGTTTCGTGCCTGGCCGCCAAGCAGGAATTTTGGTCGGCGAAAAGCAAATCGGAATTTTCGGCGAAGTGCATCCGCAGGTTTTGGAAAACTGGGCGATCCAAGTTCCTTGCGTCGCCGCAGAATTGGATTTGGAAGAATTGATGTAGAATTTCATTGCGTAATTACATTGTAGTTATGTAATTACACCGTAATTACGGAGGCGATTTTATGGAAGTTTCTGTCGTCAAAATCGGCAATTCTCGTGGTGTCCGAATTCCAAAAATGATTTTAAATCGGCTCAACATCACTGACAAGCTTGAAATGAAAATTTCAGGAAAAAACATTTTGCTTTCGCCTGTGGAAAAACCGCGCGAAAATTGGGCGGACGCATTCGCAAAAATGCATTCGCTCGGCGAAGATTCTTTGGAAAAGATTCCTGATTCGGACAATTTTGAATGGGAATGGTAAATCAATACGAAGTTCATTTGATAAATCTCGATCCAACAATCGGGCACGAAATAAAAAAAATGCGCCCCTGCCTTGTTATTTCGCCGAACGAAATGAACCAAAATACTAATTTTTCAATTCGTAAAAGTCCAAGCACTATGACTTTCGCGCCATTGCGTTTTTGGAATTTCGCCTTAAAATTTTTATGTGGGAAAAGAGCGATTAAACCAATGTTCTGTGTCAGACAATGCAGAATGGGCTTCCCCACATAGAATTTTTTGGCAAGTTTTGTCATAAAATTTAGCCGGGCTTTGTGCCCGGCTCTTTTTTTAAATCTTCAAAACGCCGTTTTCCAGCGCGGTGAAACTCGTGCCGTCCTTGTAATTTATCACGATCGTCGGAAGGCGCACAACGCCGTCAAGGTGAATCAGCGAAGGCGCGTCATTGTCATAATTTTCGCCAATCGCAAAATGACAAGTTTTGAATGCCTTTTCGTCCTCCAACATATTTCCTGTAATCCTTGCGGCGGGATTCAAGCCGATTCCGAGTTCGCCGATATTGCGCGCGTTTCGCTTGTAAATCTCGCCTTGCCCCTGCGGAAGCTCGCCTTTTTTTTCCATTTGAAGCGAACGCGATTCGGCATCGGAAATCGTTTTTAAAAGCCGTTTGGCTTCCGCGCCGCCTGAAATTTCCGTGGCGAATCCGCCTTGAACTTTTACTGAAATCGGAGTTTGCAAAATCGAATCGCCGTCCGCAAAAGTCATAGAGCCGTCAAAAACTATCGTGCCGTTGCAGCCGCTTTCTTTTCCGTCGCCGACAATCGGGCTGATGAAAACTTCGCCGGCTGGAATGTTGCCGCCGCTTCCGGCTTTGGAAAAATCGCCGTTGTCGTCCATGGGCTTGCGTCCTTCCACAGGAACAAGAATGTCCGTTCCGCCCGCGCTCGTAACGCGCACGCTCACGGCATCTGAAAGTTTTTCGCCCAATTTTTTGCAACGCTCGGCAAGCTCGACATAATCAATGTTCACAGTGCGCTCGAACATATCGTCCGTGAGGCCAGGCGCCCACACCGCGCGGATGGATTTTTCTCCGTCCAAAAGATAGTCGAAAATGTGATCGTATTTTTTTCCAGAATCGTCAATGTATGGCGCGGTCGTCGCTTCGGAATCTTTTCCAAGTTTCAGGCTTGAAATCGAGATGACGACATCGGGCGCGGATTTTATCGCCGCGATTACGGCAGGCTCGGCATTGTCAAAAGAAGTCTTTTCGCTTTGATAAATCAGCACGGGCAAAGATTCTGCTTTGTCGCAAGTGGTGTACAAATCCTGCGCGATGTTGGATGTGGCGGGATTTGCGATTATCAAAACTCGCTCGCCTTTTTTTATTTTGAGAACATTTTTTACGACGGTCTCCGCGCTCGTTTGATTTTTTTTCAGATTAAACATAATGTTCAAAAATCCTTATTCCGCGCGAATGGTCGTGTTCTTTACGACAACATCGTGCGCGCCGCCTTCGCGAATTGACGCGGGGCTTACCAAAGTAATTTTCGCCTTTTCCTGCAATTCAGGAATCGAAATCGCGCCGCAATTGCACATCGTGTGGACAATCTTGCTGAGCGTAATTTGAACGTTGTCGTGCAAACTTCCCGCGTAAGGAACGTAGCTGTCCACGCCTTCTTCGAACGCCATTTTTTTCGCGCCGCCCAAATCGTAGCGTTGCCAGTTGCGCGCGCGGTTCGAGCCTTCGCCCCAATATTCTTTGACGTAGTTTCCATTGACAATGAGCTTGTTCGTGGGCGACTCGTCGAAGCGCGCAAAATATCGGCCGAGCATCACGAAATCTGCGCCCATAGCAAGAGCGAGCGTGATGTGGTTGTCGTGCACGATTCCGCCGTCCGAGCAAATCGGAACGTAGATTCCGGTTTCCTTGAAATATTCGTCGCGCGCCTTCGCCACTTCGATTGTGGCGGTGGCCTGTCCGCGCCCGATTCCTTTTTGCTCGCGCGTGATGCAAATTGAGCCGCCGCCGATTCCGATTTTCACGAAGTCCGCGCCAGCCCCAGCCAAAAAGCGGAAGCCCTCCGCGTCCACGACATTTCCCGCGCCCACTTTCACGTCCTTTCCGAATTTCGTGTGAATGTCGTTCAACGCCCTGCGCTGCCATTCGGTGAAACCTTCGGAAGAATCAAGGCAGAAAATGTCCGCGCCAGCCGAAAGAAGCATCGGCACTCTTTCCATATAATCGCGCGTGTTGATTCCCGCACCAACGATGTAACGCTTGTTGCTGTCCAAAAGTTCGTTCGGGTGCTCCTCGTGGCTTTCGTAATCCTTGCGGAAAATCAAATATTGCAAATTGCCGTCTTTGTCCACCACGGGAAGTTGATTGATTTTGTGCTTCCAAATCAACTCGTTCGCCTCTTCAAGCGTGATGTCGCTGTGCCCCACGACCAAATCCTTGAGAGCCGTCATGTATTCGCCTACAGTCGCGTCGCTCGAACAATGTCCAAGACGGAAATCACGCTCGGTGATAATGCCGACAAGCTTTCCGTTGTGCTCGCCGTTTTCGGTGACCGCGACGGTGGAATGCCCGGTTTCGGCGATTTTCTTCGTGAGTTCCGCCAAAGTCTGATTCGGACGAATGTTCGTGTCGCTCGTGACAAAACCAGCCTTGTACATTTTAACATGCGCAATCATTGCGGCTTGATCCGCGATGCTCTGCGAGCCGAAAATGAACGAAACGCCGCCTTCCTTCGCCAGTGCGATCGCCATCTTGTCGTTGGAAACCGACTGCATCACCGCGCTCACCATCGGAATGTTCATATAGAGGGAACTTTGCTCGCCCGCGCGTTTGTTGAAACGTACAATCGGCGTGCGCAAAGAAACATTTGACGGAATGCATTCCGCGGAAGTGTAGCCCGGAATCAAAAGATATTCGTCGAAAGTGTGTGAAGGTTCTTCAAAAAAATACGCCATAATTTCTCCTATGTCAATAAAATTCAATGCGTGTTTTGCACACGAAAAAGATTTGCTTTTTAGATAAATTTGGCAAATATTATATCAAATCGCGCGGATTTTGTAAAGTGGCTTGTGCAGCAGAATATTAACAACAAGCGAAAAAGTGTACACCTAAAATGAACTGCAAATTTTTGGCAGTGTTGGTTAACCGCCTGTTTCGATACTAGCGACTTTACGGTAACTCATAGATTTTGCGTACCCTTCAGATAAAACTGCAATCTAAGATGTTTTTCTTTCAGGAGAAAAAGAACGCGGGGAATCGACTACGACTGCCAGTGACGCGGTGACGGCAGCGAGTTCTAAATCGAATACAGGCATTGTAGGGCTAGAATGAAAACATCAAGTGTACACCTTATCGCATATTGACGACAG
>CAMWWZ010000027.1 GCA_947178095.1 uncultured Treponema sp.
GCCCGACCAAGACCATCATTGCAAGGTAGAGAACGAACGCAATGATTTTTGCAAGAACATCCATCGTCATTTTTTAACTCCTTGAATAAAATTATATCACATAAAGCAATAAATTGCTTTAAGACTTTTTCTCATCCTTTGAAAACATTTGCCCGATGAAATTCAAGATAGGATTTTCGCTTTTCATCCATCGGCAAGCGAGGAACATAAAATTCACTTTTCAAATTCAGTCTTTTTTGATTCGCAATGGAAAGCCAATTTGAAACAAGCATTCGCTTTTCTTCGGTGAATGTAATGAATCCTTTGTCAAAAAGTTTGTCGTATAACGGAGAAAACATATAGCCATTTTTTGGATCAATTTTTTCTTTGTCGTTGCTCACAGCCCACGGCTTTATATGGCTCGCAATTAAAAGCGATTCTTCGTTCAGCATTGTTATCGGACAAAAAGGACATTCTTCCAAAAGTTTTTCACGATATTTTCCTTGCCCTATTCTTGCGCGACCATATTCTTCAGATTTCTCTTCTTTTTTAGGTGAAACAATTTCATCTTGCTTTGATTTTTTGCCATAATAAAAAACTAAAGGTCCGTTTTTCTTTTCGGAAATTATTTCATAATCTACAAAAAGTTTCCAATAAAAAATTGGCATATTTGATTTGTCTGATAATTTCATTATGGATACGTAAGTTACCAATGGCAAAGACAATTCACGAATCAATTCGTAACCATCGCTTTTTGAATTTACATAGCCACGAGCACCAACGATTTGCTTTTGATCAATAACTTCAAAAAAAACAATATCCGGCAATGAGTTTACTTTGTGCATTCTTTCTTTCCACAATGATGGAAATTCTTCCTTGCCAAAATATTCTTGACTAGGCGAAATATATTCTTGCTTCAAAGTGTTCAGATAGGCAAGCAAATCCGCTTTCAATAAAAAACATTTTGCAGAAAATCCTTCGTTTCCGAAAAAAGCTCTCATAGTATTTTTGCTGCCTAGATAAAGTTTCGCCTCGCCATGCCCTTCTCCAAGTTTGTTTTTTCCAAGCACGAAGCAATCAGGAATTGTTATAATGCTGTCATAGGTATCTTCAACTTTGAATTTTTCTCCGCAAATTTCCATCGTCAATTTTCTCCATATTTTGTAATGTCAAGTTGTTTCAACAATGCAATCAGAACGTCTACAACAATACTATTGCCTGCTTGTTGATACATAGAAGTATCGCAGACGACAATTTTGAAGTCATCCCTAAAACCCATAAGTCGTAAGCATTCGCGTGGCGTAAGTTTTCGAATCCTTCCCTTGTGTGTTACATAATTGTCCACGCCCGCCCGATGCATTTTATGCATTGTTTGAAGCAATGGACGTGCGATTGGCAAATCAGTTTTTATGCTGGTTCTGAAATTTTTTGTTCCAGGCGTTAGAACATATTTAGCCACTTTATCTGATAAATAGTATTTTTCCTCAACGTCTTTCACTTCAAAAATGAATTCGTCAAAATCTTCTTCTGCATAAGCAGGATGAAAAACAAAATCACCATGCCAATTAAATTGTTGATTTCTTTTTTGACAGAGCTGGATTTCGCCATTAATTTGCGTGTAACACTTCAAACGATTCTTTGTGCTGGTAACGAATTTTATACCTTTGTCTTTGAGAAAATATTTGCTCGAAATGTAATCTTCTAAGAAATCATACATTTCGTATTCAAGTGGAATTGGAACAGGATATTGAAATTTTGTTTTTTCTTTGAACCCAATGCAAAACATTCTCTCTCGATTTTGCGGAATTCCATAATTGCGGCTATTCAAAATTTGCTCGTGAATGTCATATCCCAAATCAGAAAAAACAGTTTTTATAATTTGCCATGTTCTTCCATTGTCATGATTTACGATTCCTTTGACATTTTCAAAAATAAAAAGTTTCGGTTGGCATTCTTTTATTATCCGAGCAAATTCATAAAAAAGCGTTCCGCGCGTATCCTCCAACCCCAGTCTTTTTCCGACCATAGAAAAAGCTTGGCAAGGTGCACCGCCTACTAAAATATCGACTTTATTTTTATACCGTTTTGCGGAAAATTCATGAATGTCTGTATGCCATCTCTTTTCATCAATCAGATAGTTTGCAAAATAACTTTGCTTACAACGCTCATCGATATCACCTGCAAAAACGATTTCGTGCTTCAATTTCAAACGCTTGAATGCATGTTCAATAGCACCGATTCCACTAAAGCAAGTTGCGAGTCGAATATTTCTTTGAGGAAATGAAAATTCTAAATCTCTCCAATCTGGTTGATTTAACAAATCTTCATAGAATAATAGATTTTTTCCATCATCAAAAGTCATTATAGTTTTATTTCATTCCCACAATTTAAATCGTAACCTAATTCCTAAAGCTATGTATCGGCGCAGGAATCCTTCCGCCGCGATTTATGAAATCCGCGCAGCTGAATTGATTCACGTCGATTACGGGGCAGCCTCCGAGCAAGCCGCCGAATTCGACCCAATCGCCGGCCTTTTTTCCGGGGGCGGGAATGAGACGCACGGCGGTCGTCTTGTTGTTCACCATTCCGATTGCCATTTCGTCCGCCATGATTCCGCTGATTGTTGTGGCTGGAGTGTCGCCGGGAATCGCAATCATATCCAATCCCACGGAACAAACGCAAGTCATCGCCTCGAGCTTTTCGAGCGTAATCGAACGCTGTTTCACTGCGTTTATCATTCCTTCGTCTTCCGAAACTGGAATGAACGCGCCGCTCAAGCCGCCCACGTTTGTCGAGGCCATTACCCCTCCCTTTTTTACCATGTCGGTGAGAAGCGCGAGCGCGGCTGTAGTTCCTGGCGCGCCCGCACCTTCCAATCCGATTTCTTCCAAAATGCGCGCAACGCTGTCGCCCACTTCGGGCGTGGGTGCAAGGCTCAAATCCAAAATGCCGAAATTCACGCCAAGCCGCCGCGCCGCTTCCGTTCCGACAAGCTGCCCCATGCGAGTGATTTTAAAAGCCATCTTTTTTATTCCGTCGGCGAGCTCATTGATGGGCTTTCCTTTGAATTCACGCGCGGCTGCCAAAATCACGCCAGGACCGGAAACGCCGACATTTATCACGCAGTCGCCTTCGCCAGGTCCGTGGAACGCGCCGGCCATAAAAGGATTGTCTTCTGGCGCGTTTGTAAAAACCACAAGTTTCGCGCAGCCGTTCACTGGCTTTGACGCGGATGCCAAAGCCGTGCTCCTTATGATTTCTCCCATCAATTTTACAGCGTCCATGTTGATGCCGCTTTTTGTCGAGCCGACGTTCACGGAAGCGCAAACTGACTCAGTTTGGCACAATGCTTCAGGAATCGACTCAATTAAAATTTTGTCCGCAGGCGTAATTCCTTTTTGAACGAGCGCGGAAAATCCGCCGATGAAATTCACGCCTAATTCTTTTGCGCATTTGTCGAGCGTTTTGCAATATTCGACATAATTTTGGGCGCGGCTTGCTCCTGCCACAAGCGCGATCGGCGTAACGGAAATTCTTTTGTTTATGATTGGCACGCCAAATTCGCGTTCGATGTCTTGCCCAACTTTCACGAGATTTTTCGCACGCGACATAATCTTGTCGTAGATCTTTCGGCACGATTTCGCCTCGTCATCGCAAGCGCAGTCGAGCAGCGAAATTCCCATCGTAATGCAGCGCACGTCGAGTTTTTGGCGCATGAACATATTCACGGTTTCTTGAATTTCAAGCGGCGTAAAAAGCATTTTTTCCCTCTTGACAAAAAATTTGCAAAATTATTTTTCGAAACAATTATATTGAAAAAAACAATAATAATCAAGCCTTTTGCCCCATTTTATCCGCAAAACAGCGACTTGCAATTTTTATGAAAAATTATACAAATCGCAAGTTTTTTAAAGATTTGCGATATTCAGACGAAGTTTTGCATTTTTATGATAATGATTTTCAATTTGCGATAAATTTTTTAGAACTTGCGATAGATTTTTGTGCAATTGCGATAAAAAGTTGCGATAAGAAATTTGCAGGTTGCGATAGAAATTCGGAACTTGCGATAGGGAATTCGGAAATTTGTGATGAGAAATTGCGATATTTTTGATAAAATTACTTGACTTGCGATAACGAATTTGATAATTTGCGATAAAATTTCGTATAATTGCGATAGAAATTTATGGATTGTGATAAAAAAATTGCAATTTATGATAAATTTTGCGATATTCTTGCAGTGAAATTTTACTACTTGCGATATTTTTGACAAAATTTTGTAATTTGCGATAAAACTTTGCGAAAATTTTTCCGCGCTTGCGATAATTTTTGTGATTTGCGATAGAAAATTGCGATAAAAACAAATCAATGATTTCGATAAAAATTTTCATTATTTCTAGGCAAAATGCGAAAAATATGATACAATATTTTTATGTCTAAAATCGTTTGTTTTGGCGAATTGATGTTGCGTCTCGCGCCCGAAGGTTACGAACGTTTCGTGCAGGCGAAAAAGCTGAATGTGGAATTCGGCGGCGCGGAAGCGAATGTCGCAGTTTCGCTTGCGAATTATGGCGCGGATTGCGCGTTCGTGACGAAACTTCCGCAAAACCAATTGGGACAAGCCGCGCTGAATTCTTTGCGCCGTTACGGAGTGGATGTTTCGCATGTGGCGCGCGGCGGCGAACGGCTTGGAATTTATTTTTTGGAAAAAGGCGCGGCGCAACGTTCGAGTCTTTGCATTTATGATCGCGCGCATTCTTCATTTGCAGAATCTTCGCCGGACGATTATGATTGGGAAAAAATTTTCGCGGGCGCAAAATGGTTTCACATCACGGGCGTTACCCCCGCCCTTTCCAAAAATTGCGAATCGCTCGCGCTGGAAAGTTGCAAAGAAGCCAAACGTCTCGGCTTGAAAATTTCGTGCGACTTGAACTATCGAAGCAAATTGTGGTCGATGCAAAAAGCAAAAAAAGTCATGACGGAAATTTCAAAATACGTTGACCTTTGCATTACGAACGAAGACGACTTGAAAAATGTTTTTGGCATCACGACAAATCACACCAATACCGATTTTGGAATCATCGATGTGGAAGCGTACAAAAAAACAATTTTGCTCGCCGCAGAAAAATACGGATTTTCGCAAATCGCGCTCACGCTGCGAAAATCCATTTCCGCGAGCAAGAACAATTGGAGCGCGATTTTTTTTGACGGAGAAAAAATTTTCCAAAGCCGCGCGTATGACATTGACATCGTGGAGCGAGTTGGATCGGGAGATGCTTTCGCGGCAGGATTGATTTTCGCGCTGAACGAAAATTTTTCTGCACACGACGCTTTGGAATTCGCGACGGCGGCGAGCTGCCTCAAGCACAGCGTCGAAGGCGACTTCAACATGGTGAGCGCGGAAGAAGTGGAACGCCTCGTCCACTCGTCGGGCAGCGGGCGAGTGATTCGTTGAAAAGTCGCTAATAAGGAGAAATAAAATGAAACAATTGACAAGTTCGCAAAGAAAAATTTTGAGCGCGGCGGCAAGCAAATTGAACGCGCTTGTGATAATCGGGCAAAACGGGCTTTCCGAAGGCATCGTAAAAAAATGCGCCGAATGCCTTGAAAACCACGAATTGGTGAAAATCAAATTCAACGAATTCAAGGACGAAAAAAAATCGCTCACCGAAGAATTGTGCCAAAAAACAGGCGCGGCTTTGGTGCGAATCATCGGGAACACAGCGATTCTATACAAAGAATCAAGCGACGAAGAAAAACGCAAACATCTTATTTAGCCAAAAAGTCGTCTTGGATAGAATGGAAAAGTCTCAATAAAAACTTCGCACGTCTTTTGAAGTTTGTGCCAAAAAACATGCAGAAAAGCGAAAATTTATTTTCACAAAGAATTTAAACGAATTTTCGCGCAAAAAATTCCTGAATTTCGCCATTTTTGCAAAAAAAATTCACTTTTTTTGCAAATTTTCAAAAAAACCACTTGACATACCCCCCCCTATAGTATAATACGCCATCACTTTTTTAGGAGGTTCTTTTATGAAAAAGAACACGAAAATTTTCACGGCAATGGCTACGGCTTTTGCATTGGTTCTTGGAGCGGGATTCTTCGCTTCATGCAGCTCTGGTGATGATGATAGTAGTGGTGGAAGCTCATCATCTAAATCAACGCTCATTATTACCGCAGGTGATAGAAACGATCCGGATCCATCTAAGAATATCGCAGAATTGACTTTGGCTGTATTTGACAAATGCGACATCTATTTGGATGCTGACTCAAATCCAAAAATCTGGTCCAAAATAAAAGAAAATACTTCGAAAGAAGGCATTAAGATAAAAATTCCATCATATTATGATGATATGCCTAATCGTTATAAGGAGATAGATGATATTAGCTTAAACGACTTCAAATGGTCTTACGAATGGACTTTTGCGGGAAACGAGGACAATATCGTAGAATATGGAGTTCCTCCTTACGAGAAAACCAGATGCACTATTAAAGGATTAAGAAAAGGCGAAGTCACTGTCACTCTTCATGTAAAAGCAGATGATGATGAAAAGACATGCTTCGAAGAGTCAAAGTCTGTTAAAGTCAAAATAGTCTCCGAACGCTCTCCATATTAATCTAAAACTGTCAACAAAGTCCTTTCGCAATGCGAAGGGACTTTGTTTTTTCCTAGCAAAAAATCGACAAGCCAAATTTTGCCAAAGAAAATTTATGCGACAATTTCGCACATTTCCTTGGCACAAAAAGAAAATTGCGATATAATTTTCTTTATGAAAACTTTTTCAAAAGAAAATTTTAAATTTTTATTTTCCGCAATTTTCCTTGCCTTGATTTTTTCTTGCGCGAAAAATCAAAATCCAAAAATCGTGCGGCCGACTCAAGGCGTTTACTATTGCATTTTCGTGCGCTCGTTTGCGGATTCAAACGGCGACGGAATTGGCGATTTGAACGGCATCGCTTCAAAACTCGATTATTTGGAAAATCTCGGCGTGAGCGGAATTTGGCTTATGCCAATTTTTCCTTCGCATTCTTATCACGGCTACGACGTTGATGACTACTACAATGTGAATGAAGAATACGGAACGATTTCCGATTTGCAAAATCTTTGCGCGAAATGCGCCGAACGCGGAATCGCCGTGATTTTGGATTTGCCGCTGAATCATTCTTCAAGTAACAACGAATGGTTTTTGCAATCGATTGACGAAAACAATCCGAAACATTCTTGGTATCGCTGGGCGAATCCGCAAAAAAATCCCGACATAAATTTTAATGCGACGATTTGGCAGCACAAAGTTTGGAACAAGCGCGGCGAAAATTTTTACAGCGGACTTTACTTTGACGGAATGCCGGATTTCAATCACGACAATTTCGAAGTGCGCGATGAATTCAAAAACGTGATAAAATTTTGGATTGAAAAAGGCGTGTCGGGATTTCGCTTCGACGCGGCAGGTCACATTTACAATTCGGCGAAACTTCCTTCGAGCGTGAAAGACGGGCAAGAACGCGCGCTGAATTTTTGGAATGAAATTTGCTCTTATGCGAAATCTGTCAAAAGCGATGTTTTTATGGTCGGCGAAGTTTGGGAATCGAACGGAATTCGCGCCGAATATATGCGCGCGATACCTTCGACTTTTCATTTTGATTTGGGAACGAAAATCATAAACGCGATAAAAAATTCCGATGGCTCGAACAATGCGATTGTGGCGGGACTTTTCAACGACTATGAATTGTACGCGCAAAAAAATCCTGATTTTATCGACGCGCCATTTTTGACGAATCACGATCAAAATCGTTCGCCGCTTCAATTCAAAAATGACGAGCGTTGCGTAAAACTTGCCGCCGCGATGTATTTGTTTTTGCCGGGAATTCCGTTCGTTTATTACGGCGAGGAAATCGCGATGAACGGCGCGAAGCCCGACGAGCAAATTCGAACGCCTTTCATTTGGTCGAGCAAATCGCCGGAAAAAATGCAGGCGAATTGGATTGAGTCGAAATACAACGCGAAGACAAAAGGCGCGGCCGAACAACTCAAGGACAAAAATTCTGTTTTGAATTTTTACAAAGACGCGATTCATTTTAGAAATTCGAACGAAGTTTTTTCGCGCGGAAAATTTCTTCCTTACGAAACAAAAAATTCGAAAATCACTTCTTGGACTTTGGAACAACAGGGCGAAAAAAAAGTTTTCGCATTTTTCAACTTGGCGGACGAAACGCAAAAAATTGCGCGGCCAGAACAAAGCGAAAATTTCAAAATTATTTTTTCATCGGATTCGCGCGATGCGAAAATTTCCGAAAACGAAATTTCGCTTCCACCGAAAAGCGCAGTGATTTTTGGAAATTGATTCGCGTTAGAATTCGTTGAAAATCCTTTTGCAATATAATTCGAAATCTGCGCGAGTTTCGAAGAAAACGCAGGGTCTTGGGGCGGCAGCCCCAAGTTAAGCAGGGCGAAGCCCTGCGATGTTGTCTCCCTCCAAATTAAACTATTGCAAAATTTTCCATTATTCGATATAATAAAATTTTGATATGGACAACAAAGCATTTCTTGTTCTTGCGAACGGACTCGTATTTGAAGGAAAAAGTTTTGGCGCGCAAAAATGCGCCGTGGGCGAAACTGTTTTTGCAACCGGAATGACTGGCTATTTAGAAACGCTAACCGACCCAAGTTATTTTGGACAAATCATAACCCAAACTTTTCCGCTCGTCGGAAATTATGGAATCATCGAAGACGATTTTGAAAGCGCGAAAATTCACGCGCGCGCCTACATCGTTCGTTCGTGGTGCGAAAGTCCGAGCAATTTTCGCGGCGAAAAAAATCTCGACGAATTTTTGAGGGCGAACGGAATTCCTGGACTTTACGGAATTGACACGAGGCGGCTTACAAAAATTTTACGTGAAGCCGGCGTGATGAACGGAATGATAATTTGCGGAGAAAGTGACGAAGCGAAATCCGCGATGGCTGCGCTCGAAAACGTTTCGGAAAAAGAAAAGCTTTTGCAAAAAATAAAATCATACAAAATCGAAAATGCCGTGCAAAGCGTTTCGCTTGATTGCACGAAAATCGAAAAATCCGCCGAAAAAGTTTTTGCCGAAAGCGCGGCTTATCGCGCAGTTCCAATCCGAACGGACGGCACGAAAATAAATGACGCGCAAGAAGCGATGCGCGGAGGCAAAGGAAAAAAAGTCGTGCTTTGGGATTTCGGCGCGAAAGGAAACATTCGCCGCGAACTTTTAAAACGCGGACTCGAAGTGGAAACCGTGGAATGTGGCGCGACTGCGAAAAAAATTCTCGCGATGAATCCCGACGGAATCATGCTTTCAAATGGCCCGGGCGATCCTGCCGAAAATTCGCAAATCATAAACGAAATCAAAAAACTTTCCGAAAGCGGAAAGCCGATTTTTGGAATTTGCTTGGGACACCAAATGCTCGCACTTGCGCGCGGCGCAAAAACTACAAAATTGAAATACGGACATCGCGGCGCGAATCAGCCAGTAAAGCAGCTTTCCACCGGCCGCGTTTACATTTCAAGCCAAAATCACGGCTACGCCGTTGACAACGAAAGCTTGCCGCGCGGCGCGAATTTGAGTTTTGTAAACACGAACGACGGCACTTGCGAAGGAATCGAGTATACGGACATTCCTGCGTTCAGCGTGCAGTTTCATCCCGAAGCAAGCGGTGGTCCGCTCGACACGAATTTTTTGTTTGATGAATTCGTCGCGCGAATTAACAAAAAATAATTTCGAATAAAAATTTGCGATAAAGTTTTTATTGTAAAAATTTTATCGCAAGTGGCAAAATTTTTATCGCAAATTTTTTGAATGTGTGATATAATATAACAATGAAAATTGAACTTGATGAAAAGCAAAAAATTCTCTTTTGGAAAACTGCGATTGCATTTCAAGCCATTGAAGGTTTGGAAACTTCCGACGAATTGATGGATATCGCAAGGCAAAATATTGTGGGAGAAATTTCTGCGAGAAAAGCCGTAAATTTGGCGAAAAAAATCGACAAAGAAAATCATGCGAATGTTGTGGCGGCGAGAATGTTTGAGATTTTATCGCAAACTCCGCAAGCCGCAGGACTTCTTAACGAATTTTCCCCGAATGCTTCGAAAGTTCAAAAAAAAGCCCATGAATTTTTATCGCAAGAAACTTTGCAAAATATTCATCATAAACTTTTTGAAGGAATTTTGGAAAACGCCGGCGAATATCGCAAGAAAAATATCGCAAAAAGAGAATGGGCTTTGGACGGAGAACTTTTGGTTTATCCTGAAGCCAAAAATATCGCAAGTTCGCTCAAAAAGCTTTTTTCGCAAGAAAAAAAGTTCAGTTTTGAAAATTTGAAAAAGCCGGAAATCGCGGAACATATCGCAAATTTTATTTCTGAATTGTGGCAGATTCATCCGTTTGAAAAATATAACACGCAAACAGTTGCGATATTTCTTATAAAATATCTCGAACATTTTGGCTTTGCTTCTTCAAATGAAACTCTTGCGCGAAAACCAGTTTATTTTCGCAATTCGCTCGTGCGTTCTGCGTATAGTGACGAAAAAAAAATCAAGGCGGACAAAATATATTTCGAGCAGCTTTTACAAAATCTTTTGTGCGGCGCGAAAAACAAGCTTAATTACAAGACGATTCACATAAAATATGATGAAGACGGAGTTGCGATAAAAGTCGAAGATTCAAAAAAGAAAAAGCGCGTTGGTTCAAAAAAAGCGGATTCGAAAAAAAGCGATTCTGTAAAGGCAAAGAAAGAAAGGAAAACTCGCGAAACTGGCGTAAGAATAAAACTTGACGATGAAAAAAATATCGCAAGCAAGCCGGCGCAAAAAAATGAAAAGCCCAAAAAAGTTATCGCAAAAAAATCAGAGGAAATCGCAAAATCGTCTGAAGACAAAACGCCGTATATTCCGAATGATACGAAAGTTGCGCGGCTTTGCAAAAACGCGCAAATTGAATGCAACGAAAAAGTCGAAAAAATTTTGGAATATCTTTTCGAAAATAAGTCGATTACGAATTCGCAAGCGCGCACAATTGCCGAAACATCGACCGAAACCGCGCGAAAAATTTTGGCAAAACTTTCGGAAAATGAAATTGTCGAAGCGCAAGGCGTAAACAAAAATCGCATTTATTTATTGAAGTAAATTTGCGATAAAAAATCGATGCATCGCGCGGTAGAAGTTTGTAATTGAAAATTTTGATTTTTTCGCGAAATTTTCAAATTTGGATGAGGAGGAAAAATGAAAACTCAGATGAAAAAATCTGAAGCAGAAATTTTTCCAAATGCCAAATTTATGAAAAAGGCAATTTCGCTTGCGAAAAAAGGCGAGGGCTTTACGAATCCTAATCCGCTTGTCGGCGCGGTCATTGAAAAAAACGGCAAAATTCTTGCCGCTGGATTTCATCACAAATATGGCGCGCTTCACGCCGAACGCGACGCGCTTTTCAATCTTGCAAAAAAAAATCTTTTGGATGCGGCGAAAGGCGCGACGCTTTATGTTACGCTCGAGCCGTGCTGCCATTTTGGAAAACAGCCGCCTTGCACTCAGGCAATTTTGGAAGCGGGCATTTCGAAAGTCGTTGTTGGCTCGCGCGATCCGAATCCGCTTGTCGCGGGGAAGGGAATAAAATTCCTTCGCGAAAATGGAGTCCAAGTTTATGAAGATTTTTTGCGAGATGAATGCGACGCGCTCAATTTTATTTTCTTTCATTTTATTACAAAAAAGATTCCGTTTGTCGCGCTCAAATATGCGATGACTGCCGATGGAAAAATCGCGACAGTTTCCGGAAAATCAAAATGGATTTCCTGCGAGGCTTCGCGCGAGTACGCGCACAATTTGCGCAAAAAGTACGCCGCCATTCTTTGCGGCATCGGCACGGTGCTCGCCGACGATCCGCTTTTGACTTGTAGAATTGAAGGCGGAAAAAATCCTGTGCGCGTGATTTGCGATTCTGATTTGCGGATTCCGCTTGGTTCGAAAATTGTTCGGACGGCAAAAGAAATTCCGACGATCGTTGCTTGCGCACTTGATGAAAAAAATTTGAAAAATGCACAAAATAAAAATTTCAAAGAAAAAATTTCCGCGCTCAAAAATGCAGGAATTGAAATTCTTTTTTGCAAAAAACGCGCGGATTCGAAACGCCAACTTTCCGACGCGCAAGGCGAGAAAAAAATTGACTTGAAAAAATTGATGCGACTTCTCGCTAAAAAAAATATCGACAGCGTTTTGATTGAAGGCGGCGCGAAAATAAATTTCAGCGCGTTGCAGGCGGGAATCGTGCAGCGCATGTACTGCTTTGTCGCGCCGAAAATTTTTGGCGGAAATTCCGCGCCTTCTCCTGTTGGTGGCGAGGGCGTTCAGCTTGTTTCGCAAAATTTTGCGCTTGAACAAAAATCGTTTTCGCAATGTGGCGACGACATTCTCATAGAATACGAAGTTCGGCAAAAACAAAAATCTTAAAGGCGGAAAAATGTTCACGGGAATAATTGAAGAAACTGGAAAACTTTTGGGGCTGGAACAAAGCGGCTCTTCGGCAAAAATAAAAATCGCGGCGAGCCTCGTTCTTGGTGGAACGAAGATTGGCGACAGCATCGCGGTGAACGGAGTTTGCCTTACGGTGGTCGAAATTGCGCACAATTTTTTTGTGGCCGACGCGATGCCCGAAACTTTGCGTCGCACGAATTTGGGCGCGTTCAAAAATGGCGATGTCGTAAACCTTGAGCGGGCTATGCCTTGCGATGGCAGATTTGGCGGACATATAGTTTCTGGGCATATCGATGGAATCGGAAAAATTTCCGAAATTCAAAATGAAGCGAATGCGATTTGGTTTCACATTTCCGCGCCCGGCGAAATCCTGAATCTGATTGTGCCGAAAGGTTCGATCGCGTTGGACGGAATAAGTCTCACCGTGGCAAAAATTGATTCGGCGCAATTCGCCGTTTCCGTGATTCCGCACACGCAGTCGCAGACCAATTTGCTTTTCAAAAAATCGGGCGACACTGTGAACATTGAAAATGATATAATTGGAAAGTACGTTCAAAAATTTTTGGGGCAAAATGATTTTCTTTCGAATTTTTCGTCGCAGAAAAGCGATGAAAAAATTACGGAAGAATTTTTGCGAAAAAATAATTTTTAACATAATATGGGAGAAATAGATGGAATACAATTCAATTGAGTACAATTCAATTCCTGAGGCGTTGGAAGATTTACGCGCCGGAAAAATAATTTTGGTGAGCGATTCGGAAGATCGCGAAAATGAAGGCGACATGATTTGTGCCGCCGAATTTGCCACGACGGAAAACATCAATTTTATCGCGACGCATGCGAAAGGCTTGATTTGCACGCCGATGAGCCAAGCGGTTGCCGACCGCCTCGGATTCATTCCGATGGTGAGCGAAAACACCGACAATCACGAAACGGCTTTTACTGTTTCCGTTGACCACGTTTCTACGACGACTGGAATTTCCGCAGTGGAAAGAGCAGCTACAATTCGCGCTTGCGTCGATGAAAACGCGCAGCCGCAAGATTTCAGAAAACCTGGCCACACATTCCCGCTCATAGCAAAAAAGGGAGGGGTGTTGGTTCGCGCGGGACACACTGAAGCCACTGTGGATTTGTGCCGACTTGCGGGTTTGAAGCAATGCGGAGTTTGCTGCGAAATTATGGACGATGATGGAACTATGATGCGTGGTGAAAAAATCTTCGCGCTTGCAAAAAAATTTGGTATAAAATATATTACTATAAAATCTCTTGCCGACTATTGCCGCGTTCACGACAAGCATGTCGTTCGAGAAGCGTCTGCAAAACTTCCCAGCGAGTACGGCGACTTTGATATATACGGCTACACCGATGACATCACGGGCGAACATCATGTCGCGCTTGTAAAAGGCGAAATCGCAGACGGGGAAAATGTTTTGTGCCGCGTTCACTCCGAATGTCTTACTGGCGATGTTTTCGGCTCGAAACGCTGCGATTGCGGTCCGCAACTTGCCGAGGCGATGCGCCAAATCGAAAGGGCGAGACGAGGCGTTTTGCTTTACATGCGGCAGGAAGGGCGCGGAATCGGGCTGATAAACAAACTCAAAACTTACATGCTCCAAGAAAAAGGTTATGACACAGTTGAAGCCAATTTGAAGCTTGGGTTCAAAGCCGACCTGCGCGAATATTGGATTGGCGCACAAATCTTGCGAGATTTGGGAATAAAATCCTTGCGCCTTCTCACGAACAATCCGCAGAAAATATACGGTCTGGATGGATTTGGCATTCACGTAGCGGAACGAGTTCCGATTGAAATCGCGCCGCAAATTTACGATAAATTTTACCTGCGCACGAAAAAAGAAAAAATGGGACACATTTTTTCTCACATCGACGTGGAATGAAATTGAAATTTTTCCAATCAGGAGGAAATTATGAAATTGATCGAAGGAAAAGTTGTCGCGCCGAGCGGCATGAAAGTGGGAATTGTGGCATCGCGCTTCAATTCGGTCATCGTGCAAAAATTGCTCGAAGGCGCACAGGACGGCCTTGTCCGGCACGGCGTGGAAGAGGAAAACATCACGGCGGTGTGGATTCCAGGCGCGTTTGAAATTCCTGTGGTCGCTCAAAAAATGGCGGCAAGCAAAAAGTATGACGCGATAATTTGCGTTGGCGCGGTGATTCGCGGAAGCACTTCGCATTACGATTATGTTTGTGCCGAAGTGAGCAAGGGAATCGCGCAGGCGAGTTTTTCGAGCGGAGTTCCGGTCTTGTTTGGAATTCTTACCACCGACAATTTGGAACAAGCCATCGAACGCGCGGGCGCAAAGAGCGGAAACAAAGGCTACGACTGTGCGCTTGGCGCAATCGAAATGGTCAATGTGATGAAGCAGATTTGATTGGCAATTTTCAATTCCGCTTGCTTGATATGCAAATTTATCAAGCGGGCGGAAAATGCGCATTTTCATTTTTGAAAATTTTACAATGCAGAATCCACGATTGCGCAAATTTTCCTTTCTATGCCGTTTCCCCAATTTTTGATTTTTACAATTTGGATTCCGCGCGACTTTGAAAATTTTTTATATTTTGCGAGCAAATTTCTTTGTGAAAAAAATCGTTTTAAAATTTCGCTTGGCGGAATTTTGTCGCGGCGGCGCACTCGCAAAAAACGAATAAACATTGGAGCGTCCACAAAAAAAATCGCGCGGCATTTTTCCAAAAGTCGCGGTGTTTTATAAAGCACGGCGGCATTGAGGATGATTCCGCGCGGCGCATTTTTTTTATTTTCAGAATTTGCGTCGAAGGAAATCTGCGCGATTATTTTTTCAATATTTTCTACAAAAGCTGGATAAACAATATTTTCCTGCCTTGCCAAAAATTCTTTTTTAGAAAAAATAAGTTTTCCAAGCGCGCGGCGATTGAGCGAGCCGTCCGCGTTTTGCAAAATAATCCCCTCCCTTTGCGCGTCATCACGAAATTCTGCTAAAATTTCGTTTTGCCTTTCTTTGATTATTTCGTGAATCACAGAATCGGCGTCAATGCAAAAAAATCCGTGGCGTTCCAAAATCGAGCAAATGAAATTTTTTCCTGCGGCGATTTTTCCAGCGACGCAAAAAACGGGAATATCGTGCGCAATTTTTTTTTCATCGATTTTTTTTTTGAGTTTTTCTTCGAACATTTTTTCGCCTTTAAAGGACACCTCGAAAAACTTCAATGAAACTCGCCCCAATTCGCGCCGTGCTCAATCGAAACTTTCAGCGGAATTGAAAGTTTTACCGCGCCTTCCATTTTTTCTCGCAAAATTGAAATTGTTTTTTCGATTGCGGCTTTGTTGTCGACGCATTCCAAAATCAGTTCGTCGTGAACTTGAAGCAAAAGTTTTGCCTCGCACGAATTTTCTTTCAACGCCGCATCGACATCGATCATCGCTTTTTTTACGATGTCGGCCGCGCTGCCTTGAATCGGCGTGTTCACGGCAATTCGTTCTGCGGCAGACTTTTCGATTTTGTTGCGGCTTTTGATATTCAAGATTTTTCGGCGGCGTCCCATCAGCGTTTCCACATAGCCATTTTTTTCCGCGCTCGCAATTGTTTCTTTTATGAATTTGTCAATCGAAACATATTGTGCAAAATAATTTTCGATGAATTGCGCGGCGGCGGCTCGAGAAATTCCGAGTTCGTTCGAAAGCCTGAATGTGCTCATTCCGTAAATCACGCCGAAATTTATTGTCTTTGCCGTGCGACGCATTTCTGGCGTAACGTCATCAGGATTCACATTGTATATCAACGAAGCCGTCGCTTTGTGAATGTCGCTTCCGCTCAAAAACGCTTCGCGCATATTTTTGTCGCCCGAAAGATGGGCCAGCACAACAAGTTCGATTTGAGAATAATCCGCGCTGATAAGAATCGTTCCTGGAACGGCTGTAAACGCGCTTCGAATTTTTCGGCCAGCATCATTGCGCACTGGAATGTTTTGCAAATTCGGATCGCGGCTGGAAAGCCGTCCAGTGGCAGTTCCGGTTTGCAAGAACGTCGTGTGAATGCGACCGTTTTCATCCGCGAGGCGCGACAACGCTTCGACATAAGTTGATTGCAATTTTGACATTTCGCGGAATTTCAAAATCTTCGCAGGAACAGAATCGAACAGTGCAAGTTCTTCCAAAACGCTCGTGTCCGTGGAATAGCCGGTTTTTGTTTTTTTGCCCGGCTTTAGCCCGCGCTCCTTGAACAAAACTTCTTGAAGCTGCTTTGGAGAAGCGACGTTGAATTCATGTCCGACTTCCGAATAAATTTCTTGTTCGGCGGAAGAAATTTCTTTTTCCAAATTTTTCGCATAATCCGAAAGCGCATTCGAATCAAGGTGAATCCCTTGAATTTCCATTTCGCCCAAAATCGTGATAAGCGGAATTTCAATTTTCTCGAAAAGCGCGTCGAGTTTTTTTTGCTTGAGTTCGTCCGAAAAAAATTCAAAAAGTTGCCAAGTAAAGTCCGCGTCCTCGGCAGCATAATCCACGGCTTTTTCGAGCGGCACGTCGCGGAACGTTTGTCCTTTCGCAACCAAATCTTTGAACTCAATTCCAATCAACGCAAGCTTCGTTTGCCCAAGCGTTTCAAGAGAATAAGGCGAGCGGCCAAGCCTGTCCGGTTCCAAAAGCCACGCGGCAATCATCGTGTCAAAAATTTTCGCCTTGATTGTATTTGCGTTCAAGCCCGCGCCGCGCAAAACTTTATAGTCGAATTTCGCATTGTGCAAAACAAGCAGAAAATTTTTCGCGTCAAAAAGTCGCTGGATTTGCGCGAGCGCATCGTTCAAAGAAATTCCGCGTTGTTCAAAAAGTGAAGCGTCCTGCGCCAAAACCGGAATGTAAAAAGACTCGCCTTTTTTGCAGCACAAACTGAATCCCACCAAATTCGCTTTCGTAGTTTCAAGCGAATCCGTTTCAGTATCGAGCGCGACTTTTCCGAAAGACAAAATTTTATCAATAAGCGCGGCCAAATCTTTTTGCGTTTCAATCGCCTTGTAGTTGCCGGAATTTTTTTTGAGCGGAATTGGCTCGGCGATTTCTTCCAAAGAATTTTCGGAACTATTTTTTTCCGCAGATTTTGAATTTCCCGAAACTGATTTTTTTTCTGCGGAATCAGAATTTTCATCGCTTGAAATTTTTTGTCCCGATTCGACTGCGAGCGTCGCGTATTGCTTTGCAACTTGCGGCGTTTCAAAAGATTTCAATTTTTCGGCGGCGGCAGAATAATTGAAATTTGTCGGAGGAATTTTTTCCAATTCCACGCCGGGAACGTCCGTGCAAAGCGCGATCAATTTTTTTGAAAAAAATGCGTTGTCTTTTCCATCGCGAATTTTATTTCCGATTGCGCCGCCGATTTCCTGCGCATTTTCATAAATGCCTTCGAGCGAGCCGTATTCGTCTAAAAGTTTGCAAGCCGTTTTTACGCCCACGCCTTTCACGCCAGGAACGTTGTCGGCGGTGTCGCCGTAAAGCGAAAGCAAGTCCAAGAGTTTTTCGGGCGGCACCCCCCATTCGGCTTTTACCCCCTCCTTGCCAACGACTTTCCAAACGTCGCTGTGATCGGGCTTTAAAATTTGAACATCGTCGCAAACCAATTGCATCAAATCCTTGTCGCCAGAAAGTATGCGACAAGTTTTTCCAGCCGCCACCGCTTTGGTCGCAATCGTCGCAATCACATCGTCGGCTTCATAGCCTTCGACGCGAATCGCAGGAACTCCGAGCGCGGCCAAAATTTCTTCAATCCAAGGAATTTGCGCGTGCAAATCATCGGGCGTTTTTTGGCGAGTGGCTTTGTATTCCGAATACATTTCGTGCCGAAAAGTTTTCGAGATTGAATCAAGCGCGACGACCAAAGTCTTTGGTTTGTAATGCTGCAAAAGCGAATGCAAGTTGCGGAAAAATCCGAACAGCGCGGAAATGTTTCGCCCATGAGAATCCGTGAGCGGACGCGAAATAAACGCAAAGTAGCAACGATAAATCAGGCCGTAAGAATCCAAAATATAAATTGTTTCGTCATCGAATTTTTTTGTTCCCATAAATTTATTTTAACGGAAAAGCGAATTTTTTTCTAGTGCGGCGCGAATGAGATTGTTAGAAGGAAATTTGAAATGAATATTTTTCTGTTGGCGATTTTATCAAGTCAGCTGCTTTTCATTTTTTACTTTCATCGCAAACAAAATAGCGGCAATAAAAATTATCGTAATTCCTGCAAACATTGTTGACCAAATTGTCATTTTTGGAAATTGCTCGAATTTCAAAATATATGTGACGAAAGCGTTTGGCAAATTAACAAAGTAAGATATAATCAAATTATTTTCCGCCAATTTGAACGAAATGGCGAAACCGATTCCGACTGCGAATAAAAGCAAAATGTCGCCGGCAGCGCGGAATCCCGGATATCCGAGATGATAAAGCGCGAACAATAAACCCGAAACGATTATCGCAATCACCGCGCCGAATTGTTTTTCCAAACGTGTTTGCAAAAATCCGCAGAATAAAAATTCCTCGAAAAAAGTTGTCATTACAAGCGGAAGAATTGCGACAGGCAGAACGTTCCAGCGCAATTTTTCGCCCGCGGTCATTTTTGGAATAATTTGTCCGCCCACAGAAAATGCGACAAACAAAGCCAACACAAGAATTTGTCGCTTGCCCAATTTTTTAATTCCCACAGTTTCAAAGTTTGATTTTTCTTTTTGCAAAATCAAAAGCGGAAGCAAAACGCTTATTCCCATTCCGTAGAATAAATTATAAAAAATATAGTAAATCGAATTGTCGAACAAATTTGCGATTGCAACAAATATTATTATTGCTACTTCGAACGCACAGCATAAAAATATGATTTCCAATTTTTTATTTTTCACAATATTTCCTTTGGCAAATGAAAATGTATTTTTATCAATGTTACAATATTGCAGTGCTATAAGTCAATACTACTTTATATATAGAGCAGTCAAAATTTCAAAACCGTAACTGTCTTTGGCGGCAACGAGATTTTTCCGTCCAAATCAAAATTCGTGATTTTGTATGCGGCCTCTTCGGGCGCACGCAATTTGCACATTTGCAAATTCGTGAACGAATCGCCGGAAAGCGCCTTGCCGTTCGGGTTTTTGCTCACTGCGTCCGTTTGAACTTGCGGCTTTACTTTTCCGTTTGCGGCTTGCAGCAGAACTTTTTCGCAAGGCGCGGAAATTTTCTGATTTTTTTCATCGAAAAGATTCAAAGTTTGTTCTTCTTCCGCCGCATTCACGATTTTCAAAATGATTTTATTTTCATCGTCGAAAATTGCGGAAACGTACAATTTATTTTCGCGCAATTTTTTGTCCTGCCCGTCCAAGGCAAGAGTTTTCGTTCCCGAATAATCGGAAAAAATTTTTTGCACATAATAATTCGGAGTCAAAATCACGCTGTCACAATCAAACCAAATCAAATCGGGAGTCCATTGCGAATGTCCAATCCGATTAAAAAGCGGCGCGTAAGAAGCAAATTTCACAATGTCGGCATTTTTTTCCATGCCCGTCATCATCGCGGCTTCGGCGAGCGCGGATTCAACGGAGTTCGTAAGATTCAAATCATGGGCGGCATATTCGCCTGCAAAAACGGCAATGTCCCGCGGATAATCGTCGTAAAAATCAACGTTTTCATAAAGCCATTCGGGTGCGACGTAATAATGTTCATCCACGGCATAGCAAAAATTTTTTGCCGCCTTGTTTTTTTCGCGATAAAAATTCCACGCCTTTTCGTGAATTTCATTTTTTACGAAAGGTCCTGCCGTTCCTAAAAGTTTGATTTGCGGATATTTTTTGTGAATCGCTTTTTCAAATTCGATGTAACGCGCGGCCAAATCAACGTGCGGACTTTCCCATTGCTCATTTCCGATTGCAATCATTTCAAGATTAAAACTTTGCGGATGTCCCATTTTCGCGCGGAGACTTCCCCATTTTGTTTTGACATCGCCGTTTGCAAATTCAATTAAGTCCAAAGCGTCCTGAATGTATTGCGCGAATTCTTCCGAATCAATTGGCACGGTTTCATACGAACGGAATTGGCACGCAACGCCAATATTCAAAACAGGCAGCGGCTTGCAAATTCGTTTTTCGCAGGAAAGCAATTCGCACAAAAGAAAATATTCGTAAAAACCGATTCCGTAACTTTGCATATAATGCGAATCGCAAGTTTCCCACGCCGCAATCGTGTTTCCGCCTTGCGTCGCCCAAAGATTCGGTTTGACTTTGCGATTTTTCAGTTCGCCCACAGTTTTCTTCCATTCGTAACGATAAAAAATGCTCGTTCCTTCGACGATGCATCCGCCCGGAAAACGCAAAAAAGCGGGATGAAGATTTTTCAACGCTTCGAAAAGATCTTTTCGAAAAACGCCCGCAACGGCATTTTGCGGAATCATCGAAATAAGATCGAATTCATAACTTCCCGATTTTGAAAAACGCATTTCGAAAATTGCGCCGCTCACGTTTTCTTCGGCGACGATTTCCGTTTTGTAAAAATTCCATTTTTTGTCTTCGCAATTTCCGAGCATTTTGTTGTAGCCGTCGGCTTCTTGAACTGATTTTAAAGGAACGCGCGCTTGGGCAAAAATTTTATTTTCTTTCGTGATTGAAATTTTTACTTCGCCGCCTTTGTAAAAAACTTCGCGGCCGTAAAAACTCACGAAATATTTTTCGCCCTTTTTGAGCGAAACGCCGTCATACGCTTTGTTGCAAAAACCTTCGTCGGGATTTTCAGCCGTAAAACGCAAGTAATGCGGATTTTCGAAATTGAGCGGCGCATTCATGGATATTTCAAGATTTTGCGATTTTCCGTTCAAGGAATTCCACGCATAAAGATTGTCTTCCGAAAAAACGTAATTGTGATTTTCGCCTTTGCTTTTGATTGCCTCGAACGAACGGTTTTCAATCATTTCCGCGTAAAGTCCGCCGTCCGCCGCGAAATTTATATCCTCGAAAAAAAGCCCGACCATATCGGGCGTGATTTTTTTTGCGAAATTATTGATGGAAAGTTTTAAATTATTTTCTGCCATAATTGCGATATTTTTAACAGTTAAAAAAAATTAAAATCCGCACAAAATTGCTGTGCGAATTTTAACATCGAGTTTTTACGCTTCGCCGGTTTTGCGAAATCATTTAATTTTTTTCAATGCGTTTTCCAAAATTAAAAACGCTTCTTCGGGATCGTCAGTATTCGCGACGGCTTTTTCCATCGGACAAATATCCGTTCCCGCGCGATTGATTATTTTTTCTGCCAACGTTTCGTATTCGTAATCGATGCCGAAACGCTCAAGAATTTTTTTGCCATTTTCGGAAAGCGTTTTTGCGAAAACATTTTTTATGCCGCACTTGACAAAGAGCAAAGCCGTCGCCTTGCCGACAACAAGGTCGGCGACAGAATAGCCTTCAAGGTTCGCGCCGCTTGCGATGAAGTCCATCATTGGCGCGATGCCTTTTTTTTCGCTGTACAAACATTCGCCGTTTTTGCAAAGGCAAATCGTGTGTCCCGACAAATTGTTTTTCGCAATTTGCAAATCAGTCATTTGCATTTTTGTCCAAAATGAATTTCAAATCCATCACAATGAACGGCACGATGACCGCTTGCAAAACCATTGCCAAAAGCCCGGTTTGCATTTGCGCCCAAATAATGGCTGGTGCAATATGCGTTATCGGCTGGAATAAAATCGCAAGCAACATGAAAACGCTTCTTCCTGCGACCTGCGCCAAAAGCACGGCAGGAAAAGCCATCCAGCCGTTGACCGAAATCTTTTTTGCGAACGATCCCGAAACGGCGGCGAACACCGCAAGTTCCGCTGCCATGAACGGAAGCCGCGCAAGCGCGGGCATCGGATTTCCGAGCACGGATGTTATCAAAAAACTTACGATGGGCGAAGCGATGCCTATTCCCAAGCCCCACTTCCAGCCCAAAATGCAGCCGCCAATCAGAACGGGCAAATACATAGGAAGCCACTGGACTCCGCCCGCCTGTCCATAAGCGAGATGAACAAGCTGCGGCAAAATCACCGCGAGCGCGACAATCCCCGCAGAAATAATTGTCTTGACGGCAATTTTCAATTTGAACGAGAGATTTTTTCTCACCAAAACATTTTCAATCATGTCAAACTCCTATAAAAATTAATAATAAAGTTGCAACTTTCTTCGCCGAAAATCCGGCATTTTATTTTTCAAATTCCTTGGCAACCTCCTGTAACAAATCGCGTATCGGCAAATGCTGCGGACACGCATTTTCGCACTTGCCGCATTTGATGCAATCCGAAGCCTTGCCGCTGTTTTTTGTGTGCACCTCGTTGTAATAATAATCCGCGTTCCAGTCGTGGTAATGTTTTTTTGTGTTCATGCACGCAAACAAATCTGGAATGGAAATATTTTTCGGGCAGCCGTCCGTGCAATAGCGACACGCCGTGCAAGGAATCAAATTCATTCCATTGAAAACGGCGCAAACATTTTGAACGGCTTTCATTTCCTTTTCGTCAAGCGGCTTGAAATTTTTCATATACGAAATGTTGTCGTTCATTTGCGCCATGTCGCTCATTCCAGAAAGCACCATGAACACGCCTTTCTGCCCGGCGGCAAAACGAATTGCGTAGCTCGCCGTGCTTGCGCTGCCGAGTTCTTCGAAATATTTTTTCGCGTCGTCTGGAAGATTTACGAGATTGCCGCCTTTCACGGGTTCCATTATAATTACGGGCTTTCTGTGCTTGTTGCAAACTTCGAGGCATTTGCGCGATTGCACCGCCGGGTCGTCGTAGTCAACATAATTGAGCTGAATCTGCACGACTTCTATTTGCGGATATTCATTTAAAATTTCGTCGAGCACATCCGCAGTGTCGTGGAATGAAATTCCGAAATGCTTGATTTTTCCTTCCGCCTTGAATTTCAAAGCCTGCTCGTAAGCGCGGTATTTTTTGAAATGCGAAAAAATTTCTTTTGACTGCGCGTGCATCAAATAAAAATCAAAATAGTCCACGCCGCAAATCTTCAGCTGGCTTTCAAAAAAAGTGCGCACGTCCGCTTCCGAATTGAAATAAGGTTGCGTCAGTTTATTTGTGAGAATAAATTTGTCTCGAGGATAACGCGCCACAAGGCAATCGCGCAGCGCAGTTTCGCTTTTGCCCGAATGATAGCCGTGCGCCGTGTCGAAATAGTTGAAGCCGTTTTCAATGAATGCGTCAATCATTTTGTTGAACTCGGCGTAATCGATTTTGCCGCCATTCATTGGCAGGCGCATACAGCCAAAGCCGAAATTCTTTTTCACTTCATCGAACATATTTTCTCCAGTTTTTTAATTTTATCCTATGAAATCAGTTATGTCAAATACTTTGTTTATATTATGAGCCGATACTTTTTAGGCATAGATTCCTTAATTTTCAACAATGAACGAATCTTCAGATTCGAGAATTGCTGAAAATGCGATTTCGTAACGAAGCAAAGAATCGCAGTATAATAAGCGAGTTTCTGAAAGAAACTCGGCATTAAAATCAGCAACGCATAATTAGTTGCTGATTTTAATTGTTGATTTTGTGCGGATAGTTTCATACTCCGACTTGCGGCGAGGTTGTTGATTCCCAATCATTGACGAACGCAAAGATATATGATTAACTGTCTACATCCTTATACGCTACCAATTTTTCAGGAGAAAACTAATTGAAAAGAAAATGCATCGCATCCATTCTGATTCTGTTTTCGTTGGCGGCAGGATATTGCAGAAAATACAGTTTTGTACATGACAAGAACATTGTTCCGAATGTCAAGGCGGTGGAAGAAAGCGACAAATTTGAACTGACAATATATTACAATGATTGGCAAGTTTACAGGGATGTTCCGTTGAGCGTCTATGAAATTCGGGACGGTAGCTTTGAAAAGAAAATCGGCGCGACTTTTTATCGACACGTTTTCATGCACTTTTTTTCAATTTATTTTCCAAAGAAAATTCGAGAGGCAAAGAATACGGAAAAAAGCACCGTGTTCATTACTACCTTGTGCGAAATGAAAAATGCGGATGGAGAGCTGGTGCTTTGGTATTCGTATGAGCCTGAAGGTGAAAAATATATGGTTTTGAACGGAAAGATTTTTGAACGAAATGAAATGCTCATGGAGCTGACAGAATTTCTTATTGAACATTCTACCGTCATTATACCAGAATAGCAGTTATGAAATTTATTTGGTATTGTTGGAAATGAATGAAAGTTGTAAAATGAATAGGGCGGAGAGGAAATAATTTTATGAAAATAAGAAAACTTGGTTTGATTTTTACAGTCGCGCTTTCTGTTTTGATTTTTTCGTGCGCTTATTCGCCCGTGCGCATGGAGGGGGCGTATGAAAATTTTCAAGCGAGAATAGGAGAAGATTTTTCTGCGCTTCTGGAACAGGTTGATTCCGTGGACATATACTTTGAGCCGTTCGAGTATCTTCTTTTGATTTCCGAAGATCCTGATTTTGACGGGCTTTGGACGGAAGATGACATACGCTCTGGAGAGTACTCGCACTTTGGAACATGCGAGTCTACATATACGGGAGAACAGGCCGAGTATATCGCGGCGATGATTCTTTCCGCCAAAGAAGTGAAGTCGGAGAACATCGGAAAACGTGCGCCCACAAAACAGTTCGGCGACGAGGCAATTGAACGGACTTTGACAGGCGGAATGGTGATAGACATAGTGTTCGGCATTTCTATTCCGGACGGCGAAGGAATATTCCGTAGCGATGAATACGGAAATTCCGTACTTACCTGCGTGGCGCAAAATGACGGAAGCGGCGCGTTTTATATCAAGGGGGAGAACAGTGGGAAGTACTATCGGCTTCCCTCGGTGCTGATGAAAAAACTTTGTTTCAATTATGACGAAGTGAAAAGGCATATCAAGAAAAAAGAAATGCTCAAAAAATTTAGTGTTCAAATAAATTATACGGATGGTGAAAGTTTGTAGTTGTGAGAATCGGCTCGACAAAATATTCAAACTGGTTGTAAGGCTTTTGTGGATCACGCCATACATGAAGAAACTGTGGAGGTAGAAATTGAATAAAAACAAAGGGCTTCTGAAAGCAATACTTTTGCTCATCGGCGCGATACTGTTTCCATTTTTTGTTATTCTTATCGATGCATACATAACGTTTGAACATCCTGGTATTAAATATGATGGGGACAAAACTGTTCTAGAAGAAGATGTGATTCATTACGAAAAAATCACCTTGAGGGATTTGAGATTAGATCATATTGAAACAAATAAATATAATGGTGAAAGGAAATGCTGTAAATATTTTCTTGTAAAAGGCAGACATTTTTCTTTAAAAAAACTTGACGAACAATTGTCAAAATATTGTTTTGATTATTTCGATAGCCAAAATGAGTATGACGAGATTCACTTTCACTTCTATGAAGAAAGCGGCACAATGCCGTGGTTTTGGAATGATGAAGGATACTTCCCTGATTTGGAATATAATTCTGACAATGAAATAATAACTTACAGGATTAATAAAGGCGGAATTATAGGGCATTGGCTGAAAGGAGTGGGAGGATATTCCAATCGAAATCTGCCCAATAGCATAGATAAAACTTAAAAATTTGAAGCAATGGCAGGATTCAGAATGTATGTAAACGGCGAAAACAAACGCGGAGGATAGACTTATGGAAGAGAACGAATATTACAAGCGGGCGAACTTTGTATGTGAGGAAATTATGAAGCGAAAAATATTCGCAATAATTAGCAGTGCCGTTTGTCTTGTTTCAATGTGCTTATTGTTTCTGCCTGTAGATTTTTCATATATCTACATGGCTGAAATTCTGCTTTCTGCATTTTTCATTCCTTTGTTAATTGTCAATCGCGCCATGACAAAAAAGAAAATGGCTTTGTGCATGACAATCCTGCAAATAGCGTCTTTGCTCGCCTTCGTCGTTTTTGCCATGAATTCTTATTCGTATTTTTCATTTGGCTGGAAATTAAATTTAATCGTATACTTTGTTCCACAAGCATTCCTTTTATGCGTCTCCTTGAAAGTTTTTGGTTTTAGCAAACGTTTTGTTGGAATTCTGTTCAGCTTAATCATGGCATCAATTTCTATAAAATCCATATTTTTCTCTCAATTTTATCTTTTCCGAAGGCAGCACAAGGAAACTTTGGTGGACATACGCGACTATAGTTTTAAAGACGACTATAAAGTTTTAGGGCTTGATAGGTTGAAAAGAAACAATGTCGCCGCATTAAGTTCTGAAAACATAGACATAATTTTCGATGTCCTAAAGGAATCTGACTGGATATCTGAACATTATCCTTACGTAAATTTCGATGTCAAGTCATTGGACAGGAAACAAATTGAACGAGCCATAAAATATGATTTTTCCTTGATCGATTATTACAATCTGGAAGAAGTGGACGTGTATAAATTGCGCATTTCGTTTAAAAGACAGAATGTTTATGTCTACATTCCATTCGGAAAATTTGTTTTGTTCGAAGAAGGTTTGCGCGATTACAGGAAATACACGAGCCACAGTCCAAAACGCCTTTCCTCATATTGCTATTTAGACTTATTGATTCCCTTTTATGACATTGAGTGGTATAAGGCAAATATGGAAAATTGATGCATCGTGGAAATTCCATATCGCTCACATTTTCACTTTTTAATTTTATTGCAGCCGCTTCAATATTGCAAATTGTTTTTGAAAACCACCGTTTTGTTGCCGTCGATAATTTCGCCAATCACATACGCCGCCGTGCCGAATTTTTTAAAGTGCTCGAGGAATTCGCCCTCCGCGCCTTTTTTGACGACGGCTGTCATGCCCACGCCCATGTTGAAAGTTCGCAACAATTCTTTGTCGGAGGCTTGCGATTTTTCTTTGATGAATTTGAAAATCGGCAAAATTTTTATTTTCGCCAAATCGATTTCCGCCGAAAGATTTTCTGGCAAGATTCTGTTCAAATTGTCTTGAATGCCGCCGCCTGTGATGTGCGCCATTCCGCGCAAAGCCTTGTTGCCGAAAAGCGGCGCGAGCACTTTGTAATAAGGAGAATGCGAGCGCATTATTATTTCCAAAAAAGTTTCGCCGTTTTCGACAATTTCATTTTCGATGCCGGGAAATTGTTCCATGAGCATTCTCAAAAAAGAAAAGCCGTTCGTGTGAATTCCGTTGGAAGGCAGGGCGAGCACAACGTCGCCTTTTTCAATTTTGCTTCCGTCGATGATTTCGTCTTTTTCAACAATGCCGACGATGCTTGACGTGAGCACGTAAACGCCTTTTTCCACAACGTCGGGCTGCTCGGAAGTTTCGCCGCCTGTCAAAACGCTGCCGTTTTCTTTGCACGCCTGCGAAATATATTTTACCAAATCGCTCACGACATCTTTTTCGATTTTGGAACAAATTATCGCGTCTTGCACCGTGAGCGGAGTTGCGCCCATGACGATGATGTCGTTCGTCAAATGGTTTATCATGTCGTAGCAAATATTTTTTATCTTTTTATATTTGAAAGCGAATTTTTGTTTCGAGCCAGGCTCTTCCGTTTTGAGCACGAGGACGGGATTTTTCATTTCAGGAAATTTCACGTCATAAAGAGAAGCGAAAGCACCCACTTTGTTCAGAACTCTTCGATTGTCGGAATTGACATACTTCGCCATTTCCCGTTTTGTCGCGTCAGCGTTGTTGATGTCCACGCCAGATTTTTCATAAGTGATTTCGTTCATAATAAAACCTCAAAACAAAATTTATTTAACTTGCGCGGAGGATTTCACATCCCGACGCTTGCGCTGATGAGATTGATTCTAGCATAATTTTACAAGAAATTCAATAAAAAGAATTTCAGTTCGTTAAAAATTGAACTTTTGAAAAACTTCAGATTTTCAAAAGTTCAATTTCATCCGCGTTAAGCAACTTGTTGCGACGCGGATAGTTCAATAAGCGAGTTTTCGCAGAAAACTCGGCATTAAAATTGATGACGCTTAGTTAGTCATCAATTTTAATTGTTCATTGTTTTCTGAAGCCCTCAACAAGCAATTTTCTTCTTGACAGAATATACCCCATACCGGTATACCGTATCTTGATATTAAGACAAAATTGGAACAACAATTGCGATTTGCGCGGAGGGGTAAGTGAGTTGCCGCCGCACGTTCACCGCAAAAAATTGACTGCGGCGTATATCACATGGCACGCCGTAAAGCCCAAAATCGGGACGAGCGCGATGCCGT